>JBDTMC010000522.1:0-5405 GCA_039934475.1 Bryobacteraceae bacterium | reverse complement strand
CGGCAATGGTTCCCAGGCCGGCTAAAACGGGCACCGCAACCGCGCCCACCGTCGCCACAGTGAGTGGAATTTCGAGAAACGTATTGCCGTGGTCGTCCTTGACGATGATCTTCCGGACGTTGCCTTCGTGGATCAATTGGCCGACACGATCAACCAGGTCTTTACCGAAGACCTTGAATTCTTCATATACAACGCGAAAGTTACTCATGGCGATTCCAGGCTAGCACCTAAAAGGGCAAGGTGAAGCACTGGCCAACCCTGCCGGCCGGAGACCACGGATCCCGGCCGGCTTCCGAGTAAGCGATCTGGAACCAACAGTTACGGCAGTGTCCTTTTCAGCCGGAACGTAGCAGTGACATTTCTGGCCTGACTCATCGTCACTGAGCATGTGCCGGTACCGGAGCAGCCTTCCCCGCTCCAGCCTGCGAATCTTGAACTGCTTGTTGCCGCAGCGGTCAACGTCACGCTGGTTGAGGCATTGAAGGCGGCGCTACACGTCGCACCGCAGTTGATGCCGGCCGGCGCACTTGTCACGGTGCCGCTGCCGGGGCCGGCCTTGGACACCGTCAGCTTATAGCGCAGAAGGTTGAATGTCGCGGTCACGTTGCGCGCCTGGGTCATGCTCACGACGCAGGTTCCGGTTCCGCTGCAGCCTTCCCCGCTCCAACCGGTGAACCTCGAACCACCTAGTGCCGCAGCTGTCAACGTCACACTGGTTGAGGGGCTGAAGGCAGCGCTACACGTCGCGCCGCAGTTGATTCCGCCTGGCGCGCTCGTCACGGTGCCGATCCCGGTGCCGATCTTGTTCACAGTCAGAGTGAAGAGCGGCGCGTCCACCCGAGTCGTGAGACGGCTGAACGCGAAGTTATTGCTGAACGGAAAGCCACTTTGGCCCGCACCGGCGTCGTTGCGGATGAAGGCGCCGAGGTAATAATTTCCCGGAGCAAGGCTTGCGGGAACCGTGAATGTCGCCGCGACGCTGCTTGGCGTGAAATACGTGAACGGAGCCAACGAACTGTACGTGGTGCTGCCGAGGTATACATAGAAGCCGTTGTAGTTTCGGGCCGCCGACAGGTACCACTCGACCGTCGGCGTCGAAATCGTGGTGGTTCCGACGTTTTCAATGTGATAGTTGTTCACGGTCATCGAATTGCCCGCGACGACGCTCGACGGATACGTCGCGTCGGTAACACTTTGGTAGCCCGACTCGTAGTAGAGATACACACCGAGATCGGTAATCGGAACCGCGTTCGAAGAATACTCGAAACGAATGCCTGCCGCATCGTCCATGTACGGAATTCCAAAGAACCGGAAGGCCGACGGCATGTAGTTCATGACCGAGAGGAAGTTGAACTGGTGATCGAGCCCGTGCATGTGGCCGAGTTCGTGAGTCATCACCTGCCGGAAGCCTTGCGCGCTCGAACCGTTGTAGACCCACTCGTCGTCCAGAGTGAAACCGAACGCAGGGTTCAATGCGATGTCCGCTTCGATGATCCATCCGCCGCTGTCATAGCGAAGAAATGTGACGCCGATCGTGGTGGAACCCCAGCCGCTGCCGTAGACTGCCATCAGATCCGACGAACTCGGCCAGCCGGCGAGATCAAATACGCCGTCGGGCCAGCTATAGGTGCCGGAGGGGGTGGTATAGACGCGGAAGACATCCGACCCGTAGTAGTTCCACTTGCTCATCTGGTATTCGTCTTCGGGCGACCACGGCGCAAAGCTGTCCGGAAAGTTGTTCACGACGATCGGGAGGTGCGCCTGGTGGCTGGTGCTGAAGTTTGGATTCACAGCGGGTCGATTAAGCGCGATTCCACCCTGGTTGCTGCTGTCCACCGGAGGAACGAGAGGTATGGCAGTGGGAACGGCCGCAGGCGGATCGATCCGCGGGGACGACACGCCGGCGGGCGCTCCGGATCGGGAGAACGACGGCGTCTTCGCAATGCCGCGAAGTGCGCCAGGAGCCGTGAATGCGGGCAGCTCCGAGGGGCCCGCCTTGATGGCTGCGATGTTCGCCGACACCCACCCCAAGAACGCTGGCAGATTGACGTCCGGCGACTGCGCCATCCCTGCGCTGGCACGCCGCAACACTTGGCCGTCAGACCCCAGCGCCAAAGTAAGACCGGCCGCGTCTCGAACGGATTCCGCTCCGCCCGACGCGGCGCCAACCACGAACAAGCCCTGATTTAAGCCGACGATCGGCGTGAAGCCTGTTTGGCGGGCCCAATCCGGCCCTAGCATCACGATAAGGCGTTCCCCGATTGCGGGCAGACGCACGTCGCTGATAGCCTGAGTCTCGCCGTTGATCGTGCCACCCCAGTACGTCAGAGACACCGTCGGGGCGATTGCTCCATTTCGTTCGGAGCTATAGATCACTTGTTCAACTGAAAAGCTGAAGTCGGTCACCATCCAACGACGCGTCCCGTCGCCCCAGCGTGACTGTTTCGCCGTGACAGTACCCAGCGCAATCGCGTCGGCTTGCCGCACGGTCTCGCGTAGACTCAGCGATAGCTCCTCGCTGGCGAACGCCTGTGGTGTGAGAGGGAGAAGACAAATAGCAAGTAGACGCATTGGCGTCACGAAATTGCGAACAGTGGCTGAAAATCGATTGGATTTCATTTTGTTCGAACCTTTTTATCGAGTCGGCTGAGTTTTTCAGATTTCGTCGCCATCCATCCCTGCGAACAGATTGGCGAATCGCTTTCGGATTACTCATAGGTATAAGCGGCTTTCGAACGGATTAAAGGACACGATCGATCCACAGTAGATCGGCAACTAGACCAGTGCGACAGCCTGTCGTGGTCTCCCACCTAGCAGTGAATGCACACGGGATTACACTTGTCGGTATGCGACTTGAGACCCAGGCGGTTCATGTTGGCCGGAAGCCGGATTGTGCTACCGGCGCGATTGCACAACCGATCTATCTTTCGACCACGTTTCTGCGAGATGAAGACGGCGAGTACCGGCGTGGCTTTTCTTATGGCCGCGAAGATAATCCCAACCGCTCGTCACTGGAGCAGTGTCTGGCGGCTGTGGAAGGCGGACGCCGCGCCCTTGCCTTCTCGTCAGGCCTGGCGGTTCTCACGGCGCTGCTGCAAGGTCTGGAACCCGGCGACCATGTGCTTGTGCCTGATGACGTCTACTATGGCCTGCGCCACGTCACCGAAGACGTCTTCGGCAAGTGGCCGCTGGAGGTCACGCACGTAGACATGACAAACCTGGACGCTGTCCAGGCTGCCATCCGTCCGACGACACGGCTGCTGTGGGTGGAGACGCCTTCCAACCCCTTGCTGCGGATTACCGATCTGGCGGCGATTGCCGACCTCAGGCGGAAGGCGAATGCCATCACCGTCTGCGACGCCACCTTCACCACGCCGGTCCTGCAGCGGCCGCTCGACCTCGGTATCGACATGGTCATGCATTCCACGACGAAATATTTCGGTGGGCACTCCGACGTCACCGGGGGCGCCCTGATCACGCGCTATGATAACTACCTGTTTGAGCGCGTTCACAAGATCCAGATGTATGGCGGCGCAGCGCCCTCGCCTTTCGATTGCTGGCTGACCCTGCGCGGAATCGATACCCTGCCCTACCGCGTTCGCGCTCAAGCTGAGCATGCCTTGACTTTGGCCAGACGCCTGGAGGGCCATGCGTCGGTGGAGATGGTCCACTATCCGGGTCTATCGTCCCACCCGCAGCACGCCCTGGCAGCCCGACAGATGAGCGGCGGGTTCGGCGCCATGCTATCGGTGCAGGTGCGCGGTTGTGCCATGAGCGTGGCTGCGCGAACGAAACTGTTTACCCGCGCTACCAGCCTCGGCGGCACGCATAGCCTGATTGAGCACCGCGCCTCAGTGGAAGGACCGAAGACGAAAGTGCCGCAGAACCTGCTGCGGATCTCAGTCGGACTGGAACACCCGGACGATCTTTGGGCAGATCTCGACGCCGCTCTTCACTCGTAGCGCAAGGCGACCATGGGGTCGATACGAGTCGCTTTGCGAGCAGGGATGTAGCCCGCCAGCACCGCCGCCAGAGCCAATGCCGAAGTCGCGGATACCACTACGATCGGGTCGAACGACTTAACGCCGAACAGCTGACTCTCGGCTAACCTGGAGGCGGAGAGCGCGAGCGGGATGCCGAAGACTAAGCCGACCGCGAGGATCAAAGCTACCTCGCGCATGACCATCCCGCGAATGCGGGCCGCTTCCGCACCCAACGCCATTCGAATGCCGATCTCGCGCGTCCGGCGCGCCACGTTGTACGCCATAACGCCGTATAACCCCAGCATCGCGAGCAGTGTGGCGAGGACGGCGAAAGCGGCTGCCAGTTGCAGGACCAGACGGTCTGAACGAATGTTGAGCTTGATCTGCTCGTCGAGTGTCTTCATGCCTTCCAGCGGCAGGTTCGGGTCCAGGGAACGCATTACGGCGCGGATCTGGGTCATCACCTGTTCGCGGGGCAATGACGAACGAACGTAGAAATTCAGGGAACCCGCATCCTCACTTTGGCGGTAGGGAATGAAGTACACGCGGGGCGGAGCCTGCTTCACGCCGGAGTAATGGGCGTCTTTCACGACGCCCACAATTTCAATGTCCAATGTCTTCGAACCGGAGAGCCCGAAGTGCCGTCCAATTGGGTTCTTGTTACCGAGAAACATCTTCGCCCATCTCTCATTCACGATGGCGACTTTAGATCCTGCCTGCGTGTCGCGATCAGTGAACTCGCGGCCGGAAAGCAACGGCATCCCGATTTTGCCGAAGTAGCCGTCGCCCACCATATTGAACATCGAGTTATTCTCGGCCTTCGGATCGCGGGTGTACCCCTCCACCCAAAGGCTGTTGCCCCAGTTGTTGCCGGCAATCAGCGGAACCAGAGCGGCAGTGACGCTTTGCACTCCTGGAATCGCAGCCAACTGGGCTTCGGCGCGCTCAAAGAAAGCCCGGCTCTGCGCCGGCTTGTAGCCGTTCAGTTCCGGAGAAGTTCCGAACGTGATGACGTTCTCAGAGCGGATGCCCAGGTCCACCCGCACCAGGTTCACCAGGCTCTTAAGAAACAAACCGGTAGGAATGAGAAGCAGCGCCGAAAAGGCTACTTGCAGGCACACCAGAAAACGGCGGGTAAAGGCAGCGGAGGTATTAGCGGAGACGTTGCCGGCTTCGTCCTTGAGGGTGGTCGCGACGCTGGAGCGCGCGGCTTCCCAAGCCGGATACATGCCGCACAGCAGGCCAGTGAGCACCGATAAGCCGAGGGCAAACAAGAGTACCGGCCATTCCAACTGCACCGTGAGATCTTCGTGCAGTTCGCCGCCGCTCAGCCCCAGCACCAGGAAATTGAGGGTCCACATGGCGACTACGGTCCCGGCCACACCAGCGCCAGGAACGTGCCGAGAATCACTCACGAGGCCC
>JBDTMC010000521.1:0-5410 GCA_039934475.1 Bryobacteraceae bacterium | reverse complement strand
TTTCATGCCGCAACAGCCACAGGCGCCTGTCTCTTCTGCCCACGCCTTCGCCTCTGTCTGGAAGGACCGGCCCTGATCCATTGACCGCGTGACCCAAACCCGACGGCGCGCCTCACCTTCTTTCCCGGTGCCGGTGGCCTCCGATTCACCGACTCCGTGCCAGGCGACGTAGACGTTGCCGGTGTCGTCGGCGGCGAGAGAGCCGCCGCCGTCCAAGCCGAAGGAGTGCAGCATGAGGTTGCGCTGGGGCTCAAAGGAAGTGCCGCTGTCATTGAGGCGGGCGTAGAGCATGGGCTCGCCGGGCTTTGACGAGTCGGGATTAATGGGACCGCGGGGAGCCGCTTTTCCGGAACCATTCCAGGCGACGTGCGCGCGACTGTTCTTGCCGATCGCCAGTTGGCCGCCACGGATGGTTCCGGCGGCAATGGCGCTGCCGTCCTGACTGTTCACGCGTAAGGGAGCAGAGAAGGTGGCGCCTGAATCGTGGGAGCGGGCGTAGTAGAGGTCCCCTTGGCGGGGGTCTCCGGAGTAGTAGATCAAATGAAGGTCGCCGGCGGCGTCGGCCACTACCTGGGGCTGCAAGCCCGGCGCGGGTACGCGGACGAGGTGAACCTCGTCGCCGACCGCGGCTTGGCCACTCCCCGCGAAGCTGGCCAACGCGGCGGCGCAACCGAGCGCCTCGCGTCGGGTGATCCCTGTTCTGTTTATAGCCACCGACCTGATTTTAGCCTACCTGTCAGAACTTGATGCGGATGCCTCCCCATACTCCAAACGGAGCTCCCGGTGCATAGAAGGTTGCATGCGCCACGGGATAGTCGCCTTCTACTGAGGGAAAGGGACGGGCGATGAAGTTTCCTTGATCGGTAAAACCTGTCGGCCCGAGCTGTGCGCCGGTGTAGTAGCGGTGATCGAAGAGGTTGTTGATCTGGGCGAAAAATTGGACCTTGGGGTGAACCTGATAGCGTGCACCGAGGTTGGTGACACCGTAGCCGGGCGAGGTTCCCGGGCCGAGGTAGTATTGGCCATCGGGCTGACTGAGGTTGTTTTCGTTGCCTCGTGCGAAGGATCGTGAGACGGCCACGAAATCGAGGTCCACGGAGAATTTCTTAGAGATGGGCAGGGACGCAAACGCTTTCAACAAGTGACGGGGGATGAGCGGGACGCGGTTGCCGGGCTGAATTTCGATGATGCCTTCCATTCCGGTACTGTTGCTGGATCCGTCGACGGTCTCAGGACTCTGATACGTCGCGTCGAGGAAGGTGTAGCCTCCGCCCAAGTTGAAGTGCCAGAGCCTACCCCTCAAATCGGCCTGAAGTCCCTGGCGGCGTGTTTGGCCGAAGTTCTTGAAGTATCCGAAGCCAGTTTGTGTGGACGCGACGAAGAGAATGTCATTGCGGTTTTCGGCTCGAAACCATCCGAGGCTCCAGACTATCGGGGTCTCAGAACCGCCGCGTATGCCGCCTTCGAAGGTGCGGGTGACCACTTGCTTTAGCGGCGGATCGCCGGCGAGGGCGTTGGGGAGTTTGCAGGGTTGTTCGGGATCGGCACAACCGAGTTCGATGGATGTGGGCGCCCGGCTGCCCTCGCTATAACCAAAATAGAGGTTCACTCCTTTGGCGGCGTTGAAGGTGAAACCGGCTGCAGGATTGAATCGCCCAAACGTGTTGCGGCTGGTGAGAGAACCCGTGCCTTCCAACGGCTGGATGCGATCGTAGTTGTCCACGGCGGTGCGGTTGTAGCGGCCCGCCAACGTTAAGTTCCACCGCCGTCCGGAAATGGTGTCGGTTGCGTAGATGCTGCCGGTATTGATTGAGCCGTGGAGGTCGACGCGTGTGTCGAACGGGTCTCCGTCGACGTCGCCGCCAGTGACGCCGTCGCCGAAGGCATTGACGTCGGTAACGGTGCGGTCGGGATTGAGGTAGCCCAGTTGGGAGGACTGAGCGAAGTTGACGCGGCTGCCGTCATAGGCGGCGCCTACGGTGAACTGGTGGTGAGTGGCGTGCGAGGAGGTGAGCCACGTAACCTGGCTGGTGAGCCCATAGTTGTGCTGCTGACTGCGGGTGCGATTGAGGAGGCCGTTGCACTTCTCAGCGGGTTCGTCGCCCTGGAGCGCTTGCGCAATGCAGCGCCAAGAGGGGAACGGCGTATTGGCAACGTTGGCGCCGCTTGTGGGGAAGCCGGTGTAGCCAGCCTCAGTAAGTGCCGCTTGATCGGCGGAGCTCGGCTGGTAGACAGACTGATCGAGGGAATCCTCATTGATATCGCCATTCAGTGTGGCGGTGCGGATGTAACGGTAGTAAGCAGTTCCAGAAAACGATAGATTGCCGGTGAAGCTGTGCCGTCCACTTAGACTGAGAAACGGCGCCCGATTGGCGGTGGTATCGGGAATGGTGTAGACGCTGTTCCAGTCGCGCGCCAGCAGGCGCTGCTCCTGAAGACCATTTCCGGTGAGGGAGTTGTTGGCGTACCCGAGGCTAAGGGCAAGGGAAGTCTTCCTGCGCTGCCAGCCGAGCTTTCCAAAGAACTGACGCACGTCAGAGGGCGAGGCTGTGCGCCATCCATCCTCGAAGAGAAGGCTGGTGGCGAGGAACCAGTGCAGGCCTTTGGAATTTGAACCTCCGTGCTGAAGCTCGGCAGCCTTACGGCCAAAACTGCCTCCACTGAGCTGGATTTCGGTGCCTGGATTGGCGGCGCCGTCCTTGGTCGCGATGGAGAGTGCGCCACCGAGGGTGTTGAGTCCGAAGATCGGATTGGAGCCGGGCATGAGGGTAGCTTCGGAGATGGCAATACGCGGAATCAGATCCCAGCTCACTACGTCGCCGAAGGGTTGGTTGAGGCGCACGCCATCCATGTAGACGGAAAGGCCTTGGGGGGTACCGAGGAGAGGAGATGCGGTGTATCCGCGATAGTTGACATCGGGTTGGAAGGGATTGCCCTGGATTTCGTTGATGTGCACTCCATCCAGGCGGCGGTTCAGGAGATCGGCAAGATTCAGCGCACCGCTGGCCTCAATGTCGCGCGCGGACGCCGTTTGGACAGGCGCGGGAATTTCAATGACGGACTGGCCGGTACCGGCAAGAGGCGTTGCGGCTACCACTTCGACGCGAGTAGCAGCGATGCCCACGGCCAATGTGATTGAGCGCGAAACGGGAGTTTGGGACTGGACGTCGAGGAGCAGGGTTTGAGAGACGAATCCGTTTCGGGAAAGCTGCAGCCGGTAGCGGCCGTAGGGAATGCTTTGCAAGTTATAAGCGCCGCGGGCATCGGTGTGGAAATGTCGATCTGAGCCATTGGCGAGGTTGGTAATGCGGCCCTCCGCTTCCATGACGGCACCGGAGGCATCTTTGACTTCGATCCGGATCTCGCCGGTCGGCGCTTGCCCCGGAAGCAATGCGGCAGCAGCCAGTAGAATTAAGGTGGAGATGAGCGGCCGGTTGGTCTGGCTGCTGAGAAATGAACCCATACTTGGACATTCACTCGCGGCACTCCTTGTTCAGTATTTATTTATTGAACAGAACCGGCGGGTGAGGAATATACAAGTGCGGGCGCTGGATTAGCATGTCCTCTTTTTTTTCAGAACGCAAAGCTCTGCCGGCTCTGCTCACCGTTTCGGCGGAGAGCGACCACGGAGGCGCGCGACTGGAAGACGAGATTGTCGGTTTGTTCGAGCAGTTCCGAAGTCCGCTGCTGCGGTATCTGTCGAGTTTTGGGCTGGTATTTGCCGATGGGGAGGAAGTGATTCAGGACGTCTTCCTGGCGTTGTTCCAGCACCTCCGCGCGGGACGCTCCAGGGAGAACCTGCGCGGCTGGCTATTTCGTGTAGCGCACAATCTGGCATTGAGGCGGCGTAACCGGAATCGCCGGGATTGGGAGTCGCGGGCTGATGCGGCAGCCGGGGAAGTGGCAATCGATCCAGGTCCAAACCCGGAGGACCAGTTGCGACAGAATCAGACGCAGGTTCGTTTGCTGGCGGTGGTGCAGGCGTTACCGGAGCAGGACCGTCAGTGTCTGGCGTTGCGTGCGGAGGGTTTACGATATCGTGAAATCGCGGAGATTCTCGATATGTCCTTGGGCGCAGTATCCCTTTCGGTGGCTCGGTCGTTGAGCCGAATGGCGTGCGTGTCTGAACGGTGAAATCAATGAAGTATGAGGAAGCTCATGTTTCCGACCAACTGTTGTTACTCAACGTGGACGGAGAACTGTCGAAGTCTGAGGAGAAGCGTGTTCGCTCGCACTTGGAATCGTGTTGGAAATGCCGTACACGAAGCCAGGAACTGCAGGACGCCATTATGGGGTTTGTGCGTTCTCATCAGTCGCAGTTTGACGAGCGACTGCCGCCGATTGGGCCGGCGCGGGCGATGTTGCGGGCGAAGTTGTCGGAGGCGCCTCCGCCAGCGCGGAGTTGGTTCCAACTTCCCTCGTTTGCCGTGGCGGTCTTTTGTGTACTGGCCGTGGCGCTGTTTGTGGTCCGTTGGAATACCGGCAGGGAACGGCGTGACCAGGACAGCCGGATGGTGGCTTCCATCCCGGATTCGAGGCTTACGCCTGGAGCGGCTGTGCTCTCAAGCAGGCAAGCTGTATGCGCCCAGCCCAACATGAAGAACAAAGCCGTTCCGGTATCGCTGCAGCGACGAGTCTTTGAGGAGTATGGGATCGCAGGCGCGGAGCCTAAGGCCTATGAGATCGACTATCTGGTGACGCCGGCGCTGGGTGGGGCCGACGATATTCACAATTTATGGCCGCACTCGTATTCGGCGACGGTATGGAATGCCCAGGTGAAGGACGATCTGGAAGATCGAATGCGTGAAATGGTGTGCGATGGGACGTTGGATTTAGGTGAGGCGCAGCGGGAGATTTCAACGAACTGGATTGTGGCTTATAAGAAGTACTTTCACACGGATCGCCCAGTGGCGAGCGCTCAGTAAGCTTGTGGAGGTGAAAGTGGCGATCGGGTCACGCTGCACCGGCGCGAGACGCCTTACTCTATTTAGGGTAACAATATACTTGACGTTCCAGTGCTATCCACGCGCTATAGCGGCGTGACAGGTCATACCTACAACGGTTTTTGCCCGACTAGCACATGCATGAACTCCCGCTGTAGGGAGAGACGCCATAGCGCTTATGGATTCTTCCGCCCTAGAACACAAGATTGGCAGCTTGGAGAACTCGCTCGAGGCGCGCTTCTGCCCTGGAGCGTATGGCTTGCCGTTTTGTGGAGAATGTTCCTGGCTTGTTGCACTAAGTCATCTAAGCGCTTCTTGGGAGCCGCTTGGACACCACGCATGACCTCCATGAATCGGTGGAACTATGGAGATGAATTAAATAGTACCGCCTTCATACTCTCCCCATCGGTTTGCAGCCCGTGGTGCAACGCCGTGTGCCGGAAAAATTGGTACAGGCACGAATTTCC
>JBDTMC010000520.1:0-5411 GCA_039934475.1 Bryobacteraceae bacterium | reverse complement strand
GTAGGCCGGAGATACTACGACATTCATTACGAAGGCATTCGGCAGGCCCGTGGGTTGTAGCGTATTGCCGCCATCGATAGACTTCAACAAGCCCTGCTGCATGGTGCCGATGAAGATAGTGTGGTCTGTAGCGAATGCGGGGGACATTGCCATGTTAAGGCCCGTCAACAGGTCGCTGCCGGGGATGAGGGTCCATGTGAGGCCGGCATCCTGGGATTTGAAGATACCGGAGTGAGACGTGGCGGCAATGAGAGTGGAGTCGATGGGGTAGGTGGGGGAGACATCCACCTCAAGAATGACTGTGTCAGAGGGGACGACTGTAATGGATGACCACGTGTTTCCACTATCGGTTGACTTGTAGAGTCCACTACCGGGGCTGGAGGCGAAGACGGTGTGATCAGAGGAGTAGTTCGGCGATAAGGAGACCGAACTGATGCGAGGGCCTCCGAGGCCTGTGGGCGCCCAGGTGGTGCCGCCGTCGCTGGATGAGAAGACACCCTGATTGGGAACGGATTGACCGTTATAGACCACGGTGACGGGATTGCCGGTATCGATATTATCGGTACCGATAAAAAGAAAGTGATCGTTGGCGAAATTGGGGGAGGGGGAGATGCTTCGCGCGTAGGTGGCCGCACCGAGGTTGACGACCGGACCCCAGGCGGCACCGCCAAAGATCTGCATGCCGGTGACGTTGCCGAGGAACGCGGTGTGATCCACTGCGAAGTTCGGGGAGATGCCATTGCCATCGGGGAAGGCATTGATCAGTCCGACGTTCTTATAGCTCCAGGAAGCACCGCGGTCGAAGGTCCAAAGGGCGCCGCCGCCGTAGTCAGTGGCGTAGAGGGTGCCATCGGTAGCGTAGGTATTGGAGATGTTGAGCTTGCGGATGAGGAACGAGGGAATCATGTCGATGTCGGTCCACGAGTTGGCGCGGTTGGTGGACATCCAGCCGCCTTCGAACATAGCGAGGAAGAGATAGTTGACTCCGCCGGTTCGCCCTACGGCAAGACTTCGGTAGTGAGTGGTGGTCTGAGTGGACAGAATGCGGTTGACGGCGGCGCCGGCGGCCCAGGAACTTCCTCCATTGGAGGAACGAAAGACTCCCGTAGTGGTGGCCAGGAACACGGTGGTGTCCGCAGAGTACGTGGGCGAGGCCACGATGCTGTTTACGCTGAGATTGGTGATGCCAGTGTTGGAAGCGGCGAAAGAGGCACCGCTGGTGGTGGAGAGGTAAACGCCGCCGCCGAAGGTGCCGATCCAAATCGTTCCGTCGGTTACATATTGCGGGGAGTAAACGATGGAGGTGACTTTGTTGATACCGGGGAGCGCTTGAGTCCAACTGGCGGCGAGATTCGTGGAACGATAGAGGCCCGAGTTGGCGGTGCCGAGGAGGATGCCGCGCTGGGTGGGATAAGCCGGATTGAAACTGACAACGGTGAGACTGGCAGCGGGCGCGGCCATTTGAGTCCAGGAATCGCCGCGATTGGTGGACTTCCAGATCTGATTCGATAGAGTGATGGCCAGCATGGTGTTGTCGGAGGCGAAGGCGGGCGACAACGCGACGTCGTTCATGGGCGCGCCCGGCAGTGGCCCGATGGGCGCCCAGGAATCTCCGCCATCAGTGGTTCGGAACATTCCTCCCCTGCCGGCGATGAAGATTGTACGATCCGCGGCATAGGCGGGCGAGAACGCAATTTCAGTGGCGGCAAGATTGGGGAGGTCGCGCATTACGGAGTATGTAATGCCGCCATCCGTCGAACGGAAAACCGGGTAGACTCCAATAGACACCGAGAGGTAGTCGGCGGCCATGATGACCGTCTTGTCGGAGATGAAGTTGGGGGACGTGGCGACCAGAAGCATGGAGTCATGCGGCTGGTGAGCGCTGGCGACGGAAACGGCCAGCAGGGCCAGGGAAAGACAGTTGCGGAAAAAAGAAATTCTGAGGGTCATGACTTCCTAACGGGGTAGACTGGAGTATCCACGAATATACCATGGGGAGTGGTCCGGAAGCCCTGCTCACTGTTTTCCGTTTCCAGCAATGCCGCATCGAATTTTGGTAGTTGACGACGAACCCGACTTGGAACTTCTGATCACCCAGCGGTTCCGTAAGCGCATCCGGGCGAACGAGATTTCTTTCCTCTTTGCCGCCAATGGCGAGGAGGCATTAGCGGCCTTAGGCTCAAACAGCGATGTCGATGTGCTTCTCACCGACATCAATATGCCGGTGATGGATGGGCTGACACTGCTTTCGAAGATTCGCGACGCTCATCCGATGCTGCGGTCGGTGATCGTGTCTGCCTATGGGGACATGCCGAATATCCGAACCGCGCTGAACCGCGGCGCCTTCGACTTCATCACTAAGCCGATCGACTTCCAGGATCTGGAGATCACTCTGGACAAGGCTATTCACGAAGTGACGATGCGGAAACGAGCGGCTATCAATCAGGCCCGGTTGTTGACACTTGATCGCGAACTGGAGGTCGCGCGCCGCATTCAAGAGTCGCTGGTGCCGCGTGAATTCCCGCGGAATGCCCGCTTCGAGATACAGGGCGCGATGATTCCCGCGACGCATGTGGGGGGCGACCTGTTCGACTTCGTTTTGCTGGACTCGGGGAAACTCGCGTTCGTAATTGGCGATGTATCGGGGAAAGGCATTGCCGCGGCGCTTTACATGGCCGTAAGCCGCACGCTGCTGCGGGTGGCCGCGGGCAAAGGGATGCCTCCGCGAGAATGCATGGAGGAGGTGAACCGCTTCCTTCGCGCTGAGCGCGCTTCGTCGATGTTCGTCACCTGCTTCTACGGGATCCTGGATCTGGAGACGGGGGAACTGGTGTACAGCCGGGCTGGACACAATCCGCCGTACGTGATTCGAGCGGCCGGTGGCGTGGACACACTGGATGCCTCTTCGGGTTTGCCTCTAGGAGCGATCGGCTCACCCCGCTATACGACTGCACAGGCACAGCTGCAACCAGGCGACGCAATCCTTCTCTTTACCGATGGCGTCACCGAAGCCATGAATCCCGAAGGCATTTTCTTCGGCGAGGAACGTTTAGTGCAGTTACTTCGGGAAACGGGCCCGATTGCCGTTGAAGAAATCGTGAACGCCGTGACAGCGAATGTGACGCGATTCGCCGATGGGGCGCCATCTTCCGATGATGTGACTGTGCTGGGGGTTCGTTACAAGGCGCGGGAGTGAACTAGCGACGGGCGGCTATTGCGGCCGCCAGTGATTTTTCTTCGTTCGCGGTCATCTTCACGTCGCCTATAACTACGACGGCCAAGCGGCCAGCGCCGCCGTCCGCGAAGCGCGCGCTCTGAATGGAAACCTTGCTCTGAATCGAGGCCGGCACCGTACCGTCGACGTTTGCTGCTTTTTGGATGGAAGAGGCGACCGATTCTTCGATCTTCTCCTTCACCCTTTCGCCCAACTGTCCGGACCGCAACAGATCGCCCAAGGAGCCATCGGCGTCCATTCTTGTGACCTGGGGAGTGAGGCGCACTGTCTTGTTGGCTTCAACCGCGGGCGTGAGTTTCACATCGACAATGCCGTTGCCGGCGACCATCCTTTTGGATACCTGCCGGCCAAACGCCTTTGCGCAGAGGGTGCGTTCGTAGTGCAGGTGCACCGTGAGTAAGCCGGCTGGCTCGAGCGGCGTGAGAGTCGCGCTCTGCACCTGGATCTGCTCGCCGCACTTGTCGTCTTTGTTCAACTGCGCCGCGAGCAACTCCGTTAGATGCTGCTGAAGATCGGAGAGATCGGCCTTCACGGTGAGACGGTACCCTTCCTTGCCCCAGGCCGCATCGGTGCGAGCGATGGTGGCTGACGCCGTGATGGATACTGGCTGTCCCTTCATGGCGACGGAACTGGTGACTGGCGGGATCTCCAGTACTACGGTCTCGCTCGCCCATAGGGTCGCGGCGGCGGCCAGCAGCAACAACACGCGCATGTTCTTCCTCCTAAGAGATGCTGACGACCGGTGACGGGTTGTGCGTTTCGTAAGTTTTGTAAAGGTTGGAGTGGCGGAGCGTCCAGGTATTGTGGGCCGTGGTGGTCGCTCCCTGACGGTCGCGGCTCCGATTCGGTAGTGGTCGAGTAGAGGGAATGTTTTCGGGGTGCATTAGCCGTATTCGAAGCCGGCGATGCCGTAGACGAGATTGCGATCGCCGGTGGAGTAAGGCATGGATTCCAAGGCGAGGGACATGCGCGTGAGGCGGCGCACGGGGCGGAATCCGTACCGCTGCACCATGTCCACGGACGCGGTGTTGCTGGGGAGGCAATCAATGTAAACGGGTTGGTTTTGGTGACGCAGAAGAAACGTGGTGAGCAATAACTCGGCGGTGGTGGAGGTGCGCGCTACCAGCGGCCCGCAGTAAGTGGCTCGCGCGCCTGGACGCCCCATGACAAATCCACCGGGCAATGACGTCGCCTCGACCATCGCCAGCGACTCAAGGAGACGGCGACGGTCAATACCGGTAGCCTCTTCGTCGAGTTTCCAATCGGGAATGAATGTTGGCCAAGCTTCGCTACCGACAATGGTATCGGCGTCGCGATGAAACCGCTCTATGGCGCACTCATAGACAAACCCGAGGCTCCGATAGAGGGCAATTCCCATGTCTGTAGCGTCCAGCCACACCGAGGGAATCCGCCACGCGCGCGCCGTGGCGATAGCGTGATTCATCAACGCCCGGGCGAGACCCTGTCCGCGTTGATCGGGAGCAGTCAACACCATTCCGATCCAACCCAGAGACGTGCCCCAGCGAACGAGTGAAGCTGTGGCCACTACTCGTCCGTCGCGCTCGACGCACCAACACCCATCGGGCTGGAGGGCCAGCATACGTTCCCAGTCCGCTGCGGTCTGGTTCCAATTGGCCGCAGTGCACAAGTCGAGGGCGCCGGATACGTCACTCTGGAGTAACGGGCGAATGGTCATCGCAGCCAGCGGTCCAGGTTCTCGCGCACGAAGGCATCGTCATTCAAATGCGGATAGGCGGCGTAGACGCGGTCGATCTCCCGCTCTTGTCCGGGGGAGAGTTCCTCGTGCGGATTGAGGCACCAGCGGCCGGCGAGCAGGCCCTGCCTGCGCAGAATCTCGTGGATGCCCGGAATGCAGCCGCTAAAGCGGTTGGCGGCATCGAACGCGGCGGCATTGGCGTCGGTCACTTCGCCAGCGAGGGTGACATACTCCTCGCTGATCACCCCTTCAATGACGGCGCGGTGGGCCGCAGCGAGATGCTCTACGGCTTTCCTTGTCCAGAAAGCCCAGTGCCCCAGCAGGCCACCGGTAAACCGCTGCCGTCCAATCGCACTTACTAAGTCCATGAGGATGTGATCGTCATTGCCCGTATAGAGGGAGATTTCATTGGCGCGCCCCGATTCGGCCACGCCGAGCATGACGTCGGTGGTCGCGTAG
>JBDTMC010000519.1:0-5414 GCA_039934475.1 Bryobacteraceae bacterium | reverse complement strand
CGGAGGCCTGGGCCTATAAGGTGCGCGACAACGAATTGGGAAATCCCTTCTACTCGACCGCGTTACTGTATTCGCGGGATGTCTTCAGCTTCTGGGCTCCGCTGGATACCCAGTTTCTGGAAGCTGCTGTGAATTGGTCTTACTTCCAGAACGCAGATTACATGTCCGCTTTCTGGTCGCAGTACCTGCGGGCCTACATCGACTACGACAGTAGTACGCAGAACGCATCGCCGTCGACTTTATTCGGACTGGCCCGGGCCGCCGCCGGCGCGGCAATTTCGATCCCCGCGGTGTCCAGCACAGGCACGAGTTGGAACGGCCTCATCATGAATCCGGTGGACACCACTGCTCCGGTCGCCCCTGTGGTGTTGTCTACCGAGTATCCGAACCAAATCGTGCTGAACTGGCTCTCTTCGGACAACGTTGGAGTTTATAAATACACTGTGGCGCGTCCAGGCGTCGCTACCGTAACTACCATCGAGACTGCGTTTACCGAGGCCAGTCTGTTGGATGGAACTTGCTATGTCTACACCGTGACGTCCCTCGACTTTGCGGGCAACGAGGCTGCGACCACCCCGCCCCCCGTTTGCACTCCCGACATCACCGCCCCCACTGCGCCGACGGCAACCGCAGTAACGGCAGGCGCGGTCGTTCAGGGACCTCCTGTTTCTTCGTCAATGGGAATCACATGGTCCGGCGCAACCGACAATACGGGACCGTCCGGCATTGCCGGGTACGTGATTTACCGTAGCGTGGGCAGCAATTCAGGCCCCTTCGCATACGTTGGGCAGACTCCCGCAAGCCCGCTCAGCTACACCAACCCCGGGCTCCTAAAGTCGGCTACGCTCTACTGTTACCAGATAAAGACTATCGACTTGGTCCAACGGATGTCACCGGCGGGCCCCACTGCTTGTGCAACAACTGGTGACTGGCAAGCGCCAACGGTGCCAACGGGGCTGGCGGCTACCACCGGCGGAGCGCCTGTCGTCAATCTCACATGGAAGGCATCGACCAATGGTTTGGCCGCTGCCTTGTACGACGTACAGCGCCGGCAAGGAACGTCGGGCTCATTCATAGTCGTCAAGACCGGCATTCAATCAACAAGCTATACCGACGGGGCGGCGCCCCAACTTGACGACACAATCGCACCAACGGTGTCGGTCGCGAAACCATCGTCCGGTTCAACGATAAGCAAAACGGTGACATTCCAGGCGTCGGCATACGATCGCGGCCTTGCCACAACTTACACCTGGCAAGTTCGAGCGACGGACGCGACGCTGAATAAGTCGGCCTGGGGTAGCCCCGCAACCATCACTTATCCCGTGGTTGGCGGCGTCCTGTCGTCGGTGGTATTCTCCGTCGATGGGAGCGAGGTTGGGACTGTGACCGCTGCGCCGTACTACATCCGGTGGGACTCCAAGAGTGTGTCGAATGGATCTCACACGTTTACGGTGGAAGCAAAGGATACGGCAGGTAACACCACCTCCGCGACCGTTCAAGCCATAGTAAGTAACACGGGTTCCACTCCTCCTCTACTGTCGGATTAGAAGGGAGCGTGGGATTTCGCCCTTCCGGTTGGCACGCCTCGCGGCCAGCGCCGGTGACGGATAAACTCTCCCGCGTGCGGCCCTCAGTGGCCGCCCACGGGAGTTTCCACCCCTTGGCCGGGGCGCAGCACGTCGAAGAGCAGCGTTTTCAATGCAAGCAACCACACGGCGGCAAGGTAAATGCGTTTCAGCCAAACGTTTTGCAGCCGCCGCGCAAAACGCGCTCCTAACAGAGCTCCTACAAACATGGTTGCGCCAAAGATAAGCCCCAGGCGGTAATCTACCAAGCCGTGCCACATGAAAATCGCAGTGGCGATACCGGAGGAGAAGATATTGACAAGTTTGGTGGTCGCGATGGCTTCAATAAACGTCATCCGAAACGCAGCTACAAAAACCGCCGTCAGTATCGTCACATAACCGCCGCTGAACACCCCTCCATAGATCCCCAGTAGAAACGTCAAAACATACCCTGTTAGTTCCAGCGAGCGATGGGGCGAGCCGGACATCTCGATATCCGAACGTCGATAAATCACGGAGAAGATAGCCAGCCCAATGATGGCAGTCGAGACGAATCCCGGCACAATTCTCGCCGGAATGATCAGTAGCAGCAGCGCGCCCACCGCTGAGCCCGCAAGCGTAGCGGCTATGAGGCCAGGTAAGCGCCGCCGGTTCAATGCATCTCCCTGTAAAAAAGGCAGCGTGCCCCCCACGCTCATGAAGGTCAACGCGAACATATTCGTTGCTACCGCGACGCGTGGATCCATTCCCAGTTGAAACATCACAGGGACGGTGATCACGGACGTGCTGCCGGTGACAACGCTGATGCCGCTCGTCACCAGAAACACCACTGCCAGAATCACGGTGTTGGTAGAAGTCATCGCTCGAAATCCTACCATGCCGCGGCGTGCGGCACGTATACTGTTACTCATCCGGCGAGAACAACGAATGAGAATCTTAAAGACGCTGCAAGCCTCACTGGTGCTCCTGGCCGCCTGTTCCGCCCAGACTCCAAACTGGATCAAACCTGCCCTCACCACCTTACCCTCGCCGCGCTGTTGCGCTGCCATGGCCTACGATGCAGGCACTCACTCTACCGTCCTCTACGGTGGCGGGCCTACAAACGTTGTCTACGGAGACACCTGGACATTCACGCGCCAGAATGGCTGGTTGCAACTCTCCCCAGCCTCATCCCCACCTGCTCTTTCTGGCGCGAACCTCGTCTACGATCCAATTTCGAAAACCGCGGTCTTGTTCGGCGGCACCAGGACCGATTCCGCCGATTCGAACGAGACCTGGACTTGGGACGGCGCCACTTGGACTCAGCAGTTTTCGCTCGTCGGCCCACCCGCCCGCAGCTTCAACGCCCAGCAAATGGTCTATGACGCCGCCACCCGCACGATTGTGCTTTTTGGGGGCTACGGCAGCAACGGCATCACGCTCGCCGACACTTGGGAATGGAGTGGGAGGACGAAGGCGTGGAGGCAAAAATTCCCCGCCACCAGTCCCTCGCCCCGCGGGACAACCCTCGCCTATGACGCCATCAACCAGAAAGTGCTTCTGTTCGGAGGTGATAGTGGCGGCGGGGACTGCTGCCGCACGGTCTATGGAGATACTTGGACCTGGGACGGCGCCACCTGGACGCAGCAATTCCCCCGAACAACTCCTGCGGCGCGAACCGCACTTGCTATGACATTCGACGTGGCCCGCGTCGGCATCGTATTGTTCGGCGGGTTCGCCACGCCGGGCTCGGGTTTGAATGACACGTGGACTTGGGACGGAATCAAATGGAGTCAAGTCCAGACACCCTTCGCGCCGTTTGGCCGTTGGGCTGTCTCCATGACCTTCGACCCCAACTTCAGAGGATTAGTTATGTTCGGAGGCGAACTAACTGGCAATCCCTTCACGAACCAGACGTGGATTTTCCGTTAGCGCTGCCCCCTCGGCCCGTCAGATAATGGTGTTGCTCTGCGAGCCGGACCTTGAAAATCGCAACCTTCAACATCAACAACATCAACAAGCGGCTCGACAATCTGGTGGCCTGGCTGGGCGAAGCACTTCCCGATGTAGTTTGCCTCCAGGAGATCAAGGCAGAGCAAAGGTTCTTCCCCGACCGCGCACTGCAAGCCTTGGGTTATCACTCCGTGTGGCAGGGTGAGCGTTCCTGGAATGGTGTGGCGATCCTCGCGCGAGACCACCAGCCCGTGCTGACCCAATCCAGCCTGCCCGGCAATCCTGAAGATTCACAGGCACGCTACATTGAGGCGGCCGTGAATGGCGTCCTCATCGCCTCTATCTATCTTCCGAACGGCAATCCACAGCCTGGTCCGAAGTTCAACTACAAACTCGACTGGTTCGAACGCCTCACCGTACACGCCGCCGGCCTCATCTCCACCGGACTTCCCGTCGTACTGGCGGGCGATTACAACGTCGTTCCAACCGCGCAGGACATCTACCCAACCCGCTCTTTGGACAAGAACGCTCTGGTCCAACCCGCAAGCCGGAAAGCCTTTGCCCACCTGTTAACGCAGGGCTGGAGTGATGCTCTGCGGACCTTGCAACCACAAGGACCTCTGTGGACATTCTGGGACTACGAACGCGATCGCTGGGCCGCCGACAAAGGCATGAGGCTCGATCATTTCCTGCTTTCGCCGGTACTGTCCGGGCGACTCGAGGACGGCGGCGTCGACCGCTGGGTGCGGGGCCAAGACAATGCCAGCGACCATGCTCCCGCCTGGATCAGCCTGAATCTTTGATTGAATTACTTGAGGCCTGCACAGACCCGTTCGCGCAGCCGGCAGCATAGGTGAGTCCCGATCCCACGATGGGTCACAGAGCGACATAGTACCCGGTCAGAATGCTGTTCTGCCGGTAGGCTCTCGACTTACGTCTTCTCTTGACTCCATCTCCCGAAGGGATATCTGGAGCGTTGCTCCGGCTCCTCAGGACTTCCTGGAAATTCTAACGCCGCCGTTGGTGGTCGTTACGCGAACAGTCGGCCCGCCCTTACCCAACGTCGTCGCGAAGTTCCGGCCGATCTCTCGTCTCACAGTGACCGGGAAATCCACGCGCACCTCGCCGTTCACTGTTCCCGTTTCCAGGCGGGCTGAGTAATCGGACGGTACCTCCAGGTGAACCCCGCCGTTGGTGGTCGCAGCCTCCAACCGGTCGCCATCCCAGCGGTCGCCGGCCAGCTCGATATTCAGTCCCCCATTGGTGGTCCGGCCGTGCACAGCGCCGGCCAGGCGTTTCAGCGAAACGCCACCATTCAGCGCTTCGAACTCGATCTCTCCGCGAAGGTCGGAAAGCGAGACCCCTCCATTGTGGGTCTTTGCCGAAACACCCGTCCGATGCGGCACAAAGATCTCAAAGCTCACGCCCCATCCAGCTTTGCCTTCCGAACGCGGACCCGTCGCCTGGATTCGCGAACCAGCGGTTTCAATCCGAATCTGGCCGGCCAGCGCCTTGGCCTCGCTGTCGGTAACGGCCCAGGTCTGAATCTGTGCCCGCACCAGAATCTCATTCCGATTCCATCCCCGCACTGCGGCGCCGCCATTCGTACCGCCGTCCACGCTGAGGTGCCCCGTTACCGGCGCGCTCAGTTCCTTCATTTCACAATAGGATTCGCTCCCGTCGTTGTGCCAGCGGTGGGAGCAGTTGAGTTCCTTCTCCGCGTTGTCTTTCATTTGAGCGCCGGCTGTCGCCCCTATCATGGTGAGGCATGCCGTCGCGAGAGCGTATCGCAGATAGGCGGACTTCATGTCTTGATATACGTCCAGAATCGCCGGTGGTTTGTATATAACACCCAGGTTTTTCGCCCGCGCCGTCCAATCATTCGTACCGCATAGCGATCGCCGGATCGATCAAGGC
>JBDTMC010000518.1:0-5421 GCA_039934475.1 Bryobacteraceae bacterium | reverse complement strand
ATGAGCGCGATTGCCTCACGCAAGTTCGCGAGGCAATCCTCGCGCGTCTTGCCTTGCCCGTTGGCTCCCGGGACTTCCGCGCAGTACGCAACATACCAAGGGTCATCCCGCTCGACGATTGCCGTAAACTCGTTGCGCATGCTAGTAGTTTAGCGTGACGGCGACGACCGTGCCGGACGCGCAACCTTCGGCAGGCGAGAGGTCCGTGCGACATAGTTACTTCTCCAACAGGAAGTTGCCTACAAACATAACATCGATGCCGGAGGAGTAGAAGCTGCGGACAGCGTCGCGTGGTGTGCACACCAAGGGGTCGCTAAAGAGATTGAAAGACGTGTTATACAGTACCGGCAGACCGGTGGCCTCACCGGCAGCGAGCAGCAGCCGGTGGTAGAGGGGATTGTCTTCCTGGGAAACGGTATGGACGCGGACGAGATCGTGCCCCAGGATGGCGCTCGCAAAAGTATCCCGATGGGCAGCCTTGACGCGGCCGATGGTGGCCAGGAAGCGAGCATTGGGACCCACCTCGAAATAGTCCGACACAAGCTCCGCCGGGACGGAGGCGGCAAACTTGCGGAAGCTCTCGCGGTGTTTGATGTAAGCGTTGAGGTTCTCCGACGAATAGGGGTCGAGCGGAGAGGCGAGGATGCTGCGATTGCCTAACGCGCGGGGACCGAATTCCATGCGTCCCTGCATCCAGGCGATGATGCGGTGTTCGTTCAACTGGCGCACTGTGGTATCGATCACTTCATCCGTAGTGAGCAGGTAGCGCGCCCGTAACTTGCAGTTTTCGACGACGCGTTTGATCTCTTCCGCGGTATACGACGGACCCAGGAAGAGAGTCTCGAACGGCACGCGTTCGGTGCGGTGGTAGAGGACGTGCCAGGCATGCAGGACGGCGCCGATACAGGTTCCAGCGTTGCCGGCAGCGGGTTGGACGAAGACGTTCTGCCAACGGCCGCTGTTTTCCAGCGCAGCGATCAAAAGAGGGTTGTAAGCGAGGCCGCCGGCGAGGCAGAGGTTGCGGCCTTCTCCGGCCATGGTGAGGACTGCCTGCTCCACGGCCCGCTGGATCCCGGCGGCAATGTTGGCGCGGAGGTGAGTGGGAACTAGCGCGCCGTCGTGCAAGCCCAAGCGCTGGTACACGCGGGTACTAAAGCTGCCGCGGTTCTGGCGGTCGCCGTCGAAGTAGGAACGGTCCAGGCGGGGCCAACCGGTGGGGCCAAGGATCTCCGTGAACAGAGGCACCTGGGAGTCATCACCCGAGGTGGAGAGCCACTGAACCTTGTGTTCTTCGGCGTTCTTCTCAAAGCCGAGCAACTCCGTGACACGGCCGTAGAGGTCTCCCAATGAATCGGGATAGTACGCCTCCTCGTCGATCTGCAACTGAGATCCCGAGGCCTGCCAGCGCGCGGCGCAGCGGAAGTCGCCCTTGCGATCGATGGTGAGGACGGTGGCCTCGTCGAAGGGCGAAGCGTAGTAAGCGGAGGCGGCGTGGGCAAGATGATGCTCGACGACCGCAATGCGGGCATGCGGAAAGCGCTCGCGTAAGTCGAGGTGGACTTCGGATTCCGGGCCAAAGGTAAAGGGGCGAACGACGGCAACGCAATCGACACCCGTTGCCGCAACGCCGGCCAGGCGCAGGCATTCGGCGATAGCTTCGTCAGGCATCTCGCCGGCGCGATGGTTGCGGGCGATCTTCTTTTGCTCGACGGCGGCGGCGAGGCGGCCGTCCTGGAGAATGGCGCAAGCGGTTTCATTGAGGAGACCGCCGATTCCGAGGATGATCATGGATTTCTCAGGCGTTGCGAAGCCGGGCGATGCTACGGTCACGGCCCACGGCGAGGAAAACGTGAAACGCGGAGGGTCCCACCGGCTGTCCAGTGAGGGCGGCACGGGAGCCATTGATGATGAGGCCGGCCTTCACGCCGCGGTCGGCGGCGAGTTTACGCAACTCGGCTTCTACACTCGCTTCGGTGAATTCTTCGGTGGCAGCCATGCGGTCACCCAATTCATGGAGCAACTCCCTGGCGCCGGGCTGGTTCAGTTTCTCGGCCGCGCCGGGTTCGGTAATGAAATCGTCGGCGAAATAGGCGCGCCCGCGGCTGACGAAGTCGTTCAGGGTGGCGAAGCGGGAGCGAATGACGTCAACGGTAGACAGGAACCACTCCTCACCGTAGGGGATGGCCAAGCCGGCCGCCTCCAGGGTGCGGCGCACGTAGGGCGCAAGTTCGGCGACGGGCATAGTGCGAAGGTGCTGGGAGTTCAGCCAGAGCGCCTTGGAATCAATGGGGTCTTCTTCGCTGAAGTTGACCACGGCATTGCTCCGATTGACGCCTTCAAAGGAGAAAATGTCGATCAGTTCCTGGCGCGTCATCTGTTCGCGGTTATCTTTGGGAGACCAGCCAAGAAGGCAGAGGAAGTTGACGTAGGAATGCGGCAGGAAACCGGCGTCGCGGTAGGTAGTTACCGATACCACCGGGCCATGTTTACGTTTGGAGAGCTTGGCGCCGTCCGGGGCGATGAGCAGCGGAAGGTGCGCAAACAGCGGCGGTGTCGCGCCCGCGCCCTCAAAGATGAGGACATGCTTGAAAGTGTTCGAAAGATGGTCCTGGCCGCGAATGATATGGCTGATCCGCAAGTCGATATCGTCGGCACAGGAAGCCATGTGGTACGTGGGCATGCCATTGCTGCGGAGGAGCGCGAAGTCCTCGATGTCGGCTGACGATTTGGATTGTTCGCCAAAGACGAGATCAGTGAATTTGACGGTAACGGGGGTTTCGCGCGGGACACGGAAGCGAACTACGAAAGGCTCTCCGGCGGCAGCGCGGCGATCACTCGCTTCGATGGAGAGTTCGCGCATCCCGGCATTGAAGAGCCACGGGCCCGTCTCAAGGGCTTTCTCCTCGTCCGTTTGGGCGGGCGTGAAGTCGCGGTAGGCCATTCCTTTCGCGAGAATGGCGTTGGCCATTTCGCGGTGCAGGGCGAGGCGGTCAGACTGGCGATAGAATTCGTCCCACCCCAGTTCCAGCCAGTTGAGACCGTCGAAGATGGAATCGAGGGACGCTTGGGTGTTCCGCTCGACGTCGGTATCGTCGATGCGCAGAACCATCGTGCCGTGGTTCCGGCGGGCATAGAGCCAGTTGAAAATGAAGGTTCTGGCGCTGCCGATGTGGAGGTAGCCGGTGGGCGAGGGGGCGAAACGAACTCGAAGCATCAACCCGCCATTATAGCGGGTTGGGTTCAGTCCCTCTCTGTTCGCCTGACGGCCCCGGTTAATCTATTGATTCGCAGCTGGCTGAGGATGGTGCTGTTCGCGTTGATGACTACGGTCCGGCGGCCCCTTCTCGCCGGGCTTATCGTGGACGGCGTGAGTGCGCTCGTCGAAGCGGCCAAAAATCATCTTCCCGGCCGTCGTTTGAAGGACGCTGGTGACAGCAATGTCGATGGTTTTCGAAATCAGCTTCTTAGCGTTGTCTACTACAACCATGGTTCCGTCGTCGAGGTAGGCAACCCCCTGGTTGTACTCCTTGCCCTCTTTGAGGATGAAGACACGCATGGTTTCACCCGGAAGAACAATCGGTTTGAGAGCGTTGGCCAACTCGTTGATGTTCAGAACCTCGACGCCGTGCAGTTGAGCCACTTTGTTGAGGTTGAAATCGTTGGTGACGACTTTACAATCGTAGACCTTCGCCAGCTCGATCAGTTTCATGTCGACGTCGCGGACATTCGGGAAGTCGTCTTCCAGAATCTGCACATTGAGCTGAGGCATCTTCTGGATGCGCTGGAGAATGTCTAGACCGCGGCGGCCGCGATTGCGCTTCATCGAGTCCGCCGAGTCGGCAACGAGCTGTAGTTCGCGTAGGACGAATTGGGGCACCACGAGTGTGCCATCAAGAAAACCCGTTTCTGCGATGTCGGCAATACGACCATCAATAATGACGCTGGTGTCGAGGATCTTAAACGTGTGTTTGGTGACCTTCTCGCCACCGAATAACCCGCCCAACGCAGCAAGGTTGAGCATGTCTCCTTTACTGGCGCCCACAACCAAGCCGACGTAGGTCATCAGCAGCAGGAGGCTCAATTCAATAAAGGGGACGGTATTGTTGCTGGCGGGGATAGCTCTGCCAAGAACCAGGGACATCAGGTAGGCACCTAGAATACCCAGGACGGAGCCTATAGCGGCGCCAATCAAACGTTTCAAACTCACTTGTTTGAGCCGCATTTCAAAGAGGACAATACCAACGCCTAGGGCAGCGCCCACAACTCCGGCTATCGGTTTATCCAATTGAAAAGGCTGAAGAAAAAAGCCCGCACAGGCGAGCAGAATGATGAAAATAGAGCGAATGAACAGTAGATCACTCACGATAACACCTCTGGTTATCCGCAACCCTGCGACTACCGGCTTGAGTATAACACCGGTATGCCCGGTGAAAATGCTACAGCCGCTCGCAGCGACACGTCCACCCCGCGAGGGGATGAACGTTTTGCTTTCGTGAGGATGAGTGCGGTCCGAAGGTATCGGGCACGCCGGCCGGGGGCCGGAGTCGGATTAAAGAGCTTTGGCCAGTTCTTCCGCGAACGCGCTTTGGGGAGCGTTCAACCCGGGACGTTTATGTTTCTTGCCACCACGCCGCGAACGCTGAGGGTCGTTAATAGGAGCGGCGGCAGGAGCAACGGCAGCGGCGCCAGGCTTCACAGGCAGACCCTTAGACTTCGGGGGCTGTGCAGGATTGGCGCGTAAGATACGGTCTTCGAGAGGGGCGCGATCAAAACGGCGAATGATGGAATTCATCTCTTCACCGTTCGGGGCTTCGATAAAGGCGAAGCCTTTCGATTCTTGGGTTTCGGGGTTGCGAATTACTTTTATGTTGTCGGCGACCAGGTTTTCGGCGGTGAGCCACGAACGAATATCGTCCGCAGTCACCCACGCGGGTAAGTTTCCGAGAAAAACGGTAGAACTCATTCGGTAGGGTTTTTGACTCCGTAGGGGGTTTGGGACCTAAGATACAGGGGACGGTCCATGAAGCAGCACACCAATCCTACCACAGGCCCTAGGGGCCTGCAATGGAAACTGTAGATAAATCGCCGGATTTTTGCTCGTGAACGTAAAATAATCCGAAAAGGCGGCGTCGCGCGACCGCTGCGCCGCCTTGGTTTGATTCGCTAAGAGAACTCAACGGAACGGGCGATCCTGACGGCAGGATTCTCGCGTAGTTGCGCCAAAACCGCTTCCGGGACAATGCCGTCAGTTTCGACTACAGCAACTGCCGTGTTCGGAGTTCCTGCGCCGGGCTCCGCTTCCTGGCGTCCGAGCGAGAAGTTGGCGATATTGACGCCGCTGCGACCGCAAACGGTGCCGACAAAGCCAATGACACCGGGTACGTCCCAATTCTTCATGAAGGTCAAATGCCCGGCCAGGGG
>JBDTMC010000517.1:0-5422 GCA_039934475.1 Bryobacteraceae bacterium | reverse complement strand
CATGGGTCTCGCGCTTCACGTTCGAACGAAGGGCTCGCCGGAGCAGTTGGCATCGGCCGTCCGCAGTAGACTGGCCTCCATCGACCCGGGCATTAACATCACAGCGATGGTGCCGATGAACGACTTCATGGCCGCCGCGTATTTCGCCCACCGCATCGGCGCATCGCTACTGTCGGCGCTCGGCGCGATCGCACTTGCGCTAGCAGCTATTGGACTCTACGGAGTGATGTCCTACTCCATTGGCCAGCGCACGCATGAAATCGGCATCCGCATGGCACTCGGCGCCTCTCCCTCGCTGGTCCTGCGCAATGTCTTTGGTATCGGAATGAAACTAGCGGCGGCCGGTGTGTTGGCCGGACTCATTCTATGCGCCGTGTTTACGCGCCTCGCATCGAAGATGCTGTATCAGGTCAGCGGTACCGATCCAGGGACGTTCGCCGCTGTTGCGCTGTTCCTCGCCGTAGTCGCTGCCGTCGCTTCCCTGCTGCCTGCCCGCCGGGCCACGCGGATTGACCCGGCACGGGCATTAAGCAACGAGTGAGGGAGGTGGTCTATGCCATACCGCTGCGCTTCAACGCATACTGCAAGGCTTCCACGGGAACCTGGAACTTCGACATCCCGACGTTCCCTTTGAAGCCGACGTCCTCAATGCCTATCTTGCTTGTGTAAAACGCGTCCACCACCATGCGGCGAGTCCAATCAAAGAAATGCGCGCCCGTTCGATTCTCAGGTGTCTCGTGGCGGTGATACGCCAGCACGTCCAGCAACTGCGTCTGCTGATCCGGCTTGCTTTCGAGGAACGTGGCGCCAAAGCGCCGTCCGCACTCGACATCCAACCACACGATGCCGCCGCGGTACAGCGTTTCCAGTCGCTCGTTGCCGCTCGCCAATAGATCGATGTACTCCGGCGCGCCCGCGTCCAGCGCGCCCTTTGAAACCTCGTCGGCTGGAATGATCAGTTCGGACAGTCTCTGAATAGTCTGGTATTCGTGCGGCGTGAAGAGCTTCGGCTGGTAACTGCCGGATGACTTCTTTTCTTCGGCTACCTCATTGTGAACGTGTTGCGCGTCCGCCGCCGGCAGACTGCCTAGAGTGGCGGCGAGGGCGATGGACCGGATGAGATCGCGGCGTGTGGTCTCAGACATTGCCTTTTTTCAACTCCTCAGCCAGATATTCGGACGTACGCCAAGCCAGCGCGACAATCGTCAACGTCGGATTCTTATCCGGATTGCTGACGAATGGCGCGGCGTCGGCTACAAACAGATTTTTGGTGTCGTGCGCCTGACAGAACGGGTTAAACGCCGACGTCGCGGCCTCATTGCCCATGCGCGCCGTTCCCAGTTCGTGGATGATTTCGCCACCGATCGAGATACCGGTGTCGCCCATGCCGCGGGAACGCCGTCCTAGCACCTTGCCACCCATCGTCTCGATAATGTCGGTGAAGGTTTGCTCCATGTGCTCCACCTGGCGCAGTTCGTGGTCGCTCCACTTGAAGTGGAACCGCAAAACGGGAATGCCATACTGATCCGTGACGCTCGGATCGATCTCGCAATAAGTGTCTTTATTGGGGATCATCTCGCCGCGTCCGGCGAAGCCCACAGTGCAACCGTACTGCTTGCGAATCTCGGCCTTCAAACCCTTGCCATAGCCTTCTTCGCGCGCGCAAACGCCGCCGAAACTGCCTACGCCGGGCATGCCATAGCCGCCACCCACTTCGATGTGATAGCCGCGCGGGAAAGACGTCTTCTTGTCCCACAGCCACCACGGCATGTACACGTGCCCGCCACCCATGCCGTCGGAATCGTGCTTCATCATTCCTTCGAGCGCAGGGATGTAGCCCTCTAACCCAAAGCCAGTCGAATCGGTGAGGTTCTTTCCCACTTGGCCCGACGAATTGGCCAGCCCGTTTGGATGGCGCGACGATTTCGAATTCAACAGCAGCCGTGCCGACTCGCAAGCGCTCGCCGCCAGCACCACCGCTCGGCAGCGAATCTGTTGCTCGGTCCGCGTAACTCGGTCGATGTAAGAAACAGCAGTTACTTTGCCGTCCGGTCCGGTAAGTAACTCGCGGGCAAACGCGTTGGGAATTACCGTCAGCCGGCCCGACTTCATCGCCGGGAAGATCTGTACTTGGCTCGATGAGTAATTCGACGCCGTCACGCAACCGCGGCCACACTCGCCACAGTAGTGGCAGGGCACGCGCCCGTTGTGCGGCTTAGTGATGATGGCGAGGCGCGCCGGAACGCAAGGTACGTTCAGTTTCTTGCACGAATTCTGGATCAGGACTTCGTGGACGCGCGGCGGGGGCGACGGCTGAAAGATACCGTCCGGGGCGCTGCGGATGCCTTCTTTTGTGCCGGTCACACCGATGAAGTCTTCCGCTTTGTCGTAGTAGGGTGCGATGTCTTCGTAAGAGATAGGCCAATCTGTGCCGATCCCATCGCGAGTGTATGGCTTGAAATCGTAGTCTGCAAAGCGCAACGAAATGCGCCCGTAGTGGTTCGTGCGGCCGCCGATGATTCGGGACCGGAACCAGCGGAACTGGCTTCCTTCAGCTACGGTATACGGCTCGCCCTTGATGTCCCAGTATCCGGTGGGCGCACTGAAATAGCCGAAATCCTTGCGGCCGAAATAAGACGCAGCGTCGTTTCCGGCGCCCCGATGGGGCACCTGGTAGGGCCACATATGTTCTTTGTAGTCTTTGGCCGGGTTCAGCATCGCGCCCGCTTCCAATAGGGCGACTTTCACTCCCAGATCGGTCAGCACCTTTACGGCGGTGCCGCCACCAGCGCCTGATCCGATGACTACGACATCGTAAACCGGCGCGCTGCGCTTCGATTGCAACATGCGAGCCAGCGTACCACAGTACGCGCGTGTGATAAGATTCGGCCCTGATGACGCCGAGAATCCTTCTATTCGCGATGTTGGCTATAACCGCTACCGCCGGAGCACAACCGGTGCGCATGGTGTTCGACACCGACATGGGAAACGACATCGACGATGCCCTCGCCCTAGCCGAGATTCATGGTCTGGAAACGCGCGGAGAGGTGAAACTCCTCGCGGTTACGGTGACCAAGGACAACCCGTGGGCCGCCGTGTACATCGATATCGTCAATCAGTTCTATGGGCGCGGCGCCATTCCGATTGGCGTTGTGCGCGACGGCGTCACCAAGGACGACGGGAACTACAACCGAAAAGTCGCCGAGCTGAAGGGCGCGAAGGGTGAGTTTCTTTACCCGCGCCGCCTGAAGTCAGGTGCCGACGCCCCTGACGCCATTAAATTACTGCGGCAGATTTTGGCGAAGGAAGCCGACCAGTCAGTGACACTCGTGCAAGTGGGGTTCTTCACCAACCTCGCCCGGCTGCTCGATTCCAAGCCCGACGAGGCCAGTCCGATGGACGGACGGGCGCTGGTTGCCCGTAAGGTGCGCCTTCTTTCCACAATGGCCGGACAGTTCCCGACGGGGCCGGGCGAATATAACGTGAAGACAGATCTGTCGGCGGCGAAGAAACTGTTTGATGAATGGCCGACGCCGATCGTTGCCAGTGGCTTTGAGGTCGGCGAGGCCATCCGCTATCCCGCAACCAGCATCGAGCACGACTTCCGATGGGCCAAGCGCCACCCCGTGGCAGAGGCCTACCGGTTCTACGAAAAGATGCCTTACAACCGGCAGACTTGGGATCTCACCGCCGTGCTCTACGCCGCTCGCCCGGATAGCGGCTACTTCGACCTCTCCCAGCCCGGTAAAATGGTGGTTGACGGTGAAGGCCGGACCTCCCTTCAAGCCGATCCGAACGGCCGGCATCGCTATCTGATCGCTAGCCCCGTGCAAGCCGCCCGCGTCCGCGAAGCGTTTACATGGATCTGCTCCCAGCCGCGGTAACGCTTGATATACTTGAGAAAGTAATGCCCGCCGATTCGCTAGCACCCAAAGAGCCGACGCCGCCATTGAAACTCTGGCTGCCCGCCGTTGCCGCCGCCTGGTTCGTCCCCGGCCTAGGACACTTCCTCTTGAAGCGTCCCATCCGCGCGATGCTGCTGTTCTCTAGCGTCGTCGTAATGTTTGCCGCCGGTTTGTTGATGCGGGGCACTTTCTTTGAACCGCAAACGGGCGACCTGCTCAATACCGTGATTTATGTCGGTGGTTTCCTTGGGGACCTCGCGTCGGGCCTGTTGTACCTGGTGACAGTCTGGTTCGGTTACGCCCAGCCCGACGTCGCTGGACACGTTCATGACTACGGCACGAAGTTCCTGGTGGGCGCCGGCCTCCTCAACGTTCTCGCCATGGTGGACGCCTATGAGATCGCGACTGGGAAGAAGGAGTAACCCGTGAAAATGAGCCTCTCTCACTTTGAAGCGGCGGTGCTCTTCGCCCTGATCACATCCATCGTCCTGGGCATTGTCACAAAGAAGACGGACCGGGAGCGGATCCGCTACGCGGCCTACTGTTTCGCGTGCTTTGTCGGGACACTCTTCGGGCTCGGTTGGCTGATGTATCTCGGCCACCGCTAGCCTCTCCCTTTGCGATGCTATAGTTGAAGGGAATGTATTTGTTGACCAACCAGGCGTGTGAGGGGGTGAGTTTGATTGGCTGAAGTCCATCTTCAGGATGGTGAAACCCTGGAAAGCGCGTTGCGGCGGTTTAAGCGCAAGGTGCAGCAGGAGGACATCATCAAAGAAATCAAGAAGCACTCCTTCTATCTGAAGCCCGGCGAAAAGAAACGTACTAAGCAGGCGCTGGCGCGGAAGAGAAACCGCAAGAAACGCAGCAAGGACGTGGAATAGAGTCCGGCATCGCAGGATTGCCAAAAGGCGCCCCTCCCTGGGGCGCCTTTTTCATTTTCATCGGAGTTAAGATACAGGCAATATGGTTTTGACAAAGATGGAACTGGTTGAGTCACTGCGGCACGAAGTCCGCGTTCTGCTGCACCTGGTGGGCAAGATAGACCAAGCCAAGCTGGACTACCGGCCCACGCCCAAGCAGCGCAGTATACTGGAACTGCTGCAGTATCTGGCCATTATGGGGCCCACCCAGATCGGTGTGATCAAAACTGGGGGATTCAATCGCCCAGCCTTGGCCGAAGCGTGGGGCGCAGCCGAGGCAAAGTCGAAGGCAATGAGCTTTGAAGAAGCCGTGGCAGCGATCCAAGCGCAATCCGAAGAGTACCTGGCGACTCTCAGCGCCTGGAGCGAGGCCGACCTGCGCGAGGAGATTGACATGTTCGGCCGAAAGGCTACGCGCGGCTACCTACTTGTAAATCTTGTACTTAGCGCTCACGCGGCGTACCGTACGCAACTGTTTCTTTACTTGAAGGCGTGCGGCCGCGAGGAGTTGAACACGATGAACCTGTGGGCGGGCGTAGACGGCTAGCGGGAGTTTACTCGTAAGCCCGAAAACAGACTGGTAAGTAGCTTTCTTTT
>JBDTMC010000516.1:0-5422 GCA_039934475.1 Bryobacteraceae bacterium | reverse complement strand
AAGCGCGTGATCTTCCTGTTCATGCACGGCGGCCCGTCGCAGGTGGATACCTTCGACTACAAGCCGCTGTTGAAGCGCGATCACGGCAAGCCGCTGCCCTTCGCCCGGCCCAAGGTGGTGTCTGGCCAGACGTTCAATCTGCTGAAGCCACTCTGGGACTTCAAACAGTACGGACAAAGCGGCATGTGGGTGAGCGACTTGTTCCCGCAGATCGCGCAACGGGTGGACGACATCTGTTTCATCAAGTCCATGTGGGGATCGAATTCGCGGCACGGCGGCGCGCTGCTGGAGATCCATACGGGTAGCGATACCTTCGTGCGCCCGTCATGGGGATCGTGGGTTACTTACGGGCTGGGCAGCGAGAACCAGAATATGCCGGGCTTCGTGACCATCTGCCCCACCCAAAGCCACGGTGGCGCGAACAACTACAGCTCCGGGTTTTTGCCGGCGCCCTACGCCGGGACTCCCATTGGTTCGGTGGGCATCAAGGCGCGAGACGCGAAGCTGCCTTACATCACGAATAGCGAGACCCCCAAAGAGATCCAGCGCATGGAACTCGACTTCACGCAGGAACTGAACCGCCAGGAACTGGCCCGGACTGGTCACGACGCGGCGCTTGAAGGCCGCATCGAGTCGTTCGAGCTGGCCTTCCGGATGCAGGCCGAGGCGCCGGGCCTGCAGGATATCAGCGGCGAATCAGAAGCCACGAGGAAACTCTATGGCCTGGATACGCCGGTCACCGAGGACTTTGGGCGGCAGTGCCTGATGGCGAGGCGCCTTTCCGAAAAGGGAGTGCGCTTCGTGCAGGTGAGCCACACCTATAAGTGGGATCAGCACTCCGATCTATTGCGCGACCACGCGCAGAATGCGAGGGAGGTGGATCGGCCCATCGCTGGGCTGTTGGCCGACCTCAAAGCCCGCGGACTGTTGCAGGATACACTCGTCGTGTGGGGAGGAGAGTTCGGCCGCACGCCCACGGCCGAGGGCTCCGATGGCCGCGACCACAATCCCGAAGCGTTCACATACTTCCTGGCCGGCGGCGGTGTGAAGCCCGGATTGCAGTGGGGAGCGACCGATGACTACGGCTATTATTCGATGGTGAATAAGGTCCACTTCCACGACTTGCACGCGACCATCCTGCATCTGATGGGCCTTGACCATAAGCGTCTGACGTACCGGTATGCGGGTAGAGACTTCCGGCTGACCGACGTCAAGGGCGAAGTGATCGGCGGCATCGTCGCTTAGGTGCGCTTAGCAGGAGGCTTCCTCGTGAAGTTCGGCTCAGAACCAATCGGGGGCCACCTTCGCGAGGAATGTTTCATCTCGGTGGCAAGGCTCGGGTGTCGGCAGGCACACCATCTATTTGGCCTACTCTGCCGCTCCCATGCGACCGCTTCCATCATTGAATTGGATGAGGTCTATCAGTTGGAAGCCTTCCGCCTCAATGAGCAGATCAAGGTAGTTATCGGCAGTGAAAGTCGCCAGTTGAATGCCTCTAAACTTGCGGGGCAGAACGGTAGAAACAGGTTCCGAGAAAGCACCGTTCCCGATATTGAAATACACGGCGACAATGCTGGATTGGGCGTCACCGGCCAGAACCAACACATCAATGCGTCCATCGTTGTTCACATCCCCAGTCGCTATTCCAAACCCGTTTGGATACGGCAAGCTTGCCGCAGGCGACACCAGCTTCTGAAACGTTCCGTCACCATTGCCATACGCCACTTGAAACGCCAACGGCCGCATGGTTCCAAGCGCGAGTACGGAAACCAGGTCCGGCTTTCCATCACTGTTCAAATCGGCGATTGACATGCCGCCGATGTTCCCCGGAAATGGACCCGCCGTCGACTGAGTGAAGTTTCCCTGACCGTCGCCCAAATACACGCTGGATGAGGGATACTGACTACCCGTTGACCACAAGGCGAAGTCGAGATTGCCGTCGCTATTCAGGTCTGCGATGAGCGGAACACCGATCGTTAGAGTCGCAACAGGGCGAGCCTGATCGAAGATGCCGTTGCCGGGGTTTATAAATTCTTGTGCGTTGCCATACGTGGTTACCAACAGGTCAGGGAAGGCATCTCCTGTGAAATCCCCGGCCGACAAGGAGAATCCGTTGGACGCAATAGGTATCGCGTATGTAAAAAAGCTGGCTGTTCGGTGCAGTGCGACGAGCACCTGCGAACCGTTGGGTCCGTTCCCCAGAATCGCCACATCCAAGCGGCCGTCGCGATCGAAATCAGCCGCGGTAATAGCGAAAGGAACAAATTCCGCGTTGAGCGACATCGTCGTTCCACGGTTGAAATGACCGGACCCGTCATTCGCAAAAACGGCAAGGTACCAAGCGCCACTGCCTTGGGATCGAACTACCGAGACAATATCCAACCACCCGTCACCGTTAAAATCGCCCGTCACAAGTAAGTTTCCGGCAGGAACAACAGCCGGGGGCAGTGTAGCGCCGCCGGCGATGGTAACACCCGCGGCTACAGCAAGCAGAATGGCAGACATTGACTCTCGGAACATAGGAATCCATTCTCGGTGGCAGTTGGGATCGTGTCAATGTGTCAATGCGCCATCTCATTCAGGAGTCCGGTATCATAAGACTCGTGTCCAATCGACAGCATGCTGGCTCAGGCCCAACGACTCCGGATATCCCCGAACCTTCGCTCGCTGAGCGCGCGCGTACGCTCGCCGAGATTGGAAGCATTGGCAGTCTGTCGACGCATTCTCGCAAGTTCCCCGGGTTCCCTTTCGGCTCTGTGATGCCTTTCGCAGCCGACGGCCTTGGCCGGACCGTTTTCTTGATCAGCAACATGGCTATGCATACCCAGAATCTGCATCAGGACGAGCGCGCCAGCCTTCTCATCACTCAGCCTGGCGTAGTGGGAGACCCGCTTGGCGCCGCTCGAGTGACGCTCATCGGCGTGGTGAAAGCCGCGCCCGCCGCTGAGGTTCGGGACCTCTATCTGTCCCGCTACGAAAGCGCACGCTACTGGCAGGACTACACCGATTTCGCGTATTACCGGCTAGAAGTTGAAGGTGTTTATTTTATCGGCGGCTTCGGCGTAATGGGCTGGGTACCAGCTACGGAATATGCCGCAGCGGCGCCTGATCCCCTAGCCGCGGTTGCTCCCGAAATCATCCAGCACATGAATGCAGACCACGCAGATGCTCTACGTAGAATCGCGGGCAAAGATGTAGATGAAGCCCCGGACGAAGCATCAATGACTGCCGTCGATCGTCTGGGCTTCTATCTTCGGCTCAAAACCGGCGACCGTGTGCACGGACGCCGTATCGCCTTCCCGCGCGAAGTAACGGACACGAAGAGTGCACGAGTTGCGTTGATTGACATGGTTCGGGCCTGTTCTTGAGTGGTCGAACATCATCCGCAGACTCGCGAGATGCTGTTTTGTGGTCGGCTTCGAGTATTGCCCCTGGAGCGACTCCATACAGGAGGCCACGTGGATCGCTGAATCTCAGCCATTTCTCGGATGCCTCGGTCCTCACACCAGCGGAGAAAAGCTTCCGCCGCTCGACCGTGGGCTTCGCGCGTGTTCCGGTTTCGGATGTTTACCGTGAAGAACTCCAGAAATCGTCGAAGGCCCCGCTTCCCGAGACGGACGGCGAGCGCCGGCAACACCGGCGGTCCGGGGAGGGCCAGGCCAAGGGTACCCGATTGTAAGGATCCTATCTCACTCATTTTGCTCGGGATCTGTCCCCTGCTATCCGATCTTTAGTACGACATAACTTCCGTTATGTCATGCGAGAGGGGACTCGCCTAGAAGGTTTCGTACCAGCAGCTTCACGGTGAGCCAATCGTCCTCGATGGCGGTCGCCTTTTCTGATAGCATCAAATTGAGTGCATATTTAGTGCAGGAGGTTCTCGTGCTTGACATCAGCAAAGACATTCATTCGCTCAGCGACTTCAAGCGCAACACCAGCGAGTTCCTGGATCAGATGCGAGGGAGCGGGCACCCGGTCGTTCTCACAATTAACGGCAAGGCCGAACTCGTTGTTCAGGATGCGCTGTCTTATCAGAAACTGCTAGACCGCGTGGACGAACTGGAGGCGCTCGAAGGCATCAAGCGCGGACTCGCAGACGTCGAAGCCGGTCGTGTAACGCCACTGAGGGAGTTTGAAAAAGACTTCCGAGAAAAACGTGGCCTACCAAGTCGTTCTCGCTGAGACGGCCAAGGCCGACGCAAATCAGATATACGATTGGATCGTCGAAAGAGCCCCGATCAGAGGCCGGAGTGGTTCGAGGAACTCATTGACTGCCTATATTCCCTCGAACAACTACCCCACCGGTGCCCTTTGGCGCGTGAAGCGGTTGAGGCGAGGCGGGAGATCCGATGCCTTCTCTTCGGTAACCGGAAGCACGTGTACCGCATTCTCTACGAAGTGGATGAGACCCGCCAGACGGTTTGGATCTTGCACAGTAGGCACGGAGCACTTCGAGACCTCGCTCCCGACCAATTGAGCAACCCGGAGTAACGAGCTGATTCACCGGGGGCAAGGTTCCCTGTCGATTTCAAGATCACTATGGCAGACGAGAGCGGGGCTGGTGTTCAAAGAAACGAAGAACCAGTCTTCCAGGCTAGTTGTCCTTCCGACCTCCGCGCTTCCCGCCGTATCGGAACGGCTCGGCCACAGTTCGGTGATGGTGACCGCCACCGTCTATTCGTACCGACTGACAGGACGAGACCAAAGAAGCTGCAAACCGGTGGGAAAAATTTCAGAGGTCAAACGAACAGCCGGGGAGAAAACAATGAAATGTGTGACCGCGTGTGACCGCAAAGTCCGTAAGGTATTGAAAATATAGTAGCGCTAACGGGAATCGAACCCGAGGGCTGGCAGTTCAGTCCGGTCCGGTTGAGTCTATGTGGTTGTAGTTTCAGTACAGTTGGTATTCCGGGATGTCCTGGAAGACCGCCACGAACGGCGGACGTCACAGCGCAGTCACAGCGCAGTCGTCCGGTCCATCCATCCGAATTGATTTTTCGGTTCCATATATGGGAACTTAGTGATGTGCGGATTGTGACCGAGCGACGGATTCGGGAGTTCATCGAGCAGGAGCCGAGGTCTGTTGATGCGATGTGGCAGTGGGCCGATGCGATCGATTCCGGGTCTTGGAGCAATCCGGGCGAGTTGAAACGAACGTTCGCGTCGGCATCTTTTGTCGGCGACCTGACGATCTTCAACGTGGGCGGCAACAAATACCGGATCGCGGCGTTCGTACATTACGGCAAGCAGATCGTCTATCTCAAAAGGATCGGCACCCACAAGGAGTACGACGGATGGGATCTCTAGCGATCGACGAAAAGCGATACGCGAGGCTGCTTGCGAAGGTGGCTCCCCGAGTCATCAGAACCGAAGAGGAGAACGACCGGGCACTTGCCATGGTGGAATCGCTCATGGAAAAGGG
>JBDTMC010000515.1:0-5453 GCA_039934475.1 Bryobacteraceae bacterium | reverse complement strand
TTCCCCTTCCCCCCCATTCCTCGCCGCCGGGCTGAGTAAACCTTTAGCAGTGCCCTTCGATATCACAAAATATCTCCAGATTTATCAATTACTTCCGAAATCCCCTGTTCGGATCCGAGTGTCATTCCCCTATCATCCAGCCGGGAGTGAAATTCTCTTATGACCACCAATTCAATCGAACAAGTAGCCAGCATCCTCTACATCCCGAAAGACCGCCGCAACGAGTTTCAGCAGATACTCGAAGGGCTCGAAACCGCGTTCTACCCTGAGGGCGTCGCGCAGATGATTTTTTTTAACCGCATCGTCAGCGCCTCCTGGCGCCTGTGGCGCTGCGACCGCTGCGAAGTACTGTTGGGCGAACGAGCCTCGGAGTCAGGCACCGATCCGATTCTCGACCTTGCCTTGGAACCGCTGTTATCGAACATTGATCGCAGCCGCGCCCAAGCCACCGAGGAACTTCACAAGGCCATCGGACTGTTGCGCGATATCCAGGCGGATGCGCAGTACCGCGCCCTCGCTGAGCAGACATTGGGCCCTAAACGCCTTCGGGATTTTAGAGAGGAATCCCCCGCTCCGTCGAAGAAGGGCAGCAAGGCCCCGGTGAACTGACGCCCACCACCAATACCTTAATGCGCGGCCACCCATTTGGCCAAATCCGTTACCACGTCAGGTGCCACATGGTTCTCCTTCTCATACTCGGCAGGAGTGGCCTTTCCCTGCCCTGCAGCGAATAAGTGGTTCAATGCCGGATAACTCTTCAACGTGGCATTCTTGTGCCCTTCCAGTGCCTTTGACCACAGTGCGAAGTCCTTCATGGTCGCCTGGTAATCACGCTCGCCCTGCAGGACCAGGATCGGATTCGTCAGCTTCGCCGCTTCGGCGGCCGGATCATATCCGTGCAGGTCCGCCAGGTAATGGATGGGCATGCCGAGCACCACCAGGTCCTTCGGCGGGTCAGCCTGGCGCGCCTTCGCGGTCTCCTCTTTGATCGCCGCCGCGCGTGTCTTGACGTCGTCGGGCTGGCCCGGAAGGGACGCGATGTAGTCCATCTGGTCGTCCACCACGTCTTCCAGCGAACGCGCCGTGGCCGCCAACAGAATCAGGCCCGCCAGTTTGCCGTCCTGCGCCGCAATCCGCGGACCCAGGTAACCACCCAGACTGTGGCCAAGAACGAATACACGCTTCGGATCAATGCCCGCCTGTCCGCGCAGGAACTCCGCCGCCGCCACCGCATCGTCCACCACTTCTTCCTTCACCGTGAGATCTTTGTCGGCGGCTACGCGGCCTGCGTGTTGGCGGCTTCGCTTCTCATACCGCAGCACCGCAATGCCGTTGGACGACAAGCCCTCGGCAAGATCGCGGAAGGGCCGGTTCGGGCCAATCGTCTCATCGCGGTCGTTCGGCCCTGAACCGTGCACCAGCACCACACCCGGAAACGGACCAGTTCCCTTCGGTACTGTGAGCGTGCCGGGCAACTGCCAGTCGGGCAAACCAAAAGTCACCGCACGCTCTTCGAATGAACCGGCCTTTACATAGGCGGGAGCGACATACTTCGCCACAGCCTGCTCGATCTTCTGAAAGTTGATGTCGTCGACTTTACCCTGATCGTCGATGGCTACCTTGAAGTTGAGGGCCGCCTTCTCATAGGTCACGGTAATGTACACCAGCCGGTTGGAGCCTCCGATCGACACCTTCGGCTCGCCAATCTTCAACACCTTCCCGAAGCCTGTGAGCACCGGGCCAACCTTGGTAGAAAGCACGGCCTCAGTGAGTCTCTCCTGCAGCTTCGGCGAGCAGGCCTTGTGAAATTCCGAGTACTTACCGGCCAGCAGCAAATCTAGCAAGCGCCGCCCATCGGCCCCAGGATTCGGAGTATTCGGCGGCGGCTCCTGGCCCACAACAACAGCGCAACAGAGCATCAAAAGGATAGCGGCTCGGCATATCATGATGCCCCCAGTTTACCGCGCGCGCATGCGGGCAGCGGGTGATAGCATAGCAGCCAAATGCGCCCACTCAAATGCCGGATCGGAATGACGCTCGTCACAGTGCTGCTCCTAATCCCTCCCGCAGTAGGGGCACAAGGGATGCATCATCCCACGCCCGTGGATCCGAAACAGTTCGCAGTGATGGCCTGGGGCGATTCGCCTTCTGACGCCGCCCAACTCAGTGGGATGCGCGACGCCGGACTGAACATCTCCGGCTTCTGCCAGGTCGCCGACGTGGAGAAGGTGAGGGCGGCGGGTCTGACTTGCTTCGTTAGCGACCCTCGGATCAGTGAGATGGATTTATTGCATCTGCCGCCCGAAACGGAGATACGGCGAACCGTCTCAACCCTCAGAGATCAAATCGGGGCTAACCCCGCGGTTCTTGGGCTATTTCTCCGGGACGAGCCGAATGCCGCCCAGATGCCCGGCTTGGGCAAACTCGCGGCGATGCTCCACGAGGCCATGCCGGGAAAGTGGCCTTACGTGAACCTGTTCCCATACCGTGTGCCGCCAAAGGTGCTGGGAACAAGCGACTACGATTCGTATGTAAAGACGCTCGTGAACGCGGTCAGGCAGCCGTTCCTCAGCTACGACAACTATTCCCTGGTGAATGGAGAGATGCTCGACTATTTCTACACCAACCTGGACATGGTCCGGCGCGCCGGCATTGAGACGAAGACTCCCTTCTGGAACTGCATCCTGGCCAACTCGCACTTCAACTACATGGAGCCGTCCGAGGCCACGTTCAATCTACAAGTCTACGCAACGATGGCTTACGGCGGACGCGGCATCCAATACTTCACTTACTTTTCACCCGATATCGGCAACTATCGGCTGGGAGCAATCGACCAGTTTGGAAACCGGACGGCGACCTGGGACATGATGCGGCGTATCAACAATCAGATTCACGCCTTGGCGCCAACGCTGGTCCGGTTGCGAAGCACCGGGGTGTACCACGCGCCGGACGTTCCAGAACAGGCGCAGCCGCTTTCGGCCAGCACTCTGATCGACTCCGTGGAGATGAACCAGCGTCTTGTCCGCCCCCCGGTTGCGGGGCGCTTTCTGATTGGAGAGTTTGAGGACGCCGGTGGACGTCCATACTTCCTCATCGTGAACAAAGACCTCAAGAACTCTTTCCAATTCAAGATTCACTTGCGGCAGGCTCAGCGCAAGCTCATCCGCATCTCGCCATACTCAGGGGAAGAGCAGCCATTCGGTCGCGAGATGGACTGGCTCGCGCCGGGAGCGGGCATTCTGTTCCGCGTGGAATAGAACGCCGCGCATACCCTTTGACCCGATCTTAAAACCTGATATCATCCGGCCCGGAAGGAGAGCAATCCCCATGTTGCGCGTAACCTCTACCCACCCGCCGCACGCGATGGAGAACCTGCTGTGCCGCGCCGCCCAGCACCATGAATCCAGCGTGCTTACCGTCACTCATGTCAGCCGCTTGCTGGGCTGCGATATTACACCTCCCGAGGACATCACCGTCTTCACCTTTTGCCATACAACCCTCTATAAAGCGCTGTTGGCCGCGGAGCCGCGACTGGCTACCGTTCTGCCCTGGCGCGTTGCTCTCCGCCAGGAAGGCGGAGCCACAGTCCTCGAAACGCTTGGGCCTCGTGACGTTTGCCGCTGGCTCGGCCGCGACGACCTTGATCGACTGGCATTGCCCCTCGAAACGATTCTCCACGAAGTCATGATGGAAGCTGCCGCTCCTGGAGCCGCGGCCTCAACGCTGCGCCGCAAGGAGCAACCCGGCGGCGGCGCCACTGAAAACGAGATGAACATCCGCGGGTCCCTGCCTCATCGCATCGACAAGCACGGTACCCACGTCGAGGACCTCGCCGGCACCGGCAAACTCGACGCTCCGGGCGGCTAAACCCGGGGCAGCTTAAACCCCGCGTGCTAGGCTCAAAGTATGGAGCTGTCGCATTCGTTTTTCGCCCGGAAGTTCGGGCTGACCGAGCGCGATCTCGAAGGGTATCTGTCCGAAGCAATGTCGGCCGGCGGGGACTACGCCGACCTCTACTTCGAATACGTAGCCACGAGTTCGATTGGTATCGACGAGTCAATCATTAAGACTGCCACGCAGGGTGTGTCCCTGGGCGTGGGCGTTCGGGTCATCGCAGGAGAGCGCACCGGTTACGCCTACAGCGACGATCTGAGCGCGGACAAGATTCGCAAAGCCGCCCGTACCGCCGCGCTCATCGCCTCCGGACCGGCGAAATCCGAGATCGTGGGTCTCGCCACGGTTCGGACTCAAGACTTGTATCCGGTCCTGGTGGCCGCCGGCGATACCAGCCTTGCCGAACGCGTGGCTCTGGTGCGCCGCGCTGATGAAGCCGCCCGCGCTGCCGATCCACGCGTGTTCCAAGTACAGGCGTCTTACGGCGACAGCCTTCGCCACGTTCTGGTAGCCACTACCGAAGGCACTCTCTCGATCGACCGGCAGCCCATGGCCCGCCTCAACGTTGTGGTCCTGGCGCGCCAGGATAACGGCACGCCGCAACGCGGTTACGCCGGCGGCGGCGGGCGCGTCGGTCTCGATTTCTTTCTCAATGAGAAGACACCCGAACACTTTGCCCTGGAATCCACACGCCAAGCCATCGTGCAGTTGAATGCCGCGGAAACACCGGCCGGCGAAACCACCGTGGTCCTTGGACCCGGCTGGCCCGGCATCCTGCTGCATGAAGCGGTGGGCCACGGCCTGGAGGCCGACTTCAACCGCAAAGGCGTCAGCGCGTTCTCCAATCGCATCGGTCAACTGGTAGCCAGCCCGCTCTGCACCGTGGTGGACGATGGAACAATTCCCAACCGCCGGGGGTCTTTGAATACAGATGACGAAGGCGTCCCCACGCAACGCAATGTGCTCATTGAGAACGGCATCCTGCGGGCATACCTTACCGACAAGCTTTCCGGCCGCGTCACCGGCCAACCGTCGTCAGGCAGCGGCCGCCGTGAGAGCTACCAACATATCCCGATGCCGCGCATGACCAACACCTTCATGTTGTCGGGCGAAAGCGAGCCGGAAGAGATCATCCGCAGCGTCAAGAAGGGCATCTACTGCGCCACGTTCGGCGGCGGTCAGGTGGATATCACCAGCGGCAACTTCGTCTTCTCCGCCTCTGAGAGCTACATCATCGAGGACGGCAAACTGACGCGCCCGTTGAAAGACGCGACTCTGATCGGCAACGGGCCGGAAGCCATGAAGCACGTTAGCATGGTGGGCAACGACCTGAAGCTGGACGAGGGCATCGGCATTTGCGGCAAGGAAGGGCAAAGCGTGCCCGTGGGCGTGGGCATTCCCACCATCAAGATTGACCGCATGACAGTGGGAGGAACGGCTTGACCGTCGAGCATCCGTTAGAAGCGCTGGCGCGCGACATTGTGAAGATGGCTACTGATCGCGGCGCCACTGGCGCGGAAGTCACCATCTCGGAAGGCGACGAGTTCTCAGTCAGTGTC
>JBDTMC010000514.1:0-5454 GCA_039934475.1 Bryobacteraceae bacterium | reverse complement strand
CCACGCCGCAAGCGCTCGAAAAAGTAGTCGACCGCCTGCTTGACTCGCCCCGCTACGGCGAACACTGGGGCCGCCGCTGGCTCGACGTTGTCCGCTACTCCGATACCACCGGCGACCCCTCGGACTTCCCCGTCCCTGAGATGTACCGCTACCGCAACTACGTCATCCGCTCCATCCAGCAGGACAAACCCTTCAACCAGTTCATCCGCGAACAAATCGCCGGCGACCTCCTTCCGCATAAGGACACCGAAGACCGCGCTGAGAAGTTGACTGCCACCGGCTATCTCGCCAACGCCCGTCGCTTCGGTCAAGCCGACGGCGAGTTCTACCTCACCATCGACGACACCATAGAGAACCTCGGCAAAACCGTGCTTGGCCTCTCCACCGGCTGCGCTCGCTGCCACGATCACAAGTTCGACCCCGTCCCCACGAAAGACTATTACGCCCTCGCCGGCATCTTCAAAAGCACGAAATACGCCCACGCTGGTCTCGAACATCACCAGTATGTGGAAGGCTTCTCCGCGCTCAAACCTGAAGATCAGGAGCGCCTCGACAAGCAGCAGGCACGCCTCATCGACGCCTACAAGATCGTGAAGAAGGGCGATGGCAAGGACGAAAAGGCCCCTCTCGAACAGCGCGTCAAATTCCTCGAAGCCACTAACGAGGTTGCCCGCCTCCGCCAGAATTGGCCCGATATCCCCATGATCTACGCCGTCCACGACGCCGACCCCGTCAACGCGAACATCATGGTGAAAGGCGACCCCAAGATTCTCGGCGCCGAAGTCCCCCGCGGCTTCCTCCAGATCCTCGGAGGTCCCACCGTTCCCGCCGATTACAAAGGCAGCGGTCGCGACTTACTCGCCCAATGGCTAACTGACGCCAAGAACCCACTTACTGCGCGAGTCATCGTCAACCGCCTCTGGCTCTGGCACTTTGGCCGCGGTCTCGTCAACACTCCCAATGACTTCGGTAAGCGCGGCGAAGCTCCCACCCACCCCGAACTCCTCGACTACCTCACGTCCCGCTTCGTCGAAAGCGGCTGGAGTTGGAAAGCGATTCACAAGCAAATCGTCCTCACACGCGCCTACGCCGCCAGCTCGGCCTTCAACGAAGCCGACGCTGCTAAAGACCCAAAAAACGAATACTACAGCCACTTCGATCGCCGCCGTCTCACGGCCGAAGAGCTCCGCGACTCCATGCTGCTCGCCAGCGCCGAACTCGACCTCGTCCCCGGCGGCCCACACCCGTTCCCGCCCCGCGCCGGCTATGTCTTTACCCAACACCACCCCTTCGTTGCCGACCTCGACACTTACGGCCACAACAAGCGCAGCGTCTATCTCATCCAGCAGCGCTTCCGTCCCAATCCCTATCTCGACTTATTCGACGGCGCTGACGCCAACAACGCCACCGCCGCCCGGGTTGCGAACACAACGGCGCTGCAGGCGCTCTACATGATGAACGACGCCTTCGTCGAAAGCCGTGCCGCCGCCCTCGCCGCGCGCGTCAGCGTCGTCGAAGAAACCGCCGCCAGCCGTCTCCGCCTCGCCTACAATCTCCTCTACGACCGCGCCCCCACACCGGCCGAAACCAAACTCGGGATGGACTATCTTCAGGCCGCCCGCCGCGAAACCGGCGCCCTCGCCTCCTGGACCGGCCTCATGCGCGTCCTCTTCAGCGCCAACGAATTCTTCTACCTGGATTAACCAGCATGGACCTCACCCGCCGCCATCTCGTACACTCGCTTCTGGCAGGCTCACCCCTCTTGCCCGCGCTCGTCTGTGAAATGCTCGCCGCCGAAGCCGACCCACTCGCTCCCCGCGCTCCGCACTTCCCGCCGAAAGCCAAACGAGTCATCTTCCTCTTCATGACCGGTGGCGTCTCCCACGTCGATTCCTTCGATCCCAAACCCGCCCTCGCCAAAGCCGCCGCCGAAGGCAAAAAGGGAATGAAGGACATCCCATTCATGGGTTCCCCCTGGGGCGCTACCCGCTACGGCAAGAGCGGCATTGAAGTCGGCGACCTCTTCCCAAACATGGGCGGTGTTGTTGACGATCTCTGCGTCATCCGATCCATGACCGGAGATCACAATGACCACTTCCAGGCCACCATGGGAGTTCACACCGGCTCTGTCACCGTCAAGCGCCCTAGCATCGGCAGTTGGGTTAGTTATGGTCTGGGCACCGAAAATCGCAACCTGCCCTCGTTTGTCGTTCTCGCGCCATTCCTCCCCTACGCCGGCGCCCAGGTCTGGGGTTCCGACTTTCTCCCGGGCTCTCATTCCGGCACCCGCATCACCGGAGGCCCCGAACCCGTCGCCGATCTCAAACCCCGCGCCGCCACCCGCCACGCTCAGGAATTGGAGCTCGACTTACTCGCCCGTTACAACAAACTCCACCAGCAGGCGCGCCCCGGTGACCCCGCCCTCGCCGCCCGCATCAAGTCTTTCGAAACTGCCTTCGGTATGCAAAGCGAAATGCCCGCCGTCTTCGATTTCTCTAAGGAAACCGACGAAACGCTCAAGCTCTATGGCCTCCAGCGCGGCCAGAACTCCGGCTTTGCCTGGCAGTGTCTCGTCGCCCGCCGCATGGCCGAACGTGGTGTCCGCTTCATTGAGTTGATCGATACCGGCTCCAGCAAGAACTGGGATTTTCATTCCGACATTGCTAACATGACCGCGTTGGCGAAAGGCGTGGATCGGCCCATAGCCGGCCTCATCCGCGACCTCAAGAGCCGCGGCATGTTGGACGACACGCTGGTAGTGTGGACGACGGAATTCGGCCGAACACCGTGGGGTTCCACCCAGAGCAAGGGTCGTGAACATTACAACAAGGTCTATAGTTCCTGGCTGGCCGGAGGAGGGATTAAAGGAGGAATCGTCCACGGCGCTTCCGACGAATACGGCGTAGGCATCGCTCAGGATGAGGTGCACGTCCACGATTTCCACGCCACCATCCTGCACTGCCTTGGCTTCGACCACACCCGACTCACCTACCGCCACGCCGGCCGCGACTTCCGCCTTACCGACGTCGCCGGCAATGTCGTCAAACCGATCTTAGTGTAGCCCTCCTTCCTCTGCCAGCGCCTTAACATGCCTCAACACCCGCCCGTGAATTTGATGCACAATCGCGTCTGACCACCATCGCCAATACGTCGCCGGCCACAACCCGTGCTGATACCACGTCGTGCCTTCCAGCAGTGTGCCCCCGCTCGCCATCGGCGTCAGCCGGAACTGGCCGAACCGCGAGACCAGGTACCCATGCAAATGTTTTGGCGCAATCTCGCCATAGGGGCTCCACTCCCGCATCGATGCCGGTGTCTCCGTCACCCGGAAGCGCAGCAATCGTGGCTCGTCCCAAACTTCAATCGGTTCCACCAGCGCGCCTGTCGATAGCTCGCAATACCTCGTTGCTCCCGCCCCGGTCCCCTCAATGCGAGTCCGCACCGGATAGGCCACCCCGGCGCGGAACAGCCACTCCTCGGGCGGAGGCAACTCCGGAAACGAAACCACGTACTGCCACACGCGCTCCGGCGGCGCCGAAATCTCCATCGCAGTCGTCACCTCGAAGAGGTCAGGCCGTGCCGTCACGTCCCAACCGGCGCCCGCGGGAATTAGGAACAGCATCGCCAATCCGCCTGCGGTCGTCACTCCGGCCGACGTCAACCGGTACATCAGCCATCCGCCCAACGCGCCCAGTGGCAGCGCCAGAGGCAGGCACATTACGACGCAAACGAACCCCTCCACGCTCAGGAACAGCAGGCAGAAAAGAGCGACCATCACGGTCATCGCTCCATAACCCGCCGCCAGCCCGCTGCTCGCCGGACGCGCCACCCAACTCGCCAGCGCGCCCAATAACACCGGCAAAATCACAAATACCGTCAGCCCATAGACACCCGTCTTCAGCAGCCAAATCGTGCCGCCGCCCAAAGCCGCCAACACAACCAACCCCACCAGGCCGCGCCGTATCACGCCCCACTCACAATCGCTATCAATTCCAAAGCGGTCTTTCGCACTGGCCGCATTAACGGTAATGCCGAAATCCGGACCAAGGCGGAGGCTACCTTCGTGCCAAGCCCCAATAGCCGCTGCGTCCGTTCCTGTTCCCGCGAATCGTCGATCACCCAGAAGTAGATCACGCCCATCTGAAACAGCCACAACACGGCCGGCAGATGCGGCGCCAGATCGCGAGGAACGCGCGTCCCGCTGTCCGTTAGAATCCGCTGAAACCAGGCGATATCGATCTCCCGGATCTTCTTCGTCTCCACGCTGAAAGGCGAGAGCGGATACGCCGGATCCGCGCCGTTGCGCAACAGAGCCCGCAGCACGCCGCGATTCGGCGCAAAGTGCGCCAGCTTCACGCTGATTAACTCGCGCAGCCGGTTTTCCAGCCCCGTGACCCCGTCCAGCGCACCCTCAATTTCCGGCTGCATCGCCACGCACGCCCGTTCATAGAACGCCATCACGATCGCGTCCTTCGAAGGGTAGTAATAGTAGGCCGCCCCCGTTGCCACCCCTGCCTCCACTGCAATGTCCCGCATCGTGGCCTTTTCGAATCCGTCCCGCCGGAACAGCGTCAGCGCGGAGTCCAGAATTCGAAGACTCGTCTCTTCTGCTTTGGTTGTCGCCATAAAATGAACGTGTTCAAAAACAGAATGCGCCCATTAGGGCGCATCTGTCAATATTTATTTTGAACGCGTTCAACTATTCGTAGCGCAAAGCCTCAGTCGGCTCCACTCGCATCGCCCGCCGCGCCGGTATATAACTTGCCAGGCAAGCCGCCGCCACCAGCACCACCGCCATCAATCCGAACGTCAACACATCGAACGAACCGGCTTGGTACAGCACGCTCCGCAGCACCAGGAACGCCCCGATGGATCCTCCCAGTCCCAGCACCACCCCCACACCCACCAGCCGCAGCCCCTGCCCGACGACCAGCGACAACACCGAACTGCTCTGCGCGCCCAGCGCCATCCGCAGTCCAATCTCCCGTGTCCGCTGCGTCACGGAGTAACTGATGACGCCGTACAGCCCCAGCGACGCCAGCAGCAATGCCACCACCGCAAAGAACGCGAGCAAACGCAGCACAAACCGCCGCGGCGCCAGCGAACTGTTCACCCACTCCTCCATCGTCTGGATGTGATGCACCGGCTGGCTCGGATCCACCGCGATCACTGCCTGCCGGATCGCCCCCGTTAGCGCCGCCGGAGCGCCCTGTGTCTTCAGCACGATGTTGTTCATCGGAATCGGCTGCTGGTACATCGGGAAGTAGTAAGTGCCCTTGGCCATGTCCACTCCCAGATCCGAATGGCGGATGTGGCCCACCACGCCGACAATCTCACACCACGGCTGTTTCTCGTCCAGGTTCATCCGCTTTCCGATCGGATCCTCACCCGGCCAATACTGGCGCGCCAGATTTTCATCGATGATGGCCACCATCTGGCTCCCCTGCCGGTCCT
>JBDTMC010000513.1:0-5467 GCA_039934475.1 Bryobacteraceae bacterium | reverse complement strand
AACGGCCGCGGCCTCTATGAGCCGCCCGTGCCCGGTTTGCAATGGACAAACGGAGCCGTCGGCAACGCGCGTTGGACTGGAGTCCGCCTCGCCGAGGTTCTGCGTATGGCCGGAGTCAAGGATAGTGCCCGCGAAGTGACTTTCGACGGCGCCGATGTCCCGATCGGCACGATGCCCAAGTTCCAGCGCGGCATCCCTCTTCAACGCGCCCTGCAGGGTGACGTGTTGCTCGCCTTCCGTATGAATGGCGAGCCGCTGGAGCCCGCCCACGGCTTTCCCTTGCGCGTCATCGTGCCCGGCTGGGGCGGCGACTGTTGGACCAAATGGGTGCAGCACATCACCCTCAGCGAGCGCGAAAACGAGGGCTTCTTCATGAAGACCGCCTATCGCCATCCCGGCCGAGCCATCGCGCCCGGCGCTCCCGTCGATCCGGCGATCATGAAGCCGGTCACCAGCCTCCGCATCAAATCGGTGATCTCCTCGCCCGTGGACGGCGCCGCCGTTCCTGCCGGCCCAGTCAAGATCCAAGGCGTCGCCTGGTCCAATGGTTCGCCTGTGCTGCGCGTCGATATCTCCACCGATGGCGGGCGAACGTGGAAAGAGAGCCGGCTTGGAGACGACCAGGCGAAGTATGCCTGGAGGCAGTGGTCCTACGACTGGACGCCGGGCCGTGAAGGCTACTACAACGTCATGGCGCGGGCTAGCGACGCCTCAGGCGACACGCAACCCTTGGTGCAGGAGTGGAACCCCTCCGGCTACCTTTATAACGTCGTGCAGAGCGTGGGGGTGAGGGTGGGAGGCGCCGCTGCCGCGATGCCTGAGCCGCGCGTCAATCCGGATCTACCCGAAGACGTGCGGTCGGCCTGCATCGGGTGCCACGAATTGGACCCCATCTCGCAGCAGCGCCTGACGCGTGCGCAGTGGGATCGTGAAGTGGACAAGATGACACGCTGGGGTGCGCCAGTGAAACCCGGTGCCAAGGAAAGCATCGTCAACTTCCTCGTCGAACACTTTGGCCCGCGGCCGCGCTAGGCTACCAGTCGAGCTTGCCGGGCAGGAACTCGTTGATGAGGTCGTCGTAATACGGCCGTAGTGTGGCAAGGTCCGGCTTCGCGGCGCCCTTGGAGTACAGGTCGTAGGGGTTGAACTTGTTCACCCATTCGAACATCTCGCGGTCCTGATCGTTCATCAGGTAGCTGTAGGCGCCCTCCCGATGGATGGGGTAGCAGGAGTGATAGCGGATCATGTACAGGCCGGGCAGCGGAATTTTGTCCTTCAATACGTGGTACAGAAACTCGTCGTGGCCCCACGAGAGATCGACGCTATCCAATCCCGCGCCCTCCTCGTACACGCCGAGGCGGGTCTGATACTGAGGAACGTTGCGGTCGGGGTTGGCCGAGAAGAACTCGGGGAAGACGATCTTGTCCGACCACGCGCAGCCCACTGGAAACGTATCGCCGACCACAGCCCATTGAGGCTCTCCGTAGAGGCACAGGATTTTGCCCAGGTCATGGATGAGCCCGGTGAGCACCATCCAGCGCGGATGACCGTCGGCGCGAATCGCTTCGGCAGTCTGCAAATTGTGATCGATCTGTGTGAGATCGGTGTCGGGGTCGCTGTCATCCACCAGCGTGTTGAGATACTCCATCGCCTGCCACACGGTCATCGACCGGCGGCGCGAGCCGATGAACTCACGCTTCTTCGCCAGCGCGAAATCCCGCGTCTGGTTGATATGGTTGAGGCGGTAGAACTCACGGACACCCGGAGTGGTGTCTTCGTAGTTGCGAAACTCTTCCTGTTTTTTGTCGGGCCGGTATCGTTCCTCGACAAAGTCATCCCACTGCGAAAGTGTCTCCAGCGGTCCCATGCTGTCAGCGTATCACGCTGGCTTTTAGTACGCCCAGCGCCAGAGGTTGGTGCCCACGGTGTAGCCTGCGCCGACCGCCGCGAACACCACCAGGTCGCCTTTGTGCAGCCGCCCCTGACCGATGGCATCCCGGGTGGCCAGCGGAATGGTTGCCGCGGTCGTATTGCCGTAGGATTCGATGTTGATGATCACTCGCTCCTCAGGTATCCCAAGCCGTTCGGCAGCTGCGGTGATGATGCGGCGATTGGCCTGGTGCGGCACCAGCAAAGCGACCTCGGACGGAGAAACGCCCGCTTTTTCGAGAAGCGCGTGACACGTCTCGTACATTTTCCGTACGGCGTACTTGAAAACCTGCTGGCCGGCCTGGTGTACGTAGTGCAAGCGCTGATCGACTGTTTCGTGGGTCGGCGGGAGGCGGCTGCCCCCGGCCGGCATCTTCAGGTCGTCGGCGCCGGATCCGTCAATCTCGTTCTTGAAGCCGAGGAATCCCTCCTCGCCGTCTTCGGCGGTCTCTACCAGCATCGCGCCCGCGCCGTCGCCGAACAGGATGCAGGTGGCCCGGTTGGTGTAATCGATGATGCGCGACATAGTGTCGGCGCCGATCACGAGGACCTTCTTGTGAGAACCGGACTCTACCAAGTGCGCCGCCGTGGTGAGGCCAAAGACAAACCCCGAGCAGGCGGCAATCAGATCGAATCCCCACGCGCCTTTGGCTCCCAACTGGTGCTGGACAAGGCAGGCAGTTGACGGGAACATCATGTCCGGGGTGACCGTGCAGACGATGATGGCATCGATCTCGGAAGCGTCGATATTACGTTGCGCCAGCACCTCCCGGGCGGCCAAAACCGCCATATCGGAAGTCGCCATGCCCGGGTCCGCGATGTGCCGCGTCCGGATGCCGGTGCGCTCCATAATCCACTGGTCGGTGGTATCAACCATCTTCTCGAGGTCCTGATTCGTCAGCAACCGCGGAGGCGCATAGCATCCGAGAGCGCTGATTTTCGCTTTAGGCAAGAATCCTCCAACTACGAACGAATGAAATAGGCAACTTCCCTTGATATGTTAAAGTCGGAGGAAAATGCAAGTCCAGAGCGACCTCTTCTTTCAAACTCCGGAAGAGATCTACGTCCGTGTGTACTCGGAAATCCGCCCCGCTTCGAGCAAGCCGGCGATCCAAGTGAGCTTCTGCCGGTTTGCCAACGCCAATAGCCACATCAAGATGCAGGGAAACTCCATCGAAGTGCGCATGAGCGATTTGCTTGCTGCCGCCCCGGTTCCGGTGCTCGAAGCGCTGGCTTGGATTCTTTTGTGCAAGCTCTTCCGAAAAGAGACTCCGCGGATCTATACAAATCGGTATCGCTTGTACTTGAATCGGCACGAGGTCCGCAGCAATCTGCATTTGGTCCGTCAGCAGCGCGGGCGGAAGTTCGTTAGCGGTCCCGAAGGCGACCACTACAACCTGGAAATCCTGTTTGAAGAACTCAACCTGCAGTACTTTCATGGTTTGATGTCGCGGCCGCAACTGGGCTGGAGCCGCAAGGCCTCCCGCACCATGCTCGGCCACTTCGATCCTTCTCACAATGCCATCATCCTCAGCAAGATCCTGGATTCCGCGGCGGTGGGCGAGGTGGCAGTGCGGTACGTCCTGTACCATGAGATGCTGCACCTGCGATACCCAGTGGAACACAACGGGGCGCGGCGCTGCGTGCACACACCAGCGTTTAAGGCTGAGGAGCGGAAATTTGAGCAGTGGAAGGAAGCCCGGCAGTTATTGAAGAAACTCTAGTCCTGCTGCGGCGCAGGGAGAAGCGCCGCAGCAGGACTGGATTGATAGGATCGAGGCCAGCCTACTGAGGCATCTGGATCGATGTGCTGAGTTGTCGAATCGGACTGACCAAGCCTTGGAGAGACATGGGAGCCAATCCCATACTATGCATTACCAGCCGCCCATGAGCGCCCAGCCATGCCATGCGGAACCGCATCTCCTGCCGGAAGAGCTGACCGGCCAAGTCTGACCGATCTTGCGGAGAATACAGAACCATCAGTTTACCTACAGCCATCAGCCGTCCGAAATCGCGGCTCATTTGGCTGAGATACGATCGGAAAATCGCCCTACGTTCAGCCCGCAACCGGGCAATCACCTTGTCACCGTTTGGCAGGTGCTCCTTGAGGAACGTAAAGTCCTCATCGGCGAGCAACCGCTCCATAGGCTGGTATCGGGCTGCCGAAAAATCAGCGATCCATTCTGGCGCAAAGTCGACCGGTCCCATCTGGCGAGAACGCCAGATGAAATAGGCAACCACTCCCAGCGCCAGGAGAACCGCAACCGCTAGTACCCATAGTAGACTCATCCCAATTCTCCTCGTTATACCTATCGCCAAGATTATAACCCAATAATAAAAGGGAGGCAAGCTCCTTTTATATACGGAGCCTTTTATTTCCGCGACGACCGCAAAAGCGCGTCGTTAAAGCCATCCAACTGTTGCCTCAAAACTCGTTCCTGATCCGGCGCAAGGGACTGCCGGGACGTCACAGCGATCGTCTCGCCCGCTGCACTAAGCGCAAACGCCCACGCGGGCAGGCATAAGGCCGCCATACCGAGCGAAATCGTACTCACAAGCCTGGTCGCATCTGTTCCAGTGCTGTCCCGGAAGAACAATCCGGCCGCGATGGTGAGGAAGAAAACGACGCAAAACCCTGTGTGCGCAACGGCATTGCGGGTGAGCTTGACCGGAAACCAGAGCAAAAAACCCGTAATCATTAAGAGAAAGAAGACAAGACTCGAAACGATACCGCGCTCGACCCGTGACAGCTCAACCAAATTCTCCATAGTCTTGAAGGAAGGGTGCACTTCGGGAAGCAGCGTGACAAGCGAAGTCACAATGGCGATTCCAAGAAAGACATGGAAGACTTTGCGGCTGAGCTTGGCAATCCCTTCGTATTTTTGAAGAGCGATATTATAAAGTTCCAAAACAACCAAAATATATGTCAGCCATACCGGAGGGCTGGTGAATGCATACGCCAGATGATACAGGTCTCTGTGCGCGCTATACATCCACAGCAAGAAGAGGTTCTGCACGATCTGCACGGCGGAGAAAATGGCCAGATATCGGTATTCACCCAGCAGCCGATTCCGGAAAAGATTGCCAATAATTAAGAAAAAGCCGAGGAGAATGACATACCAGAGGAGTTGTTCGATCGTTTCAACGCGTCGGATCATGCAAAGTCTCCGTTTTCCCGGGCTCGATAAACTAATAGTACCATCAGTCGCCACGTTTTCTACCAACTGGATTCTCGAAGATCTCACAAAACGTTACATTATTTCCACCAACCCGAGGAATCTCTACGCTCGGCGTTGGTGTCAAAGGCGGTTAAGCCCTTAGGAGATCCGGAACTCAGGAGAAATCAGTTGCAGTTCGGCTACATTGCTGTCAGCATTGACGTTGGTCAGGGAACCCTTAGGGCAAGGCCAGCAATCGGGCAGCGGCGCGATATTGGCAGCGATCTCGGCATTGACGTTGGTCAAGGAACCCTTCTTAGGGCAGGGCCAGCAATCGGGCAGCGGCGCGATATTGGCAGCGATCTCGGCATTGACGTTGG
>JBDTMC010000512.1:0-5471 GCA_039934475.1 Bryobacteraceae bacterium | reverse complement strand
CGACAGCGTCGCGGCGAGCACATCCGTCAAGAAGGACTGTTCGTCAACAGGAAGATGCGGCTTGTCCCGGAAGTCGCGGAACGTCTTTTCGCCGATTCCCCACGACTGCCATTTTTCCGAACATCCAAGCTCGTTGTGAATGGCGGCGAAGTCTCGTGGGCCAACCGCACGTTCAACCTGGCGCCTAGCGTTCCAAAGATAGATTTGCGTGCCAAGACAAAGCAGATTGTCATCAATGTCGAATATGTAGAAGCTCTTACTTCCGTCGGTCTCGGGCAACTATTTTGTCTCCTCGTCTCAGTAGCACCGGGCGGTTTCGATCCTTTGCCGCCGGGCTTTTACCAAAGCGAATGTGGCGCCGGAAGACAGGACGACCAACCATCCCCATGTTACGTTTCTTTTCAGTAGATCACCACGACTTCAGACGCGTGTCCCTGTTACGTCGTCAACCACACCGTGCCGTTGAAGCGCGGCGATGCCGACGACCCTGCCCACATGCAATGGCAGACGGTTGCAGGTTGTCTCTGACCCCGGCGAAACAATGCACCTGCTTGCCAGGGAGCGAGAAAGCTCCACCGCATCAATCGGCCTTCACAACTTTCCAACCGTTTGATATCAATTTGGCCGATCCGCTCACGCTCGCAAATCTGCCCCAGCGACTGGAACGGATGGAATTCCGGAGTGGCTTTAGAAACAGCGGCGTAAGGCCAGCCCCGGCCGATAGTCAGGAATTGGGATGCACTCATCGTGCAGGCGCTGATCTGCCGCCCGCGTGCCCTACGAGGCGAAACGGAGAATTCGCTACTTTTTACCTGGATCGGAGACGAGACGCAGCGGCGCTCCCTCTTCATACTGAAAACCCGGATTTGCCGGTTTGGAGGTTGGCTTTCGGCGCTTCAACGCTTCAATCCGTGCGTAGACCTCCGCCGCTCCATCAGATGCCGTTGCTGTGATTGAAGGGGCTGGCGAATCGCCTTCAGATTCGTGTGGCTCGGTACTGCTCGTCAGTGTCCTTGGTGGCAATTGTTCCACGTGGCGCTGTGTCCTCGCCCGGCGGGCACGGAGGTGAACGAAATCGCATATGGTGGTGTGATCGACACGAAGGCCGACATGGTCTTTGAGTACCTTGGCGATCTCGCGATAGGTCTTGGACCGCTGTCGCAGCTCGCGGATGAGGTCATAGTAGGGCTCGAGCTTGGAGCGGGGTGGGTTGGGCGGAATCGCGTTTAGGATTTCCGAAATAGATTTCTCCATTGGAGTCGGGCCTCATTCTGGAGTTCTGAAGCACCCAACAGCTACCCAACAAATACCCACCGAATGTCCCACACGGTGGGTACCCGTTGGGCACCTGTTGTGCGTCCGCATCGGGCTGCACCAACCTAAGCCGACAGGCTTAGGGATGGTGTCTTTCTTGAATTCAGTCGGCATCGACCCTCCGAACTTCGATCCCGCTGATGAACCGCGCTGTCATGCCAGAGAAACGCTCGGCGCGGGCGGGCTCCCGAATCGACGCTAATTGATGGCCGGGAATTGCTTGCAGAAGGGGCGAAAGGCCGGCGCCCCTCACGATTACGTCGTGGCTGGCGAAAGCGATCCAAACCTCGTCATCGCTACCCTCCGCATACACGAACTGGTTCCACGCCAGAACCAGCGTTTGCTTCGCCAGGACGATCTCTAATGCTGGCACCAGAGAACCGGCGTTGATGGTCCACGGCGATTTATCTACCAATGGCGCGTTCAATTTGGCGCTCCTTTCTTCGTTCAACAACCTGCTGAGCCAGCCGTTCCTGGACCGCAGTGACGAACCGGGCTGCGGTGCGGATGAGTTCCCGTGCCATTGACAAGCCCCGGTGACGAGAGCCGCGGACAAGTTCGGAAGCCGATTTTCTCGCTGCCGACTGTGCAACCGTTTGAGTCAGCCGTTCTTTGTCGCTAGTGACGACCGTGATGCTCTCACGCCCGCGGGAAGCGGCGACGTAAAACAGTTCCTTGCGCATGCCGTCCGCCGAGATGACAACCGAATCTACTGACTTCCCTTGGCTGCGATGGGCGGCGACAGCGTAACCGTGATTGAAGCTGTGAAAGTCCGCTGGCAGTGCGCGGCCATCCTCCAGTTGAATCCTTCCCGCGGAATCAACGCCTTTCACCGTTACGAGTTCGCCGTTCGTAATCCGCAGGTGTTCTTCACGGCGATTGGCGGTCAGCAGGAGGCGATCTCCTGCGGCGACATCGATTGGGTTCTCCTCCATCACATCGAAGCTGTTGGATTGTTTGCCCGTGAGCCGCCGCTCCGGACCAGCGGCCGTGCGCACTACAACTCCACCAGCGTCCGCACGGACGACCCTCGTTGATTCGTACCTCGAGATGCCCTTTATGGCGCGGTGGAATTCCAGAATCTGGCCCGGCCGGAAATTCCGATAATCAGCTTTCTGCGCTCCGGTCCAACCAAGAGAAGAGTGACGCCTGAAGGTGACGCTTTCCCCGAGTTCGCCGGCTTCCTTCCGTTGATCACGTATTGCTACCGTCACTCGATCGATCTCGTCGTGAGTCGCGCAGACGACCAGTGAGGCTCGATCCCCACGTTCCGCATACGCCTCTGCAACGGCTTGAGCCCGGTTCGCGAAAGTAACCTCGCGAACGGCGCCGATTGCCATCAACTTCGCGAATCCACGTTCGGGGCGGCGGCGCAATTCCTGAATCGCGTCCCGGTACTCCTTCTTTGTTTGCCGCTGCACTTGGGTGAGGGCCACAGTTTTCAATTTCGATTCTTCTTCCAAAATTCGTAACGCATCGCCAGCTTCGACGCTCTGGAGCTGTTTCGTGTCGCCGCTGAAGATGATCCGTAGTGAGCCCTCCTCCGCCAGACGAAGAAAATCGGCCATCTGGCGCGCTGAAACCATTCCGGCGTCGTCTAGAATGACGACGGACCCGTTAAGCCCTTCTCTCATCTTCAGGTCCTGTAGAAGTCGTTCCAGCGTCACAGCGTTCTCGAAACCAACCTTTTGGAGTTCCTCTACGGCACCCATCGTCGGCGCAACGGCAAGGACTTCTCGACCGGCTTCAGAGAGGGCACGTCGCAGTTCCTGCAACGCTACCGTCTTTCCCGTACCCGCCGCGCCGTTGAGGCTCACCGCCCGGTCTCGAGATTTTAGGATGGATTCGATGGCGCATCTTTGTTCCGGCCGAAGCTGGCAGGAGGCGAGTAACACTTGGTCCTGGCCGAGGGGTTCGAATGAACCGAGCCCTCGGTCAATCGCGGCGATCATGCGTCGCTCCCGTTCCAGGCTTTCCTCCGTGGCGATTTCTCGATCGTTACGCAGGATGCGCCCCGACGATTCCTGCAGTGCCAGTTCGCCCTTCAAGTCCTTGATGTGGACTCGGCCCCGACCGTGGCGCAGAGCCTCAGTCAGCACCTCATGATCCCTGGCGACCGAGACCCGTTCAAAGATGTGCTGTTTCGCATGTTCCAGTGATCGCTCGCTCGATTCAACCACGTGTCCCGCCAGCATTCGGTCGGGGCGCACACCCGCAAGTGTCCGCTCGTCATCTACGCTTAGCCTTGCCCGTTGCCTTTCGCGCAACTCTCCCGTCGAAATCGCGGCTAGCTTATCCGCTCTTGATTTTCGGACCAGGACAGCGACTTCGTTGTCGCTTGGCTGCCGCCCGTTCTTGGTTATGAACTCCTCGATCGCGAGATCGCGCTGCTGACTCCGCTGGCTGAACTTCTCAAGCAGATCCTCGGAAACTCCACGGATCTCGAAACCGGAATCGCGACCCTTCGAGTCACGCCGGTTATCTATTTCATATCCGAGCGCGCGGACTTCGCGGGCGAGCACATTGCGGTAGACCTCGGTCAGATAGGCACGGCGCTGATAAATGTCCGATGCCTGAAGCGCCTTCCACCGGCCCTCAGAGCCGTCGAAGGTCAGGTTCGCGGCGACCGCGTGGGTGTGCAGTTGCGGGTCCAACTCACGGCTGGTGTTGTGATGATAGGCAGCCATGACCAGATTCCCCGTGACACGATCCGCATTGGCGCCACCCTGTCGAATCCGGGCCGCAGCCAAAGTCTCCAACTCTCGCAACGCCACTTTCACGGCCGTCTGGTGAGCGTCAATCAGACGCCGATCTTCTCCGAGGATAGCGACTACCGAGACTGACTTGGGCGCCGAGATCGTGAAATCGTACAAGCTGCGCGCCTGTGCCAACTTCGTGCCGTCAGCCGCGACGCGGTCGGCGCTTTGGCGAACCCGCAGGAACTCTTTTGTGTTGGGATCGAGTCCCTGACGGACCGCCTCGAAGTCCTCGGTCATGACCGCACCATTCAAGCCCAGCAGTTCCGAGCCACACCCTAACCATTCCCCAACCACGCGCTCGCCTTCGGCGTAATAGTCGTTGTGCTCCAGGTGTCGCGCAGAATAGCCTTTGCCGTCCGACATGGCGCGTATCGTCAGCATGCCTCGCGACTATCGAAAAGAAACCCCAACCAGACAGCCGATCAGGAAGATGCCCAGCGCGCCCAACAAAATGGTCGTCCAATGAACGCGGATGAGAGTCCGCGTCAGGCGCTCCGTCGCCTCCTTTGATGTCCGAGTTGCCCCAGCAATTGAGGATTGGATTCCGTCGATCGCGGCGCGCGCTTCCGTGGCGGCGCCGTGGTATTTGTTGTGGATCTCACGCATCGTCGTTACGAATTCAGCGACGCTCCGCGTGAGCTGGGCAGCGGCCGAAGCCAGCGCCTCACCGCTCTGTGGAATCGTCGTCTCAAAGAATTGCTGGCGCAAACTCTCATTGATCTGCGCGGCAACTTTTTCGGGACCAATCTTGCTCGAGACTCCTTCGGGCAACGCATCGAGCCGTTTCTCGATAGTTGTCAACGATGAAACGCAACCGTCGAGCTTCAGATCCAACTGTTCTCGCTCTGTCGCCAAGCGGGCTGGCGCTTGATGAATCAAAAGGGTCAAGAACTGCATGGCCCGAAGAATTCGGAGCATTTCGTCATTCTCGGGAAGTGACCGGCAATGCCTCATCTCACGGTAATAGTCCGCTCGTACATCGGCGGGCAGTGAGGCCGCGATCCGGTCGATAAGATCCTTTTCCGGGACCGCAATAGCCTGACGCGGGGAGTTCACGGCAACAACAGTTCCTTGACCTTGTCGAATTCAGCGAACATCCTCCGTCGATAGCTTTGCGCTCGCATGACAAGCGATGCCTTCCGTAACTCCGGGGCATTTGTTGCTCTGGCCGCGACCTGTCCAAGGGTAACGCCATGATTCCGCGTGGCGTTTTCGAGATCAGGCAGCCGGTAGTCCATCTGAATCACTGGCGGCGAGAAGACTTTCTGGAACCTCAACGCCGGTTCGCTCTCGCGCCAGTAGGTGAAGTCGGTGTGCTCCGAAACAGAATTCTCGACGATCAAATACGCTGTGCGCCGCTGGAGGCGAGAAGCCCAAGCGAGCACACTCTCGACACTC
>JBDTMC010000511.1:0-5472 GCA_039934475.1 Bryobacteraceae bacterium | reverse complement strand
CCAATAAGTCCTCATCTTGGCGTACGTTGTGTGCTCCGGCGCGCGGTAACAACTGTTTCACGATGTGAACCTATGGATTGTACGCCGATAGTTTCGCCTCCCATCCTCCGCTTCCGTACACTGAACCTAACGTTTCGCAGTAGGGGAAAGGCAGGTCCGTAGTGAGACTCATTTCACAGATCCGTCGAACGATGGGTAGTGCGCACGTTTTGCTTGCAGCCTTCTGCTTCATGGGTTCGACATACCTTGTCGCCCAGGACACTTCCGCCAAAATTGTGGGTTCTGTCACCGACGCCAGCGCGGCCGCGCTGCCCGAAACCAGTATCACCATCACCAGCGTGGAGACCGGCATTGCGCGCTCCACGACATCGAATGGAGTCGGCATCTACGAATTCTCTTTTCTCCCGGTAGGCCGCTATACGGTCACTGCCACCCGCGCCGGTTTCCAGAAACTGCAAGTCAGCCAGTTTGTTCTGACAGTCGGTCAAGTAGCCCGGCTCGACATCACGATGACGGTTGGGCAGGTCAGCGAGAGCGTTGAAGTAAGTGCCTCGGCGCTCGCCCTGCAAACAGAGAACGCCAGCGTGGGCACGGTGATCGACAGCGCTCAAGTGGAACAGCTTCCCCTCAACGGGCGGTCGTTCGTGCAGCTTGCCACGTTGACGCCAGGCGTGTTGACGGGAACCCCGGGTTCCATCACCAGCCGCCGCAATCGCGGCTCCCTCGGCCAGGACGTCGCTATGTCCGCTGCCGGCTCCCGCGACACGCAGAACCGCTTCTACTTCGACGGCGTCGAGGCCATGGATCTCGATAGCTACAACTTCAGCTTCTCCCCCTCCATCGACGCTATCGAAGAGTTCAAAGTGCACACCAGCGGCTTCTCATCGGAGATGGGTGGCGCGCCAGGGGGTCAGGTGAATCTGACCACTAAAAGCGGCGGCAACCAGTTCCATGGCACGTTGTGGGAGTTCAATCGGAACGACGCGACGGCGGCTCTCGCTCCCTTCGAGCCGTATGATCCTAACGCGAAGGCGCCCAAACTCAACCGCAACCAGTTCGGCGCCAATCTCGGCGGACCGGTGATCAAGAATCGGACTTTCTTCTTCTTCAACTGGGAATCCGGGCGCCAAGTGGCAGGCTCATTCGGAGGCACGGCATTGCTGCCGCCCGCGGCTTACCGCACAGGAGACTTCTCAGGCCTGTCGACAGCCCTCTACGATCCCACCACGGGAAAGCCATTCGCGGGTAACATGATTCCCGCCTCTCGCATTCAGAACTACGCCAAAACGTTTCTCGATAAGTTTGTGCCCCAGACGAACACGGATGAAGACGGGATCAACTTCCGCGGTAAAGCCCTCTCCGCACCGAACCAGCAGGATCAGTACATGAGCCGCGTGGATCACCGCTTCACAGACCGGCACACGCTGAGTGGCACGTACATGTACAACACCCAGTCCGACGACACCGTGGGGACCTTTGGTTGGGACACGCGAGGTAACCGCGCGCGCGCTCAGATCGCAACGCTGTCGGATGTACTGACCCTTACTCCGCGCATGGTCAACGAACTCCGCCTCGGCTGGCATCGCTTCAGTGAGCAGGAGTTCTTCGGGACCACGGACAAGTCCGAGTACGACATCGCCAACATCATCGGCATCGCCGGAGTTTCCAAGAACCCTCGCGATTTCGGTGCTCCCTTCTTCGATGCGGGGTACACACTGCCGGGCACACAAAACGAAGGTCCGCGCAACCGCATCAATCAGAATTGGGAAGTCAATGACTCTCTCTCTTACACCGTGGGCAAGCACTTCCTTAAGGTAGGCGCGTCCATCACTCGCCGGAACTGGACGTACGACGAAGGCTTGAACCCGCGTGGCTCTTTCGAGTTCGATGGTCTCACTACTTCGGGTCCGTCGGATCCGACCGAAGCCAACAGCTTCGCCGCATTCCTGCTGGGCAACTCCTGGCAGGCCAGCCTCAGCGCCACGCCCTACGCCACGCGCATGAACAATTGGTGGCAGGCGTACTATCTTCAGGACGATTGGAAAGTCCGCTCTAACCTCACCGTGAACCTGGGACTCCGCTATGAGTACTTCAGCTCGCCCAACCAGCGCGGCCCGATGTCGAATTTCGATTTGAATGGCGCCGTTCCGGGCTTCATCGCCTCGCGCCAGACTTTCCTCGGCGTGAGCGGCATTTCCGACACCTCAGGCGTCCCCACCAACCTGGTTCAGGCCCCCAAGAACGGCTTCGGCCCACGCTTCGGCTTCGCCTATACGCCCAGCCGCGTGAAGGACTTCGTCGTGCGGGGCGGCTACGGCTTGTTCTTCTCGCCGGAAGTAACCAACTCCTACACCAACCTCACACTCAATCCGCCCATCATCGTATCGAAGCAGTTCACCGGCTCGTTCGACGACACCGTCAATCCGGGCACTGTTTTCACCAGCTCCGCCGCCAGTGACATTGGCGGTGGTCTTGATGGCGCCGCCGCCATGGACCCATACATCCGTAATACCTACTCGCAGAACTGGAACCTCACCATCCAGAAGCGGCTGCCGGCCAACATATACCTTGAGGTGGCTTACGTCGGCACGGCGGGCAAGAATCTGTCTCTGCACTACGATGGCAATAGGCCTATCGCTCTCGTTGTTCCCGGTCCCGGTGTCCCGTCCGTCGGCGACCGCCGCCCGCTGGCCGGATTCGACGTCATCGACACCGTGAAGAACATCGGCCAATCCTCCTATCACTCCTTCCAGACCAAACTGGAGCGGCGTGTCTCATCCGGACTCACATTCCTGGCCGCTTACACCTGGGCGCACGCCCTGGATAACTCCGACATGAGCACGCTGGGGGGCGGCTCCTATGCCGGCAAATTGATGGACATCTTCAACCTGCCCGGAGAGAAAGGCGGATCGGCCTTCGACGTCCGGCATCGTTTCTCCACCTCAGTTATGTACGATCTGCCTGGGCTTCATAACGCGCACCCCGTGGTTCGCAGCGTCGCCGGAGGCTGGCAGGTGGGGGCCATCGGTACCCTGCAATCGGGCTTTGCTTCTACGGTCGTCGGGGGCGGGCAAACCACCGGCACGGGCGTCTCCTCCCGTCCGCAGATCGCCCAGGGCCAGCAAGCCGAGTTGAGCAGCGACGAACGAAGCCGCGAGCACTGGTTCAATACCGCCGCGTTCTCGATTCCCGCCCTTGGCCAGTTCGGCAACGCCACGCGCGGCAACGTTCACCTGCCCGGCGTCGAACTGATGGACCTCATCGCTTCGAAGAACTTCCGCATCGGGGAGCGGGTTGGCCTGCAATTCCGTTCCGAGTTTTTCAACGCGCTGAACCACGTCAACCTGGGCGCTCCGGGCTTAAACGTCCGGGCGCCTGCGTCGTTTGGCCTCATCACCAGCGCCAATCTGGGCGCCGGCGCCACCAACCCGGGCCGGACCATCCAATTCGGACTGAAGCTTCGCTTCTAAGCGAGCGCGAAAGGCAAACATGATCACCGCCGAAACCAGGACGTTTCAGGCCGACGCCCTCATCGTTCACATTCTGCCCGACCGCATGGCACTTGCAGGAGAAGCCGCCAGCTACGCCGGTTCGCTGATTCGGGCGGCAATTCTCGAAAAGGGAAGCGCCCGTGTCCTCTTCTCCGCAGCCAATTCGCAGCTGGATATGGTTCGCCTGCTAACGGCCATGCCGGATATCGATTGGCAGGCGGTTGATGTCTTCCACGTGGACGAATACGAGGGTGTCGGCCCGGACGCCCCCATCAGTTTCCGCCGCTGGGTCCGGGAGCAGGTCGCGGACCGGGTTCACCCGCGCGTGGTTCACTATCTGGCGGGCGATGCCGCGGACATCGAACGGGAATGCGCGCGCTACGGCGAACTTCTGGCAGCCGCGCCCCTTGATCTCGCGTTTCTGGGTTTCGGGGAAAATTGCCACATCGGCTTCAACGATCCGCACGAAGCGGACTTCAACGATCCTCTCCCCGTCCGCCGCGTGACCCTGGATGAACGCTGCCGGCTGCAGCAATTTGCCGAAGGTCACTTCACCGACGCAGAGCTGGTACCGCGCGCGGGCCTGACACTGAGCTGCCCCACGCTGGTGTCCGCCGATGCGGTTGTCTGTTGTGTTCCCGGACCGCGCAAGGCGGAGGCCGTGCGGAATGCACTGGAGTTGAAGGTATCGGAGGCCTACCCTGGCTCCATACTCCGTTCGCACCGAAATGCGCATCTGTTCCTGGACACTGAGTCGGCCGCTCTGCTGACCCGGGCAGACAAGTAATGCCGCCCGCCGGCTCCCGTTCGCTACAATGAACGGTTTACTCTCAGTAAGGATCAAACGACACTGACCGGCGACATTCGGCTCCATCCCCTGTTCCACTCCCGTTTTCTCAAGCGCGATCGCGACGTCCTCGTGTACCTCCCACCGGCCTACGACGAAGCGGAGAAACGCCGCTTCCCGGTGCTGTACCTGCACGACGGCCAGAACATCTTTGATGGAGAAACGGCCTTCATCCGCGGCCAGGAGTGGGAAGTGGATGAGACCGCCGAACGCATGATTCGCGACCGCTCCATCAAGCCCGTAATCATCGTCGGCATCCACAATGCCGGTGAAGATCGAATCGACGAATATACGCCCACCTACGATGCCAGGCACCAGCACGGCGGCTTGGCCGATCAGTATGGCCGTTTCATCGTCGAGGAGCTGAAACCCTTCATCGACCGTACGTACCGCACGTGGCGCGCCGCCCGCAGCACGGGTCTCGGCGGGTCCTCGCTTGGCGGCTTGGCATCACTTTACTTATGGCATCGCCACCCGCATGTCTTCGGACGTCTCGCCGTCATGTCCCCGTCTATCTGGTGGGATCACCGCGTGATCCTTCGCATGCTCCAGGAGGCTGATCATCCCCAGAAGCCAAAGCTGTGGCTCGACATCGGCACGCAGGAAGGCCAGCACCATACGCACGATACGCGAGTTCTTCGCGACCTGCTGCTGTCGAAGGGTTGGCACGAGGGCCGTGATTTGAAATACGTGGAAGCACGCGGCCATGGCCACAATGAGTGGTCGTGGGCCCGCCGCGTGCCCCAGATGCTGCGCTTCCTTTTTCCGAAGTAGCAGCTACGGCTTGGACAACCAGATAGTTAGCGGCTTGCCGCAAACACGTGGCGAATTGGCGTCCGGCGCCACGCAAACCACCGCCTCCGATTGCATTGCCGGCAGGTCGCCCGGTATCACCACGTTCACCTGTTGCAACCCGGGAATCCCCGGAGCGGGTCCAGCGTAAGCCGGCTGCAGGTTATCGCGGTCGTGGACCTTGACGGTGATTACACCACCCGCGGACGTATCCGCGCCGGTGAGGTAGATCTGAAGCACGCTGCCTGTGGGAGCGCGGTGGTCCACCGTGTTCAACCCGTAGTCCTCGGTCAATGCGCCGAAGATGGCCGGGGCGAACCGCGCTAAAGCAACCGGGAGCGG
>JBDTMC010000510.1:0-5477 GCA_039934475.1 Bryobacteraceae bacterium | reverse complement strand
CCGCAAGGAAGCATCGAAATCGCCACGCCGGCTGTCGGCTAAGGCAAGATTTGCCAGTGCCTTGGCCCGTTCGTAGGGCAAGCCGAGACTCTCAAATCCGGTTGCCGCCCCGCGCGCCAAATAGCGAGCCTCCTGGTTCAGGTTCAATTCCAGGCACATCTCGGATTCGTCCAGGTCACACAACGCCTCGTGGTAGGCATCCCCTACCTTGGCGCAGTGCTGCCGGCTCTCCTGGTATAGTTCCATCGCGCGCAGATAGTCGCCGCGAAGGTAGTAAAGATACGCGACGTTGTAGTCGGCTCCGGCTACCAGCAGGTCCTGCCCGTGCTCGGCCGCATGGCCTCGCGCCAGACGGTAAAACGAGAGTGCCTGCTTGAAGTTCGCAAGGCTGATGTGACATACCGCAAGGTTGCTCAACACCGCCGTGACATCCAGGGGCTCGCCGCGCGTTTGGAATAGATCGTAAGCGCGCTGGTATTGCTCGAGCGCCTCCCTGTACCGATCCTGGCGATACAAAACGTTGCCCACGTTGGTCGCCAGGCGCGCCAGGCGCAGTTCGTCTCCGTGCGCCTCAAAGATCGAGCGAGCCCTTTCGGCCCACAGGGACGCCTCGTCGTAGCGGCCCAGCAGGCTCAGCGGCTGCAGGCCCCCGCTCATGGTCCTTGCTACCTCTACGTCTTCGCCCGCCGTTTCCAACTCTTCGGCGGCTTCCCGGTACAGCCGCACGGCTTCTTCATGCCGCGTTCGCGTGTAAGCAACGTGCCCACTGGCGCGACGCGCCAACCCAATCGCGCGACCGCTTCCCAGTTGTGCCGCCATCCATTCCGCGGCCCCGGCAATTCGCTCTGCCTGATTGGCGTTGGTGTACACCAACCGCAGAACTTCGGCATGCATCCGTTCGACCGTGGCTGTGGACTTAAGTTCCGGAACGGACTCCAGCAGCGCCTGTCGAACGGTGGCGTCTTCTTCCACCGCCAACCGCGAAATCGCCTCCGTCACATCCATCAAAATCTCATTTGCTCTAGCTGCTTTCTCAAGCGCTGCAAGCATCTGCCTCGAATGAAGCCAATTGAACCTTCGGCCAAGCCCAGCCGGGAAGCCAGGTCCGCGTAGCTGATCGGCGGGTCCCGATAGAACAGCAGTTCCACGATCATCCGGCATCGTTCCGGTAGGCGGGTTGTCGCATCCCGCAGAATCTGTTCCCGCTGAACCTGCTCCCGAACTTCCGCCACCAGCGCCCGTTGGTCGACGAGTTCCACGTCCGGCTCGGCGGTGTATTCCAGACGCCGCGCCTTACGTGTGGCGTGATAACACTTATGCGTCGCCACTGTCACCAGCCAGGACTTTAACGCCCCAGCGCTGCGCAGCTTCGACAGCTCTGTGTACAACTCAGCCCAAACCGATTGAAAGATGTCGGCGGCATCGTCCGGCGTCATACGGTACTTCACCGGAACCGAATAGACGAGGTTCTTGTACTTATCGATTAAGGCCGCCCAGGCGTCCTGGTCGCCGTTCATGCATGCCGCCACCAGTTCCTCGTCGGACCAGTCCGACGACGCCTTTGCCTTGCTGAAGAGCTTCGGGAAAACCTGATTCATCGCGCTGGCGGCGAAACCGTCTCGCGGATAAAGAGACGGTCTGCATTCCAAAGTGTGTGATGGTCGAGAACGGCAGCTTGAAAATTGCCTATCTTTCCGCTGGCTGCCACCAGGACGTTCGGGCTGACGAGGAAGAGGAATGGTAGTTGCCCGGCGACGATCTCCTGCACCCGGTCATATAGCTGTTTGCGTTTCGCATACTGCAGGACACCAACTTGCTGGTGCATCAAGTGGTCCACTTCAGCCTCCCACGTTGTGGCGGGCTGCTTTTGCGAGGGATTCCAAAGGTGCGTCGCGCCGGACGAAAGCCAGATGTTCATCTCCGCATTCGGATCGGCATCGCCGTTGCCCATGGAAAGGATCGCGGCTTCAAAATCCCGTTTGTTCAGAACCTTGTCGAGCAAGGTCCGGAATTCGATAGGCGCCACCTGAACACGAATACCCAACTGGCGCAGGTCGTCTTGAATCAACGTCGCCATCTGGACCCTCTCCGGATTGCTGGCACTGGTGGCTATGGAGAATTCCACCGTCTTGCCGTTGCTGTCCTGAAGCGTTCCATCGGCGGCCAAGCGAAAACCGGCGGCCTTGAGCAACTGGCGCGACTGGTCCAGGGAGCGCGCGGCCTTCGGCAATCGGTCGTTCACCCAGCGCCGGTTTCCTGGCGGCACGTGACCCGACAGGGGGACGGCGCGGCCCTGGTAGACCAGTCGAACCAAAGCGTCGCGATCAATGGCGGCGGAAATCGCCTTCCGGAACTGAAGGTTTGAGAACCACGGATACTTGGGCGATTTATCCGGTGTGAGATTGAAGAACAGGAAGTTGTACTCCATGCCTTCACCGAGGTCCACCAAACGGTAGCCTTTTGCGGCTTTCTCCTTCTCCAGGAAGGCAAAATCACGAGAACTCAGCCGGTTCAGGACGTCGGCTTGGCCAGCCGAGAAACGGAGGATCTGCGCCTCTTCGGAACCGGCGAATTGGAATTCGATCTCATCCAAATAGGGCAGACGGCGGCCCTTCTGGTCCACTTTCCAATAGTAGGGATTTCGCCGCAATACCACCTTCTCGCCCGGCTTGAATTCCTTCAGGCAGAAGGGCCCCAGGCCGGCAATGGACTCGGGCGTCACCGCCAGTGTCCAGGCCTCGGTGATCTTACCCTCACGCCAGGCCTTTTCCAGTAAGTGACGCGGCAGAATCGCGACGCTATCGAAGATTCGTTCGGCGGCTGCGTAGGGTTTCGCCAGATCGAAAACCACAGTGCCGGCATCCACCTGTTTGACCGCGACAGGCTTGTCATCAATGATCAACAAGTCGCGCTGTGGCGAGCCGGTCTTCTCGTCCAAGTAGACCTGGAAGCTGAACACCACATCGGAGGCGTCGCACGGGTGTCCGTCGGAAAATCGTAGCCCTTGCCGCAGCCGAAGGGTATAGTGCAGCCCGTCTTTGGAAACGGTCCATGATTTCGCCAAAGCTGGTTCCGTGATCTGAGTGGCCCGGTTGATGGAGATCAGGTCAGCATTCATCCTCTGTGTGATTTCGCGTGTCGGTGAGTCCAACACGACAACTGGGTTGAAAGTTTTCGGTTGTGCCCGAAGAGCGACAACGATTCGTCCTCCGGGCCGCCCTGGTTCACCAGCGACTGTAAGCTGGTCCTCTTTGGGTGCAGTTCCGGCGCACAACGGAACCATGAAAAAAGGAAGGGCAGAGAGTACCATTGCCCGGGGATGGCGCATCGGCCACCATTGTATCCCACGCCGTTCCAATGAATTGCGTCGAAAGTTCCTACGTACCGGAAGTACTATCCGAAGTGACCACGATAAGAAAGTTCCAGAGAAACATAACGAGTAAAAGAGCGGCTGCGGGAGCGCCCATCCACCAGTACTCGGTGAGTACTTGGAGATCGCGCAGACTGGACAACATGGAGCCCCAACTTGGCGCCGGTTCTCCAATGCCAAGGCCAAGGAGCGACAACACTGCTTCGGCCAGCACGAACTGCGGAAACAGCAGCCCCGCCTGGGTTTTCAGGACGCTCATTGTCTGCGGCAGGATGTGCACTCGAAGGAGGTACCAGTCGGAGGCCCCGAATCCTCTTGCGGCTTGGACGAAGTCGCGATCCTTCAGGCTCAGTACTAAACCGCGGAGGAGGCGAGCCGGACGCGCCCATCCGACGGCGCCCAGGACGGCAGAAAGTACGAGCAGTGTCGTTTCCGGCGGCAGGTTCAGTGGCAAGGTGGCCCGGGCGGCCAGCAGCAGGTAGAGCCACGGTAGGGCTAGAAAGAGTTCCGTGCCGCGCATCAGTAATTCGTCGAGGAGCCCTCCGTAGAAACCGGCCATGGTGCCCGGGAGGATGGCAAGCGCCAGCGCGATCGCTGTTGCGGCTGCCGCGCACACCAGCGACAACCGGGCACCGTGGAGGAGTCGCGAAAGCTGATCCCGTCCGTATTGATCCGTGCCCAGAAGATAGGTTCGGCTGGGCGCCTGAAACGCCGAGTCGCGGTGCTGTTCCGCCGGATCGAACGGGGCGAATCGTCCACTCGCCAGGAGGGCTGCGAGGAAGAACATCAGGATCCAGGCGCGGATGGTCATGATGTTCGCCGAATCCTCGGATCAGCCGCGTACAGCAACAGGTCCGCCAGTAGATTGGCAATGGCCAGAAGAGAAGCGGAGAGCAGGACGACGCCGAGGACTAGCGGAGCATCGTGTGCGCCCACCGCTTCCAGAAACAGCGGCCCGAGCCCCGGCCAGCCGAAGAGCACCTCAATGAGCAGCGAAGAACTCAGTAGACTACCGGCGGAAAGTCCAAGCAGCGAGATGAGTGGATTGGCGGCGGCAGGCAGAATGTGGTGGAACAGCAGACGCTGGCGAGGGACGCCGAAGCCGCGTGCCGCCAGCACGAAGGGTTCTCCGAGGACCTCGAGCATTGTCGCCCGCACGTGGCGTAACAGGATGGGGAAGGCTCCCGCGGTAAGCGCCACGACGGGCAGGAGTATCCCTCCGAGAGACAGCCAGCCGCTGCGCGCCGCCGCCAGTAGCAATAGGGGAGCTAGTATTACGTCGGGCACCGCCAACATCGAAGTGCCGGCCAGGGACGAAAGCCGATCGAGCCAGCCGCGCCTGATTGAGGCGCTCCACACGCCTAACGGCAGCGCCAGGCACCACGTGACCAGCAGCGTCACAGTGGTGAGTAGGAGCGTGTTCCGGCAGCGCGGCAGTAGCAGGCGGGCGGCCGGCATTCCATAGGCCACGGAAGTTCCAAAATCTCCGGTCAAGGCCGCGCGAGCCCAGCGGGCGTAACGCACGGCGATGGCTGCGTCCAGACCGTGCGCGTGACGTAACGCCTGAATCGTTTGCGGCGCGATGCTGGGGTTCAAGCGGGCCTCGTCGAAGTAGTCGCCAGGAGCCAGATTCAGCAGCAGGAAAGTGGCAACGGAAACGGCCGCAAGGAGCAGAAACGCATGCAAGCATCGCCGCGCGAGATAGCGAACCACTACTGCTGCCCTCCGAGGACAACCATCTCGGCGGCGGCGCTGGCGGCAAGGTCCAGATCGTGGGTAACGATGATATAGCTTAAGTCGCGCTCTGTCTGCAATTGCCAGAGCAGCGCCAGTATCCGATCCCGTGTGGATTCATCGAGAGGCGTTAGGGTCTCGTCGAGGATAACGATCTGTGGGGCCGCCGCCAGCGCCCGTGCCAAGGCCAGGCGCGCCTTCTCACCGCCGCTCAACTGGCGCGGCCCACGGGATGCGCACTCCGCCGGCAGGCCCACCGCCCGTAGTAGTTCCACTGCGGCGTCACTGCGGTCACGGTCCGTGCCGAGGTTCATGATGCGCAGCGGTTCGGAGATTACCCCGGCCACTGTGAAGCGCGGGTTGAAGCTCATCG
>JBDTMC010000509.1:0-5491 GCA_039934475.1 Bryobacteraceae bacterium | reverse complement strand
CGCTATGACCGGAGAGAATTGGGAACGAGCCGCCTTGGGTTCCGGATCGATGTGGAGAATTACCATGATCAATGGGATGCCAGCACCCAGCGGGCGGCGATCGGCAGCGATACTTCAGGGCTTTACCGGAATCGCCTTAATATACAGCCGGTTGTCTCATTCCGAGTGGCACGAGACTTCACCGTCTCAACCGGCGTGAGCCTGCAACGTTTGGAACCCGAGTTTACGGCCGCACGCGCCGAAGCCTCCAATGCCGTGGTAAATACTCTGCGCTACCGGCGGGATTGGGAAGCTTCGGACGCCAGCCAAACACTGGACGCAGCGTACTCGCTGCGGGCGGCCACCAGATCGCTTGATAGCGACTACGTATACGCGCGGCACTTGGTTTCCGCGCGTTATGATTGGAGCGCGGGGCGGCGGCACGTGCGGGTTGTTTCCATGGTGGGGAGCATCACCGGGCAAGCGCCTCTTTATGATCGATTCAGCCTCGGATCAGGCACCACGCTACGGGGGTGGAGCAAGTACGATCTTAAGCCTTTAGGAGGTAGCCGGATGGCTTACGGGTCGGTGGAATACCGGTACCGGATGCTGCACGCCTTCTACGATACGGGCGCTGTATGGAACCGCGGCGCCTCGTCGGACGTCAAACATTCGATCGGAGGTGGAGTGCACACGGGTAATTTGTATTTTTCCGCCGGCTTCCCACTGAGGGCCGGCCGGATCACACCGGTGTTCCTGATGGCTATGACCTTCTGATGCGGCCACTGCCGCAAATGGACAGGCGGTGGTTTCTGCTAGGCGGCGTGGCCGCGCTGGGCGGGCGGGCTTCCGCGCGCGAAACGTTGGCGGTGCGTAACCGCGACGAGCAGATCGGCCTCAGCTCTCCGGACTTTCATTTTCTAACCGGCCGTGCCCTGCAGCATCTCCGCGACGGCCATTCCCTCGCCTTTGAATTCCAGGTCGCCTTGGCCCTTCAGCCGCGAGGTATGGCGCTACGCAAGGCGATTGAGCGATTTCTGATCAGCTACGATTTGTGGGAGGAGCGATTTGCCGTGACGCAGGTACGGCGAACGGATCGGACTGCCTCAAACCTGATGGCGGCGGCCGCGGAAGCGTGGTGTCTGGATCATGTGTTGCTTTCCATGGGAGACACGGCACGGGACTTGCCGCTGTGGCTGCGGTTGGAGGTTCGAGCCGAGGACGTGAGCACACTGGCCCGGCAGAACACGGGCGAGGCCGGGTTCGATCTCACAGCCCTCATTGACCTGTTCAGCCGGCCGGCTAAGGATCGCCAGATGCAGTGGAGTCTGGAGACGGGCCCACTACGCCTGCGAGACATAGCCAGAGAGGAATCCAGGCGATAGCGTGAACCGGCTTCGAAATCGTCTGGTGTTGGTTTTTCTCGCTTCGACGCTGATCCCGCTGGCAGCTACCCTTTGGATCACAGCGCGGCTGTTGGATCGAAGCCTCAGTTATGCCACCACGAGCGAGTTGGATTCCCTTTCGAGAAGTTTAGAAACGACGGCGCGCGAGTACTACCGGCAGGCGCGCGACCGACTGCGGGAGGATGCCGCGGAAGGGCGCGTCCAACCGGTGGGCTACCTGGGACAGGAGCGCGCGAGATGGCCGGCCGCCGTGCGCGAGTTCTGGGAGAGCGGTGAAGCAGAGCGTTTCTTTCTGGCCGGCGAACACGGGGAGCGGTTGAACTATGCCGTGCGGGATGCGGGGGATGGGGTTCGAGTGTTTACGCTTGACCTCGGTCCGGTGGCGATGGGCCGCATTGGGGACCAGTTCCGGAAGGCGCGCAGCACGGTGGCATCGTTGGACGCCCGGGACCTACGGCGCGGATTTACGTACACGCTGGTGATTCTATCGGCGGGATTGTGGCTGGCGGCGACGGCGGTGTTGGTGCTATCGGCGATACGAATCAGCCGCCCGATCCATCAACTGACGAAGGGTTTGCAGCAGCTGTCGGCAGGCAACCTGGACATTCGGTTGGCAGAGGGCGCCAACGATGAGGTGGGCCGGGCGATCCGGGCGTTCAACCACACTGCGGCCGAACTACGAGAGAGCCGCGACCGCTTGATCTATCTGGCCCAGATGGCGAGTTGGCAGAGCCTGGCGCGGAAAATGGCACACGAAGTAAAGAACTCGCTCACTCCCATTCGGTTGAATATGGAGGAGATTGTGGCGCGCCACGGCGAGAACGATGCGTCGTATCTGGAACAGGCGGCACAGATTGTGGCCGATGAAGTGAACAGCCTGGAGCGGCGGGTGCGGGCCTTTTCGGAATTCGCCGCCGAGCCGCCGGTTTTGCCCACCTCGGTAGACATCAACGCCTTGATCGCCGAGCGGATCGAGTTCTTGCGCCGCGGCCGCCCGATGGCGGAGTACCAGACGCGGCTGGTGGCGGGGGGAGCGCGGGCCCTGGTTGACGAGGATGTGGCGCGCGGGATTTTCACCAATCTGCTGGAAAACGCGGCCGAAGCCGCGCCGAGTCCAGTGGTACTGGTGACGACGACGGCCGGGGAAGGTGAAGTGATTGTTGAAGTTCACGATTCAGGACCCGGTTTAAGTACCCTGGCGCGGCAGACGCTGTTTGAACCGACCATCAGTTTCAAGAAGGGCGGCATGGGCTTGGGATTGTCTATCGCACGCAAGAGCGCGCTGCTTTCCGGAGGCGACATTACGCTGGCGAAGGGCGAACTGGGGGGCGCTGCATTCCGCGTGCGGCTGCCGGCCGCCGGCCGCGCCGGGGAAGAGAGAATTTCCGCATGAAGCGCGTCTTTATTGTCGATGACGAAGAGAACATCGGGCGGACACTGCGTCTGATTCTGGAGCGGGAAGGGTATCGAGTCACGGTGTGCACAACGGCAGCAGAGATGCGCACGCACCCTGACTTGGCGCAGGCCGATGTCTATTTGTTCGACGTCAGGCTGCCGGATGGCAGCGGAATGGATTTGCTGCGGCTTGTGAGGCAGGGCGAGAACCCGGCGCCGGCGATTATGATCTCAGGGCACGCCACGATCGCCGATGCGGTGGAGGCGACTCGCGCCGGGGCGTTCGATTTTCTGGAGAAACCGCTGGGCCGCGACCGGGTTCTGCTGGCGCTGAAAAACGCGCTGGAACAAAGTACGCTGCGGGCTGAGAATGCGCGGTTGCGGGAGTTGGTGGATTCGCGCGCCACGATGATCGGGTCCAGTCCGGCGTTTCAGCAGGTGGTGCAGCAGGCGACCTTGGCGGCGCGTTCAGATGCCCGAATCCTATTGACTGGCGAATCCGGTACGGGAAAAGAGCTCCTGGCGTCGCACGTTCATCGCGAGAGTCCGTTCAGTGCGGGACCGTTTGTGAAGGTGAACTGTGCGGCGATTCCCACCGAGTTACTGGAAACGGAGCTGTTTGGACATGAGAAAGGCGCCTTTACCGGAGCGGCCTCAGCACGGCGCGGGAAGTTCGAGCTGGCCGATGGGGGCACGCTGTTCCTGGATGAAGTGGGCGACTTGCATGCGGCCTCGCAGGCGAAGCTATTGCGCGTGTTGCAGGAGGGCGAATTCCACCGCGTGGGGGGAGAGCGGCCGGTACGAGTGGCGGTGCGGGTGGTGTCTGCCACGAACCGCGACTTGGGTTCCCTGGTGATCAAGAACCAATTCCGCGAAGATTTGTATTACCGTCTGTGTGTGGTTCCGATTCGCGTTCCGTCACTGCGCGAACGGCCGCAGGATATTCCCGCACTGGCGGCCTATTTCCTGGACGATTTCTGCCGCCGTAACAACTTCCGTCCGAAGGTCTTCGATGACGCCGTGTTCGGCTGTTTTGCCGGATATTTGTGGCCGGGCAATGCCCGCGAACTGCGCAACGTGGTGGAGCGCATGGCAATTTTGACGGCTGGCGATCTGCTAGGTGAGGATTCCGTGCCTCTGGAGATCCAGGTGCGGCGGGAGATGCCTGGCGGTTCGAGCCTCCAACAGACGCGGAACACGGCGGAACGCGAACACCTGCTGCGGGCGCTTGACGGCTGCGGATGGAATGTCTCGCGCGCGTCCCGCGTGCTGGGGATGGAACGCACGAATTTACATAAGAGGATCCGCGCTCTCGGCCTCTCGCGCAGCGCCTGATGGCCTGGGCCAGCGGGCGAGAAACGACTCCTCGGCTAGCGAATCGATTTCCTTGGCGAACGCGGCTTGCCATCTGGCCTTGCTTTTGTCGTGGAGTTTTTCGAGGAGCCGAAAGCGGCGCCGGACCTCAAGTACTTCGACGCGTTGTTTCTCCACCCGGCGGCCGCATTCGAAGATCAAACGATCGAGTTTGGCTTGTTCCAGCCGGACGTGCCGGCGATAGGCGCTGAGAGCGGCCAGTTCCCCGGGCCGAGGCGCCACGGCGATGCGCAGGGCCGCCTCTTCGGCGAGGTAGCGCGCGCCGAGGGCCTCTTTTTGTCCGCGCACACCTTCCTGTTCGGCGACGAGACGACGTAAGACCTGATCGGCCGCCTCCAACTGTTTCTGGCGGTAGTCGAGCACACGCGCGAGCCGGAAGTCGAACCGGTTCACTGGCTAACCCTTTTGGAGACGGCACAGAGGCGTTCAATTGTTTCCGGAAGGTTGGCCATGGAATGCGTATCCTGGCGCAGGAACTCGATGAGTTCGCTGTGTCCTTGAATGGCCGCGTCGAGCTTCGGATTTGTGCCCGACACATAGGCGCCCAACTGGATCAGGTCTTCCGCCCGTTCGTAAGTTGCCATAGCCTCGCGAATCTTCTGCGCGGCGACCTTCTGCTCCGGTGTCGCCACCTTTGACGCCAGGCGGCTGACGGAATGGAGAATGTCGATCGCGGGATAATGGCCGGCGGCTCCCAGTTCGCGCGACAGGGTAATGTGGCCGTCGAGAATGGCGCGCACGGCATCGCACACTGGTTCGTTAAAGTCGTCACCTTCCACAAGGACGGTGAAGAACCCGGTGATGGATCCCTTTTCAAAGTTCCCTGCCCTTTCGAAGATTTTCGGCAGTAAGTTGAAGACGGAGGGTGGGTACCCCTTTTGTCCGGGCGGTTCGCCGGCCGCGAGTCCGATTTCGCGCTGCGCCATGGCGAGACGGGTCACCGAGTCCGCGACGAGCAGCACGTTTGCACCTTGATCACGAAAATATTCCGCGACGGCAAGGGCCACAAAGCAGGCTCGCAAGCGGAGCGGCGCCGGGCGATCGGAAGTCGCACAAACGACTACACTGCGCTTCAAGCCCTCCGGGGTGAGGTCGTGGTCGAGGAACGCGCGGACTTCGCGGTTGCGCTCTCCGATGAGGGCGATCACGGTAACGTCAGACTGGTTGTGACGGGCCATGGAACCAAGGAGCGTGCTTTTGCCGACGCCGCTACCGCCGAAAAGTCCGACCCTTTGTCCCCTGCCGATGGGCATCAAACCGTCGATGGCTCGAATGCCGGTGACCAACGGCTGGGTGATGTGAGACCGCTCAAGCGGTCCCGGAGGCGTCGCATAAAG
>JBDTMC010000508.1:0-5510 GCA_039934475.1 Bryobacteraceae bacterium | reverse complement strand
CCGATGAATGGCATGCACTCTTCGCGCTTCCCCTGTGCTCTCCTTGATGGCAACTACGGTTTCGATCTCCGCCAGCCGCGCCACCACCGGAGCCGTCAAGTCGATTCCGGTCAGCGAAGGATAGTTGAAGAGAATCAGCGGCAGTGGTGTCGCCGCCGCCACGTCTTCATAGAACCCAACGGCATCGTCCGGCGATCGACCTGCATAAAGCTCGGGCAGAATAGGGGCAGCCATCAAGGCCGCCGCGCCATGCTGATAGGCATACTCCGCCAACCGGATCGCCGTCCTCGTCCGCGTAGTCACCACCGCCGGAATCACCGGCAACGGAGAGAGTGCGAACACCGTGTCCCACACCGTCCGCGTCTCCTCTTCATTCAACAGCGGACCCTCGCCCGTCAACGCCGTCGGCATCAAAGCCGTCGCGCCGCGCGCCGCGTAGTATTCCACCAGCCGCGCCAGCGTATCCAAGTCCACTGTCTCGTCTTTGCGAAACGGCGTAATCAACGGAACAATCGTCCCTTTGAAATTCATATGACCCTCACTTCCATCGCCGTAGTCTCCTTAGGAGAAGACAGCACGATCAGCGTCTGCGTTCGCACCACCCCACGTACGCCCTTGATCACGTCCGACATAATCGATTCCAGTTGCGACGTGTCCCGCGCCCTCACCTTCAACAAGTAGGAAAAGTCTCCGGTCACGTGGTGACACTCCAAAATCTCAGGCTGTTCCGACATCTTGGCCAGGAAGGGGCCGCAATTCGCAGGACGGTCCACCAGCACCTGGATAAACGCACAGATATCCAGGCCCACGGCCTTCGGTTCCACCAGCGCCACCCACCCGCGGAGAACCCCCGCCGCCTGCAGCTTCTTCAACCGCTCGTTCACCGCGGAGACCGACAGGCCAACCTCCGTTCCAAGATCGCCGTAGGAAAGACGTCCATCCTGCTGTATTAACCGCAAAATCTCCCGGTCAATCGAATCCATACGGGAAATTATACTACAAAGACGGCGTTACACTGGAAGTACACCTGTGACACCGCGTTTTTATCTGGCCAAGGATTCCTCGTTTGTGCGCTTCTGGAATCTCATCAGGCCGACCATGCACTACTGGATGGAGACCGAAGTCCACGTTTACGGCTTCTCCATCGCCGCCAACGTTCTGCTCTCGTTCTTTCCGTTCATGGTGGTGATGGCGTCCTTCTGTCGCTACGTCCTCCACTGGCGTGGGGCGGAGCAAGCCATCTACCTCGCCCTCAGTGACTACTTGCCAGGCAACGCCCAGTTCCTCAGCCGCAACCTCGAGGCTGCCCTACGGCCCATCGCATGGCCATCAATGATCATGCTGCTATTTACTGCCAACGGTGTCTTCGAACCGCTGGAAGTTGCCTTCAACCGTGTTTGGGGAGTCAAAACAAATCGCAGCTTCTTCCGCAATCAGCTCCTCAGCATGGGACTCATCTTCGCTTGTGGCAGCCTAATCCTGCTCTCTACCGTCCTCACCGCCTGGAATCAGGAACTCTGGTCGAGCCTCTTCCCGCCTGCATCCTACATGTCAGGCGTCCTGACGCGCGGCATTTTCAAACTGGCCGCAGCCCCCATCATCATCATCATCCTGCTCCTGGTCTACGGGCGCCTCCCCAACTGTCGCATCCCGCTCCGGCAGATCCTGCCCACAGCCATCTTCGTCGGCGGCGCTTTGGAAGTTTTGAAGTACATCAACCTGCTCACCTGGCCCTGGTTCGGAGCCAAACTGCAGCGCGAATACGGTCCCTTCATCAACTCCGTCAGCATCATCCTGTGGAGCTTCTTCGCCTCCATGATTGTGTTGGCGGGAGCCGAATGGGCTGCCCGCCACACTTTGGCAGTTCCGGAAGCAAAAACGGAGGAAGAATGCCCGCCGGTAAGCTCTACATAGTTTCCACGCCCGTCGGCAATCTGGAGGACATGACTTACCGCGCCGTCCGCGTCTTAAAGGAAGTCCACCTCATCGCCTGCGAGGACACGCGCGAAAGCCGTAAGCTCCTCGACCACTTCGGCATCGAAACCCGCGCCGTCAGCTACCACGAACACAACGAAGCCGCCCGCGCCGCCGAATTGGTCGAACGCATCGAGTTCGGCGATTCCATAGCCCTCATCTCCGACGCCGGAACGCCACTCGTTTCGGACCCCGGTTACCGCATCGTCCATCTCGCTGTAGAACGCGGCGTCACGGTCATCCCCATCCCCGGCGCGTCTGCCATCCTCGCCGCGCTCGCCGCTTCCGGATTACCCACAGACGCCTTTCACTTCGGAGGCTTCCTCCCCGCCAAAACCACCCAGCGCCGCAAAGTGCTGGAAGCGCACGCCGCCATCCCCGCAACGGTCATCTTTTACGAGACACCCCATCGCATCCTGGAGGCCCTGGAAGACATCGAAACCCTCCTCGGCCCCCGCCTCGTGGTCGTAGCCCGCGAGCTAACCAAATTGCACGAAGAGTTCCTCCGCGGAACCGCCGCCGAGATTCGCCGCACTCTGGCCGCCCGCCCCTCCATCAAAGGCGAATTTACGCTCCTGATCGGAAAGGGAGTCGCCGCCCCGCCGCCGGACCTCACGCTGGAAGAACACGTCGAAGAGCTAATCAAATCAGGCCGCCCCCGCATGGACGCCATCAAGGAGGCGGCACACCTCCGAGGCCTATCGAAGCGTGAAGCGTATGCCCTTCTGGAGTCGGCGAAGTAGCAGGGAGAGAACTGGCTGTAAACGATAAAGGCGGCCCCTCAAGCAGGCCGCCTTTATTCACAGTCCAATGCAGAACCTAGCCCCCCTAAGATAGAGGGTTCAGCCCCGCAATTCAATTATGTCATTCTTGCAATTGCGACGCAACAAATAAACAGGTGATATAATCTGAAATTCCTCAGTGCATTTCGTTTACCTAGACGAAACCGGCGATGACTCCTGCGTTGGATTCTCTGCCCTGGTGGTTCCAGTCCTCAACTATCGCGAGTGCTTCGCGCTCCTCAAGAACTTTCGCCGTGCGCTCAAGACGTCGGATGATATCTATACCACCACTGAACTACACGCTACGAAGTTCACTTCAGGAAGGGGCCGACTGGGCCAGAAGAATCGCGGAATACGACAGCATCGAAGATGCGAGATCTTCAAGGAACTATTGACTCTTGTCGCCACCATGCCCAATGTCTCATTGCTCAATGCGTTCCGCCAAGGAACTCCCGTATCCGAACGTGAGGTTCTCCTCGAACGACTGTTGAACCGAATCCAAAAAGCGATGGAGCTGGCTGGCAGCCAGGCCGTTCTCTTGTTTGACGAGGGCGGAAACCGGTGGATCACCCAGCTTTGTCGCAGGCTTGCCGTATACAACCCAATTCGAAGCAACCTGGGAACTTGGCCGGATGGTAAGGAGTATCGAAATCTCCCGACAGTGAACATTCTGGAAGACCCGGTCTTCAGACCTTCCAGAACCTCATACATGATCCAGGCCGTGGACTTTTGTGCCTACGCGCTCTTTCAAAAAGAAAAGCCCACTCTTTCGCGGATACGCTTTGGCCTAGACCGATCGTTCGAAGAGAGGTTGGCTCAGATCTGCAATCGAAACGCCTCAAAGAGCGATCCGTTCGGCATAATCCGTTAACCGCGGGGAAACATGCCACCCTACCCCCCGGCGCGCTTCGCCTTCACGCCTACCTCATCCTCACTCGACTCCGCCGGCGGCTCCGCCCAAATGCTCCGTGCAGTCGCCACCGCCTCCCGGATCTCCAACTGAGCCACTAGTTCCGCCTCCAAAAACTGCAACCCATCCACCAGCCACACCGCCAGCTTCGGATTCGTCAGACTGTAGATCACGTGCCGACCCTCACGGCGCTCCGTCACCAGTCGGTGCGACCGCAAGACGGACAGATTCTGCGACACGCTGGAGTGCGTAATCCCGAGCACCTTCTGGAGCGAGTTCACGTCCAGTTCCCGATGCCGCAGCTCCTCAATGATCCGGATCCGGTGCGGGTGTCCTAGCACCCCCAACATCGTCGCCAGTTCCTTGGTAATGAGTAACCGCGTTGGCAATGTCTCAGGCTCCCTCTCGATTCACAGTATACACGTGCAGCTCTGCGTGTCCGATCTCCTGAATATTCTTGTATCTAAACTTTCGCATAAATCGTTGCAACCTGTTTCTGCGCAGGCTCATCTGTCAGATGAACACAACTTCATGAATAAAGATTCATCACAACACCATGGGATTCCGCCCTTTCGCCGCCTGCGGCTTCTGGTGCGGGCAGAAACGCGCGACTTGTGGGTGGCGGTCGTCTACTCAGCAGCCATCGGCCTAATGACCCTAGTCGTCCCTATTGCCACGCAGTCTTTGGTAAACACCGTGGCATTCGGGACTCTACTCCAGCCTCTGGTTGTTCTCACTCTGCTCGTTTTCCTGGGTCTATGTTTTGCCACCCTGCTCCAAGGCTTCCGAACTTGGATCGTCGAAATCATCCAACGCCGCTTTTTCGTGCGAGTCGCCGGTGACGTCGCTCATCGGGTACTGCGCGCTCGTCCAGAAGCCTTCGATGGCGGCCACGGACCGGAGGTGGTCAACCGCTTCCTGGAAGTCGTTACGGTCCAGAAGAGTGCCGCCATGCTCCTTATCGATGGACTCAGCATCCTTATGCAGACCGTCATCGGCATGATTCTGCTCGCGGTTTACCACCCCTGGCTGCTCGCCTTCGACGTTCTGTTGCTCGCCTCCATCGCCATCGTCCTTTTCCCCATGGGCAGCGGTGCGGTAGCCACCAGCATCCAGGAGAGTAAAGCCAAATACGAACTCATGGCTTGGCTGGAGGAGCTGGCGCGCCACCCGCTCACCTTCAAGAGCGTCAATGGTACTTCGCTCGCCCTTGTCACCACCAATACCCTCACTTCGCACTGGCTGAAGTACCGTAGCCGCCATTTCCGCATCCTTTTGCGCCAGATTGTTGGCTCCTTCATTCTTCAGGCCGCGGCCAGCTCAGTCCTCCTCGGCGTCGGCGGCTGGCTCGTTATACAGCGGCAGTTGACTCTCGGCCAGTTGATCGCCGCTGAGATCGTGGTGGCGCTCGTCGTCAGTGGCTTCACCAAGTTCGGCAAAACGCTGGAAGTGTTCTACGACATGCTGGCCGCCGTAGACAAACTCGGCTACCTTACTGACCTGCCACTGGAGAACACCGGCGTCGAGCCGCTCCCCGCGAATTCCGCGGGCATCGCTGTTTCCCTGCGCAACGTCGGCCTCGGCTACGCACACAATCCACGAGTGCTGGAAGGATTGACGTGGGAGATCCCCGCCGGCGCTCGCGTCGGCCTTCGTGGTAACAGCGGCGGTGGCAAAAGCACGCTCGTCAACATGCTCTATGGTCTGCGCAGCCCGGAATCTGGTGTCGTTGAGCTCGACGGAGTTGACCTCCGCGACATCCGGCTCAACGACGTCCGGAGCCAGGTGTCGCTTGTTCGCGAAAACGAGATCTTCCAGGGCTCGATCGCCGCCCGGAAGCGGGG
>JBDTMC010000507.1:0-5515 GCA_039934475.1 Bryobacteraceae bacterium | reverse complement strand
CGCCGGCGTCGTTAAGTTCATTCCGCTCTACGCGGTGACAGATCAAGCGTACACATTATACTTCCCGGCCCAGTAGGGATCTGCGACTAAACTGGTCGCATATTATGCTATCCTGTCCATGTGTTTAAGGTAACAGTTCTTCCGGCCAACATCACCGTCGACTACGATCCCGAAACCATGCCCTATTCAGAGCATGGAAAGAAGGGATCTCTTTTGGATATTGCTTTGAATCACGGATTTCACCTGGAGCATGCTTGCGGCGGGAGTTGCGCCTGTACGACGTGCCACGTCATCGTAAAATCCGGTGATGAGAATCTGAGCGAGATGGAGGACGATGAGGCCGACCGCGTGGAATTGGCTCCCGCGTTGACGCCCCATTCCCGGCTCGGCTGCCAGTGCATCGTGAATGGCAATGTGACGTTTGAGATCCCATCCTGGAACCGCAACTACGTGAGTGAAGGCGGCGGATCCATCAACTTGGGCGATGCAATTCCTCCTCCGAAGAAGTAAAAGTCCCGTATCATAAATAGCGATGCTTTTTGCCGATCACACCTTGGCACGCCGCCTTGAGCTTGCCGAGTCCTTAGGTGCTGCCTGTTGCGCGGATGCGGAAGCGGCTCTTCGCCCCACCTCCGGGGCCGCTTCGCTGTCAACTAGCGGCGGATACGCCGCCTTTCACGGGCTCAACTCGCCATTAACGCACGCCGTGGGCTTGGGTATGAACGGTCCCGTGACGGTTGCCGATCTCGAGGCTGTGGAAGAGTTCTTCCGTTCGCGCGGTAGTGCCGCAGTGGTTCACCTGTGTCCGCTGGCCGACCCAACTTTGCAGGAACTCATGGCCGCCCGCGCCTATCGGTTTTCAGCGTTCACTAACGTTCTTGTCCGCACGCTGCGGTATGGGGAAATGATACCAACTCCGGCAGCGGGCATCACCACTCGTCCCGCGCGGGCGGACGAAGCGGATATGTGGTCACGCCTCATGCTGCATGGATTTCTGGGGCGCGAAGCGATGAGCGATACGGAGTACTCAGTGGGGAATGCGATCTTCCACAGTTCGGTAGCTTGGGTTGCTCAGATTGGGGAGGATGTGCAGGGTGGCGCCGCGCTAAGTGTTCAGGAAGGGTTGGCGTGTTTCTTTGCCGACTCAACGTTGCCCGCGGCGCGAAACCGCGGCATCCATACGGCCCTCATTCGCGCCCGCCTCCGGCGCGCCTTGGAGCGCGGTTGCGACATGGCAACCGCGTCCGCAACGCCGGGAAGTATTTCCCAACATAACTACGAAATGTGTGGCTTCCGTGTAGCGTACACGAAAGCCATTTTCACTTCGGCTTAACTCCTCGCCGGTCTAGAAGGACACGCTAGCGCGGCCGCCGTCATCGCCAACGCGGAGGCTTACGGTGATCGGGTTGGGCTGCGCCGTCAGGTTCGGTCCTGCCACCTGGGCACGGAACGAGTAGCGTCCGGGCGCCATCGGGATGATGGCGAAGGAGCGCACATTGGCATTCGCCGCCGGACCACTAAAGACAAACGCTCCACTGGAGTTGACGGTAAACGAACCCGCCGGTATCAGCACGGTATAAGCGCCGACACTCAACGTAACGCTCTCTGTCGTGGGGTCGATGCCATTGCTCGCTGCACCCGTTTGCAAATAGCCGGTCACTTGGAAGCCACTCGCGAAGATTGACGCTGTCGGCGTGAACGCCGCGAATTGAACTGTCGCGGGAATCGAGAAGTAGTTCCAGTTAAGGATCTCCTGCGTCGCGGTCAGCGTGCCGGTTCCGGCAGTGAATCCGACAAACGCCTTGGTGCCTCCAACGGTAGCCGGAATGTCGATATTGAACTTCGTGAAGTAGTTGGCAGAGGGATCGGTGGCATCCACCACCAGCATCGTCAGGTCCGGCTTCTGGTAGTTGAGGTGGACCATGTACGGATGACCGTTATCCAGGACAACGCCGGAACCCGACATGTCGAGCTCAGGTTGATCCGGTGTAGCTCCGTTGGTGTATCGTCCCGTGGTGGACGCCAAGCCGCCGCTATTGAAGAGGTCGAGCTTCACACCCACGCTGGGGGTGATGCTCCCGTAGCCGAGTTCGCCGCCGGCAAAGCCGGTGGTGGCAGCGCCGCGCGGGTCGGTTTGGATGCAAAACGTGATGCCATCGGCGACAGCGTCGGTGAACTGAACGGTGAAGTCCGATGTGAACGCCTGGATGTCAGGCTGAGCCGTGAGAAAGGCCGAACTGGCTGCTACCACGTCGGCCGCGGAAGTCAACCGAATACGCGTTCCATTGAGAGCCGCCGGGCTGTTCAGTGTCAGCGCGCTGGCATCGGTGAAGCCGCCTTGGTAGGAGGCTTGCGATGGGAATGTCTGCATTGTATAGAACGAGGCTGATGCGGCACTGTCGGGCTCAGCGGGTAAGCTGGCGATAGCCCGAACCACGGTGCTGCCGGATATCGCGAGGGGATGGCTATATACGGGTGACGCCGCGGTGGGAGTCGAGCCGTTAAGTGTGAAGTGAATGACCGCGCCCGGAGTGGCACTGGCCATGGAAACAACCTGCGTCGCGTTGTAGATTCCAGCCGGAGGGCTGAAGGTGGGAGGCAAAGCACTTGTCGCAGACAACAGAAGTGCCGTCGAAGCTAACAGGGCTGATAGGCGCAGTGCGCTCGAAATTGACATAGTCTGATTGTGATCCTTTAGACTTCTTCTCACGGCCAAGAACCCTAGAAATATCGCTAAAGTTCCTGTGTAGGCGTCCTAGTACGCTATTTCCCTTCGGCAAACGCTGCAATAATCGTTTGCAATGTACCGCCGTTTGTTCCTCCAGTTGACTGCCGCTGCTGGGGCAGCCGCCCAGAGTCCCTCCGTGGCGCTTGAAGAGATTACGCTTGACACCATACAGCAGGCTTTCCAATCAGGGCGTCTGACGTCGCATCAGCTCTGCCAGCTCTATCTGTCGCGAATCGCAGCATTCGACAAGGCAGGTCCTTCACTGAACGCAGTGATCGAACTCAATCCCGATGCGCTCGTTGATGCCACTCGTCTCGATTCGGAGCGCAAGACCAAAGGCTCGCGAGGCCCGCTTCATGGCGTTCCGGTTTTGGTGAAGGACAATATCGACACGGCGGGCAAAATGAAGACCTCCGCCGGTTCCCTCGCGCTTGCCAATCACATCGCCGCCGACGATGCGCCTATCGTGCGCAACCTGCGCGCGGCCGGTGCTGTGATTCTCGGCAAGGCGAATCTCAGCGAGTGGGCTAATTTTCGTTCCTCGCACTCTGTCAGCGGATGGAGTGGCCGCGGCGGTTTGACGCACAATCCGTATGCGCTCGACCGCAACACGTCCGGCTCCAGTTCCGGTTCGGGTGCGGCTACCGCGGCTAATCTCTGTGCTGTTTCTGTTGGCACGGAAACTGATGGCTCGGTTACATCTCCCGCATCGATCCATTCGCTGGCCGGCATCAAACCAACCGTTGGATTGTTGCCGGGGGCGGGCATCATCCCGATTTCCCATACGCAGGACACGGCCGGGCCGATGACGCGCACTGTGCGCGACGCGGCGCTGCTGCTGGCGGCGCTGGCCGGCAAGCCGGCAGACACCTACACCAAAGCATTGAACGCCGGAGCGCTGCGTGGCGCCCGTCTCGGGGTGGCGCGAAAGTTCATGGGGTCGAGCGCTGACGTGGACCGCCTGCTGGAAGGCGCCTTCGATGTCTTGAAGAAGCAGGGCGCGGAAGTGATCGATCCGGTGGATCTGAATGTCAGCCAACTCGGTGACGCCGAATTCGAAGTCATGCTTTATGAGTTTAAGACCGATCTCAACGCGTACCTGGCGCGCACCGGACCGGCGGTTGCCGTGAAGACCCTCAAAGATTTGATCGCGTTCAACGAAAAACATCGTGACCGGGAAATGCCTTACTTTGAACAGGAGACTCTTGTGCAGGCGGAAAAGAAGGGGCCGCTCACGGACAAAAGTTATCTCGACGCGCTGGAAAAATGCAGGCGCCTCTCTCGCGCCGAGGGTATCGACGCGATAGTGAAGAAGCACCGTCTGGATGCGATTATCGCTCCCACGTCCGGTCCCGCGTGGCTTACCGACTTAGTAAATGGCGACCGCGATACGGGTGGCTGTACCACGCCTGCCGCCGTGGCCGGATATCCTCATGTCACGGTGCCCGCCGGTTTCGTGAAGGGCTTACCGGTTGGGCTTTCCTTCTTTGGTTCTGCATGGAGTGAGGCCAAGCTGATCGGGCTCGCCTTTGCGTTTGAACAGGCCACTAAGGCGCGCCGCCCTCCGCAGTTCCTGAAGTCCGTGAAGCTCTGACTACCGGAGCGTGCCGCGCAATTCACGCCACGCTGCCAGTAGCTTGTTCAGCCGCTCTTCCAGTTGCCTTACCGCGGCGGCCGCCTGTGTCGTGGGCGCGGCATCGGCGCCTTGCAGCACGTCGAGCACGCCCGCCAGTTGCCCATTCAGCGCCGCGAAGTTGTCACCGCCGCCACCGCGCCGGAAGCGGGAGGCAGCACCGTCGAACGCGGCCGCGCGAGGGTCTTTCGTCTTCCTTACGTCCTGCAGAGTTTGGAACGATTTGTCGATCAATTCGTACACTCGTAGGGACACCTGGAACTGCTCCTCCAAGTCAGCCGCCGGCGTTGTCACGCGCGGATCCATCCTTACCTGTAGCGGTTGCGTGTAGCTGGTTCCGTTCGCCGTGAGTCTAACCGTGTACGCGCCCGGTAGGACGGCGGGACCCAAAGGCTCGCGCGGCGTATCGCCGTAAATGGCCGAGATCGGATAGCCGAAGTTGAGCGTCGCCGGAGGGGCATATCGCAAATCCCAGAGGAAGCGATGCATGCCCGCGCCCGTGCCCGGCGCTTTCGCCGTGCGCAGCCAGTACGTGGGAACATTCAACTCCGGATCCACAGGCGGCGTCTTATCGTCACTGGCATACCGGCGCACCAGTTTGCCCGCTGGATCGAGAATCTCGATGGTCAGTCCGCCAGCCGCCGGTTTGGCCAACCAGTAGTTGAGGATTGCTCCATCGGGCGGATTTTGGCCCACTGGTTCTTCGGGCGGCAGAGGCGTATCGGTAGCCACGTTGCGGCGCACCCGTACGGCAATCTGCGGTTGAAACAGCATCCCCGGGGCAGTGGCCGTCTGAGCGCTGATTTGGCGAAGCGGCGTGATGTCATCGAGAATCCAGAAACCGCGGCCGTGCGTGCCCACCACTACATCATCGTTATGCACGACCAGATCGCGAATCGACGTTGCCGGCATGTTCAGGCGCAGCGGCATCCAGTTGTCGCCATCGTCAATCGAGAAGTAGACGGCAAGCTCGCTGCCGGCGAATAGCAGTCCCTTGCGCACGGGATCCTCGCGCACGGTATTGATCGGGCCGTCAGGCAGACCCTTCACGATCTCGGTCCATGTCGAGCCGCCGTCATGAGTACGCAGAATATGCGGCTTCTGGTCGTCGACGCGGATGCGGTTGATGGCCGCGTACACCGTGTTGTTGTCGA
>JBDTMC010000506.1:0-5524 GCA_039934475.1 Bryobacteraceae bacterium | reverse complement strand
TGAAACCGCCACTTCTGCTTGCCGGTTTCTGCATCCACCGCGTAGAAGTAACTGTCCCAACTCCCGAAGAAGACCGTGCCGCCCGCGAATGCCGGTGAAGCATGCACCACGTCTCCCGTCTGAAATTTCCATCGCAGTTGGCCGCTTGCTGCATCCAGCGAGTAGACGTTTCCATCGCCCGAACCAAAGTAGACCGCTCCTTGGCCAACCGTCGGGCTCGATAGATACACGTCGAAGATATCGGCAATGGTCTGATTCTTCGGTTGCATCCCGTGCAGACCCTTCGCCTCAAATCGCTTCTCGCCCCCCGTAGTGAACTTCCATCGCAGTTTTCCGGTCTTCTCGTCAACCGCATAGAACTTGCCGTCGTAACTGGGCGCATACACCAGCCCCCCGTCCACAGCCGGCGTCGCAGGCACCGGACCGCCCGTAGCAAACTTCCAAATCTGCTGTCCGGAAGCCGCATTCACGGCATAGATGTTGTTGTCGTCACTTCCAAAGAAAAGGATCCCTTCGTGCGCCACAGCCGAAGACACTACGCGATCGCCCGTCGCGAACCGCCATTTTACCTGGTGAAACTGACGCGGTCCCTGCGTCTGGTAGACACCGCTGTGCGCGGCATCCCCGTGAAACAAAGGCTCGGCGGCGCAAGGCGCAATCGCCAGCAGCACTAGACTCAGGGTCTTCATTTGGAGGTGCCTCCTGTCTTCACGGGCCGGTGCAGCGAAACGGGTACTTCAAACGGCCCTTGGGTGAAATCACCGCTCAGGGTATTCGCCTGCGCGTCGTGACGTAATTCAAACGACAGCTGAAACTCCTGGGAGCTGATGGTCATGTAGGGGACATCGTCAATGATCATACTCACCGGCACCTTGTTCTCACGCTTGCCGATGATCGTCAGCTTCACCGCTGCCGGTTTCCCGCTCTCATTCGTAAGATCGAGAAACACTTTCCGCTTAGTACCCATCAGTTCATACTCGCCTTCCCAAGCGCCCTCCAACTCTTTTCGAACGGCCGTGGAGACGCGCGGCAATTCTACCTGCGCGGCACCCACCCTGTGCAAAGACAACGCCGCTTTATTGCCGCCCTGCACGTATTCGCCCTGCAACGTGCCGTCGCCCGCCAGATGCGCGGTCAGTTCCGGCCCGCCCATCGCCCCGTCAATGGTGCAAGCCAGCGTGTCCGCCGTCACCTTGAGCTTGCCCACCGTCACGCCCTTCGCACCGAAGCCGGGAACCGTAGCCGAACCTCGCCACTGCCCGCTGTCATCCGGTGCGACATCGATCACAAGCGGGATCTCCAGCGCCGGGATATGGACAGCGCCCTCCCAGCGGCCTGCCAGTGGTTCCGCGGCCGCGCAGGCGCACACGGCGCTTAACATCGCCGCGGGCAGCAAGACAGGAAGTAGTTTCATTCGTCAGTCTCCATGCAGTGTTCGCGCAGGATCAGTCGCAGAGGCGCGCGCCGCTGGAATCGACGACGCGGCCGCACCCGCCGCCACCAGCAGCGTTGCTGAGAGTAGGTACACCACCGGGTCGAGCCCATCGACGTTGAACAGAAGCGCCACAATCCAATCCGAAGCCAATACGGCCCCGCCAAGGCCGATCGCCGCGCCCATCGCAGCCAGCCGCACGCCTTCACCCGTCACCATGCTGACGATGCGTGACGGAGTGGCGCCCACCGCCATGCGAATCCCAATCTCCGCGCCGCGTTGTGCCACTGAGTAAGCAAGCACGCCATAAATTCCGATCACGGCCAGCGCCACCGCGCACATTGCCAGCGCCGCCAGCACCATACTATTGAATCGCGCTCGGGCCAAAGCAGCGTCCACCAACCGGTCCATCGTCGTCACATTGCTGATCGGTTGATTCTTGTCCACAGAGAAAACCGCACCCCGCACCGCCTTCACCAGCGCGTTGGGATCCCCGCTCGTCTTCACCACGAAATCGCTGCGATGCTGCGCCCGCTGTAAATAGGGGATATAGAAATCGGGCCGCGCCGCTTCCCATTCGCGATACCGGACATCGTCCACTACGCCCGCCACAGTAAGCCACGGAGCCTTCGGATCGCGGCCCATACGGATATGCCGGCCCACCGCGTTTCCTTGTGGCCAGTGGCGATGCGCCGTCGCCTTGTTGATGATCACCACGCCCTGTGCGGTATGGTTGTCGCCCTCAGTGAAATCCCGGCCTTCCAGCAGTCGAATGTTCATCGTGCCGAAATAGGAGGGACTGATCGCTTCGTAGTTGCCGAACGGGTTCGTCGCGCTCTCCGTTGGAGTTTGTCCCTCCACTAAGTAGGTAGTGTCCCACCCCACCGTTCCGGATAGAGGACGAATTAGAACGGCGCCCGCCGACTCCACGCCCGGCAAAGCGCGCACCCTCTCCAGCACCTGTGTGAAAAAGGCGCGCCGCGATTCCTGATCGGGATTTTGCAGCGTCACTCGAAACGTCAGAACGCGTTGCGCCTGGAAACCTGGATGAATCGTCGATAACTTCGCGAAACTCTTTACCAGCAGCCCAGCGCCGATCAGCAGCACCGCCGACAGGGCCACCTCCGCAACAATCAAACCCCGCCGCACACTCGCTTGCGAACGGCTACTGGTAGTACGTGTGCCGCCCTGCTTTAGCGCTTCCTGCGGATCGCGCCGCGCCGCGTGGATCGCCGGCCCCAGTCCAAAGACCAGTACCGTCAACGACGACAGAACGATGCCGAACATAAGCACCGGTAAGTCCAATGCGACGTCGGCAATGCGAGGCACGTCGGGCGGCGCCAGCGCGGCCAGCACGCGAATACCGCCCCCTGCCAGTAATAGTCCCAATCCCGCGCTCAACCCGGCCAACCACGCAGCCTCACCTAGAAGCAGTTTCACCAGGGGCCATCGATTCGCGCCCAGTGCGGCGCGCACCGCGATCTCGCGCGCCCGTGCAGTGGAGCGAGCCAGCAACAAATTCGCCACATTAGCGCACGCAATCAACAGAACTAACAAGACGGCCCCGAGTAACACCAACACCGCCGGGCGCGCCGCCCCGTAGATCTCATCGATCAGCGGAGTCACCGATGGTACGTAAGAAGGGGAACCCGGAGGTAGCGTGGCCGCCTGCTGCCGCGCCAACACCGCCAGCCGCGCTTGCGCCTGCTTCGCACTCACACCCGGCTTCAACCGCGCCACCGCCCTAAACACGCCCAATGTCGTGCTTTTTTCGACATCCGGCCAGGTCGGCCGCACCGGAACCCAGAGGGACACCTCGCGCGGAAAATCGAACTCGGGCCGCGTCACCCCAATCACCGTGATCGCATTCGTCCCCAGCTTGAATTGCTTGCCGACTACGCCGTAGTCGCCGCCAAAGTGGCTCTTCCATAGCGAATGGCTCAGCACCACCCGAACGGGTGCGCCGGGAAGATCATCTTCGTCCGTAAAGAAACGGCCCGCCAGCGGTGTCGCCCCCAGCACGCGAAAGAAGCTCCCAGTAACGGTCGTGCCATCCACGTGCTCCGGTTCGCCGCCCGCAAACAAAGGGAAATCGAGATTCACCGACGATGCCAGCGCCACATCTTCAATCACATCGCCGGCGCTCCGCCACGCCTGATAGTCGGCCCAGCTGACCTCTACATACTGCTGCCCGTGAGCGTTGTCGCTTTGCCACAGAGCGACCAAACGGCCCACCTCCTGAAAGCCCAGCGAGTGGAGCAGCATCGCGGCGAAAACACTGAACACGGCAGTGCTCGCCCCAATCGCCAGCGCCAGTCCGGCGACCGACGGAACCGTGAACGAGGGTGAGCGCAAAAGCTGCCGCAACGGCCGAAGCATGGATTGTAGACGGCGGCACTCCCGGGATGTCACTCAAATTTTCGAGAGTTTCCAATGACCGGATATAATGTCCGGTACGTACGTCGATTCCACCCTGCAACTGGGCGGCAATGAGGAGGGACCATGTGTGATCAGGATCATTTTGAAAATGACCGCCAAGAGTACGAAACTCGCGGCCTCGTGACACGTAAACGCTTCGGCGCCATTCTCGGAGCCGGCGTTGCCATGATGCTGCCGCGAACGGCCGATGCTGTCACTGTCACCGAATCGGACGTCACCGTGACCACCCCGGACGGCGCCGCCGACTGCTATTTCGTGCACCCGGCCAGCGGCAAGGCTGCGGGTGTTCTCATCTGGCCGGACATCTTCGGACTCCGCCCGGCCTTTCGTCAGATGGGCAAAAGGCTCGCTGAATCCGGCTATTCCGTGCTCGTGGTCAATCCTTTTTATCGCGTTAAAAAAGCCCCCACCGCGGAAAACGGCAGCGCCACGCCAATCCAGGACGTAATGCCGCTCGCACGCGCTCTCAACGAGACAACCCATATGACGGACGCCAAAGCGTTCATCGCATGGCTCGATGGCCAGAAATCCGTTGCCACCAAACGCAAGATCGGCACCCAAGGCTATTGCATGGGAGGCCCGATGGCCTTACGCACCGCAGCCGCCGCGCCCGATCGTGTCGGAGCCGTCGCCTCTTTCCATGGCGGCGGCCTCGTCACCGAAGCGCCAAACAGCCCGCACCTTCAAGCCGCGAAGACCAAAGCCCAGTTCCTCATCGCCATCGCCGACAACGACGACAAGCGATCCCCCACCGATAAGACAGTCCTCAAAGAGACATTTGCCAAGGCGAACCTTCCCGCGGAAATCGAGGTCTACACCGACGCCGCCCACGGCTGGTGCCCGCCGGATTCGCGCGTCTACAACGAGCCTCAAGCCGAAAAGGCATGGGGCCGCCTCCTCGCCTTATACGCTAAAGCCCTGGCTTAAAATTCGATTCGCTCAACGTCCAGGCCCATAGAGAATCACCCCGGGGCGCGCGCCCGTATGCTTTCCCTGGTCGAGCACCACCTTGCCGTTCACAATCACGTACTCCACTCCCGTAGCGTACTGGTGCGGCTTCTCGTAAGTGGCGTGGTCGATCACCGCATCGGCGCGAAACACGGTCACATCCGCCGCCATCCCCGGGCGCAGCAGCCCGCGGTCGTATTGGTGTACCTTCGCCGCGTTCGCCGACGTCATCTTCCGGACCGCGTCTTCGAGCGTCAGCACATTATCGTCGCGTACATACCGCCCCAGCACGCGCGGAAACGTGCCAAAGTAGCGTGGGTGAGGATGGCCTTCTCCGAGCGGCCCATCGGTGGTCACGGCAGTCCCGTCGGAGCCGATTGAGACCCACGGCTGTTTCATCGCGAAACGCATGTCCTCTTCCGAGTGATGGAAGTACACGGTCGGCACGGAGCCATTGTTATTAATTAGTAAATCGAAAAGGACGTCGATTCCCGGCTTGCCCAGCGTCTGGATTACCTCGCTCATCCGCTTGCCCTCGAAACGCTTGTATTCCGGGTTCGTCAACGAGACCAGCAGCATGCCCTCCCAGCCACCCGTAGCGGTGTAGTGGTTGTACCAACTCGTACCCGCGATGCCGTGATTGATCTCGTTTTCCAGGCGCGGCCGCAAAGCCGGGTCCTTCAATCGCCGGATAAGAGCCTCTGC
>JBDTMC010000505.1:0-5566 GCA_039934475.1 Bryobacteraceae bacterium | reverse complement strand
GTTAGGGTGGGCAGGGACGACTGCCGTTGCGGCTTCCGAGTAAACTCCCGCTAGCGCGTAGTCATGTTCGTCGAGGCCGATTTGCGTTCGGATCATGATATCAACTCTCTCCAGCACGATAACACCGGGAGGGAGGGCCAACACTGCTGTGGAAACGGGTATCGGCGGTCCTGGGTGAGGGTGAAGGACGGAGGGGGGTGCTGGTTGTGTATTCTGTTTGGAGACCGCGCCTTGGGGGGCATTGATGTTGCGATTGCTCACGACATTCCTTTTCGTCGAACTTGCGCTGATAGCGCAGACGGATGTTTCGACCTATCACAACGACAATGGGCGGACCGGTCAGTACCGGTTCGAGACACTCTTGACACCATTGAACGTCAAGGCCGGTTCATTCGGGAAGCGGATGTCCCACGTGGTGGACGGGGCAATTTACGCCCAGCCCCTATACATGCGGCGAGTGAAGATCGATGGCAAGGGTTTACACAATGTGGTGTTCGTCGCGACTGCGCACAACAGCGTGTACGCCTTCGATGCCGACGACGCTTCCGGATCCAATGCAGGGGCGCTGTGGCATGTGAGTTTTCTCGATCCGGAGAAGGGTGTCACGACGGTTCCTTTTCAGGACGTAAATTGCGGGGTTATTCAACCAGAACTTGGAATCATCGGTACGCCAGTGGTGGACGTCAATTCGGGCACAATTTACCTAATCGCGGAGACCAAGGAATCGGGGAATCAGTACGTTTTCCGGTTGCACGCACTTGACGTCAGAAACGGAACCGAGCGAACAGGGAGTCCGGTGGTAATTCAGCCTCCCGATTTTGTTTCGCGTGCCCACAAGCAGCGGGGTGCGTTGCTGTTGGTGAACGGCATGGTCTATTCTGCGTGGACCTCTCACTGCGACAGGGGGCTCTATCATGGATGGATTTTTGCTCATGATGCGACCACGCTGAGCCTGCGAGGCACCTTCAACTCGACGCCGGGAGGGAACGGCGGCTCGTTCTGGAACGGTGGCGCGGGTCTCTCCGCGGATTCCGATGGCTACATTTATGGCGTGGTCGCGAACGGCGATTTCGATGCCGGTGCTGGAGGGAGCAACTATGGAAATGCGGTGCTCAAACTCTCACCGGCGCCGAACCTATCGGTGGCAGGTTACTTTGCGCCATTCAATGGAGACGTACTGAACGGGGCAGATCTTGACCTCGGCTCGAGCGGCGCCCTTCTTCTACCAGACGAAGCGGGCAGTTCCAGCCATCCACATTTACTGTTTACCGGTGGCAAAGAGGGGCGTATGTATCTCCTCGACCGCGACCATTTGGGTGGCGCCCAAACGGGAACCGATGTGAGCGCGCTTGCGTCACTGCCGTTTTCTAAGAACCCGTTGTTGGGTATAGGCGCGTACATTAACGGAACGATTTATGTTGGACCGCAATACTCCACATTGCAGGCGTTTTCGGTTGCGCAGGCAACTCTCGGTCAGGCGGCCTCAGCGTCGGCCACCACGAACACAGGATTGATTGGCGCCACACCGAGTGTTTCTGCCAATGGCACGAAGAACAGTGTGGTCTGGATTGTTTCGACGGATGAAAATGGGACCTTACGGGCCTATGATGCCGTTGACTTGAAGCAACTGTACGATAGCAATCAACAAACGGCGGACACCATCGCCGGCTACATCGAATTCGGCGTACCCACGATCGCCGATAGTAAAGTCTACGTCGGAACGCAATACTCGATTGAGGTGTTTGGACTGACCAATCGGAATCCTCCGGCGGTCGCCGCTGTTACGAACGCGGCGAGTTTTGCAACGGATGCCGTTTCGCCAGGATCGCTGATATCGATTTTTGGCACGGGTCTGTCTCCGGTCGCTGCTACGGCATCAGTGTTGCCTTTACCAATCTCGCTCACCGATGTGTCTGTCTCCATTAATGGAGTGGCGGCGCCGCTGCTATATGTCTCACCGGGACAGATCAACGCTCAAGTTCCATTTGCAATCGCGACCGGGCGCGCGACATTGAAGGTGCGTGTGAGCGGCGCCGAATCGCCGCTGACTACAATCAACGTTCGAGCAAGCGCACCAGGTGTGTTCGCCGATGAAACGGGTCAGTCTGCCGTTCTGAATGCAGATGGAACGCGCAACGGACCGGGAAACCCCGCAGCCGCGCAGTCCATCGTTTCCGTGTTCTTTACCGGACAGGGATCAGTTTCATCACAGCAGGACGATGGCGCTGCGCCCGCCGGCCTGGTGAACGCCACCGGGTCTCCGATCTCCGCAACAATCGGCGGGACGTCGGTGGAGATTCAATTTGCGGGCTTGGCGCCAACGTATGCAGGACTCGCCCAGATGAACCTGAGAGTTCCTGTAATCGCCAGCGGCACGTATCCACTCGTTATCAGCATCGCAGGGAACGCGAGCAAGCCCACGACGGTATCGGTGGCAGCCCCGTGAGGCGATTACTTTCTCAGCTTGTTCGACCTCGGATTTACGGCGAGGATAGACGGGGTACCGGACGCGCTGTGCGAGCGGTTTGGGTTTGAAATTCCTTGATCCGCAGGCGGATGATTCCACGGGGGTTGAGTCGTACTCAGGTTCGTTTGTCTTTTCGGTTGGCGCGGCGTCAGTGGAGGGCTCCGGGAAGGGGACAATTTGAGTGCCTTGGCCGTGGGAGCCGGGCTCCTCGGGAACTTCTTCGGAGAGATCGACGCCGGGTTCGTCGAGTTGGGGCAGCAACTGCTCGATGGTTTTTAGCTGTTGGAGGGTCTGCTTGATGTGGCGGTGGATGCGGGACTCGTAGACAGATGGCACGGGAGGCTTTGCGGGACTTTCGGGGTTGTGGCCCTTGCCATTATTGGGATACCTTTCGTACCCGTGGGGAGGGTAGCATGGGGCCGGTGGAAATCGGACGGGCGGCGTTTGGGGAAGGTGCTGTATGTGATTGTAAAATTGGGAGTTCGCGTTATTTTGATTTGCGGTCACCAACTGCCGCTACGTTTCGAATTCCGGTCATCTTGGGTTAACGGCCGTGTAACGGCACAATAACGGCAGTCTGCGATAGCGATCAGCTGGCTACTATTGGAGGCGCCTGGTCCCATTTACTGGAGAAGGCGAGCCCACGACTATGCCTGCTGCAAATCGAACCCATGCTGACGGCGATGATGCGGGCCATCATAAGTCTTAGTGGACTTGAAAAGCTCGTGACGGCCGTCACCCGCTTCGTCCTTTACTTTGTTCAAGAGCGTGCGGCGTTCTTCCACAGTCATCGGTTTGAAAGCGCGAGCAAGCGCAATGTCCTGCTGCAGTTGTTCCATCGTGGTGATGCCCATCACTTGCGCGGTTACGGGGAGACTGAGGCAGTAACGATAACACTCCGCGGCAGTAAGACCGGCGTGACTGAGTAACCGGCCTTGCGGGAGGCCACCCGCCAGACCCTTCATGCCGAGAACTCCGACGTTTTTGCTGAGGCACACAGGGACCACTTCGTTCTGAAAGCTACGATAGTGGGCGTCCATGACGTTGATGGGCATCTGGGCGGAGTCCCAGTCGTGCGGCTTGCCGAGCATTTTGAGGTGAATGCGCGGATCTTTGTGGCCGGTGAAGCCGATAAAACGCACCTTGCCCGCCTGACGAGCCTCCAACGCGGCGCGAATGCCGCCTTTGTCGAAGACCCAGTCGGGGTCGTTGTCGTAGACCAATTCGTGGAACTGCCACAAGTCGAGATGATCGGTGCGCAGGCGCCGTAGGCTGTCCTCGAGATTCCGCTTTGAGCCTTCATAGTCGCGCTCGCAGTTCTTCGACATGAGGAAGACTTTGTCCCGGCGGCCCTCCAGGCCTTTGCCCATCACCTCTTCGGCGTGCCCGTCCTGGTAATCCCAGGCGTTGTCGAAGAAGGTCAGTCCTTCGCCGATCGCCGTGTGCATGATGCGAATCGCTTCGTTTTCGTCTTTGACAGAGCCGATATGCCAACCGCCGAGTCCGACGATGGAGATCGGAACGCCGGTGCGCCCGAGGATTCGCGTCGGCATGCCGGTGGCCGATGCGCTGGTGGTTTGGGCAATGACCTGATCGGCGAGGAGGCTCGCCGCCGAGGCGATGGCAGCGGTGTTGTGAAGGAAGTCGCGCCGAGAAGGATCGTGGTGTTCCATAAGCCTCTATCTCCTGTACAGCCAAGGATACTGAAAATTCAGGCGGCATGCGCTCGAGAGCGCCGCCAGCTGGATTTGGCCAGGAGCTAAAGGCAGTTTCCGCCCCTATTCTAAGCGAGGGCAGCCAGCAGGTCTCTCTGGAAGGGCCGCAATTCGTCGATTGCCCCGCGCTGAACCATCTCTGGCCAGGATGGATTCGCGATCAGGGAGCGCCCGACAGCGACCAGATCGAACTCGTCGCGTTCCAGACGTTCCAGCAACTCCTCGATCCCCGTCACGCCGGCGGTATCGGAACTGGCAAAAGAGCGCGTGAACTCCTGGTTCAGCGTGATCGACCCGACAGTGACAGTGGGTTTGCCGCTCAACTTCTTCGTCCAGCCAGCCAAGTTCAGCGAGCTGCCCTCAAATTCAGGTTCCCAGAAGCGGCGTTGCGAGCAATGGAACAAGTCCACGCCAGCCTCGACGAGAGGCTCGAGGAAACGCTCCAACTCAGCGGGACTGTGGGCCAACTTGGCCTTGAAGTCCTGCAGCTTCCATTGCGAAAAGCGGAGACAGACGGGAAAGCACGGACTCACCTTACTTCGAATCTCACGAATTACCTCGACGGCAAAACGAGTACGGGCGACCAGATCGCCTCCATACCGATCAGTGCGCAGGTTGGTTGCTTCCCAGAAGAACTGGTCGATCAGATAACCGTGCGCGCCGTGAATCTCAACTCCATCAAAGCCCAGGCGTTCGGCAGCAGCGGCAGCTTCGCCATAGGCGAGGATGACTTCGTCAATCGCCTGTTGCGTCATCGGGTCTGTGACCATCTGCCCCGGCCCGGCAAACCCTGAAGGGCCCTCTGCGCCAGGACCGAAGGTTCCATCGGGTCCCGGAACCAGGCCACAGTGCCAAATCTGGGGAAAGATCTTTCCGCCGGCCTGATGGACTTCCTCTACGACTCTCTTCCACCCTGCCAGCGGCTTCTCCCCGTAGAAGTGCGGGACATCCGGGTAAAAGCCCGCTCCCAGGCGTCCCACGTAGGTTCCTTCCGTGACGATCAGGCCTACCCCGCCTTCGGCCCGGCGGCTATAGTACGCCGCGACATCCGGCCCAGGTATGTTCAATGGCGACTTGGAGCGGGTCATGGGCGCCATAACAATCCGGTTCGCAAGAACCAGGTCGTTTACAGTGAATGGTTTAAATAAGAGTGCTGTACGGTCCTCAATGACGCTTCTCATATTGAGTTGATGATTCCAGACGGCCTCTGGGTTCGCGTTCGAGTTCGGTTAGCGCGCATTCCTCACCAGCAGCGGATGACGCTGTTCGGAACATGGCAGGGGGCCGTCGATCAACGTCCGAGGTGAAGTTGATGAACGATCTTCGGTATTCCCTTCCCTTCGCAGCCTGCTTCGGATCCGGCGATCGCTATGCGGTACGAATG
>JBDTMC010000504.1:0-5570 GCA_039934475.1 Bryobacteraceae bacterium | reverse complement strand
TTCCGACCCCTGTAAGCTACTGTAAATAAGGAAGTTCCCAAGGGAGGAAATTCGTCCCAATTTTTCCGGCACACGGCGTTGCACCACGGGCTGCTAGGGCAAGAGCTTCGCTCTTGATGTCCCTTTGGGATATGAAGGGCGAAGGCAGGAGACAGAAGTCGAGGGGCGGGTCTTCGGACCTGCCCCTTTTCTTTTTTACAGGAGCTGGCTTTGGGATACCGGGACTGGCAGAGGACGGTTTCCTAGACGCGATGGCGCCGATTGCGGGATTGAATTGCCTTGTTTGCGTGTATACTCCTTCCACAGAATGATCTGACGCGGTGGGTATTTGCCTGGCGCGCCGCTTCTAACAAGGAGATCTCCATGTCGATTTACCGGGTGCCTCGTCGCCCAATCCAGTGCTCACGATGGATGCTGAGCCTGTTCCTTACAGCCATTGCGATGCCTAATACTCTCTTGGGACAGGCTGCGGTGAGCTGTCCTGCATACAGTCCAGCCGGACCGAACGTGGCTGTAAATCCCGACTTCGAAACCGTCGGCCCCTGCGGGACAAGCACGTTCTGGCAGATGGGCAACGGGAACTGCGGCGTGAACTCGGCTGCTGCAAACTGGACAATTCACAGCTCCAACAGCGGGACGTTAGTGGCGACGTACCTGGTGCAGACTACCTTGCCAATCGGTGGATTGACTAAGATGCTCCGCATCGTCGCCCGGGGCAATGAATCGGGCGTGTACCAGAGTCTGCCGGCGGGAATGACCGCGGTAATGGTCTCGGCTTGGGTGAAGGTCAAGACCGGCCATGTGGTGCTGCAGGCAAACGGCGGCGTCACCGGCCCGAATGCCTGGAATGCCAAGACGAATGAGTGGGAGGAGTTGCGGATTTGTACCAATGGGCTTGTGCCTGTGGATACCATTGTCATCTACAACGAGGACCCGGCAGGCGGAGACTTTCAGATCGATCGGGTGGAAGCCCGGGCGATTAACTAAACAGGGCGGACAGGCGATACCGGGAAGGCGAGGCGCCGTTAGGTTGCGGTAAAACCTTCCCGGCCCACGCGCGCAAGAGTTACCGTAGTCGCGCCTAAAGGCCGCGTGCGCCTCGTAAACGCTTTAAGTTTCGAATACCGGGGAAATGGCATTGTGCGTGCTCTGTCATGCAACTGAGGAGACCACATGCCAGAAAACAGGATCAGCCAATTGACGGACCGGGCCGTCGATCTCGCCAGTTCGGTACGGGAGAAGACCCAAGAGTTCGGACAGGCCGCAAGCAACCGGATTGAAGACAACCGCATCGCGGCCGCCAGCGCTCTCCGCAGCGCAGCGAATACCCTTCACGACAAGGCTTCAAAATTGCCCGACGGCCCCCAGATGGCGCATTCGGCAGCCGAGAAGATGGAGGAGGCGTCCGGCTACCTGAAGAAGAACAACACAAAACGCATAGTCATGGACGCCGGAGCCATTTTGCGGAGGAATCCGGTGCCATCGTTGGTCGCCGTCGGGGTGGTTGCATTCCTGATCGGCCGAAGTTTCCGGCGGGCCTAAGCGCGGCCGCCAGCCGAACGCTACTGCGCATGGGGCGTCTGGAGAGCAGTGGCTTCTCCGACGCCCTGCGTCATTTCGGGGAGAATTCCTAAGTCGCGGTAGATGGGTCGAATTACGTCTCGCAGAGCGGGCAACCGCAGAGCGAACCAAGCTGCGCCGGCAATGCAGACGACCCCGCTGAGCGCGATGGTCCGCGGGGCTCCAATGCGCGCCGAGATATAGCCTGCGATGAGGCTGCCAAAGGGCGCCATTCCTAAAAACGCCATGGAATAGAAGGCCATGACACGGCCGCGTTTTTCGTCGCTAACAATGGTTTGCAGGATTGTATTGCTGGCGGCCATTTGCCGCATCATGCCAAAGCCGACCAGAGGCAACACGGCGAGCGAAACCCACAGACTGCGCGACCACGCGAAGGCGATAAGCGCCAGGCCGAATACACCAGCGGAGAGCGCGATCAGGCGGCCCAAACCTAGAACGGATCGGCGCAGGGCGAGGGACACGGCTCCGGCAAAAGCGCCGGCTCCGGTGGCGGCCATCAACCACCCTAGCGTGTGCGGCCCTCCATGGAGCACATCGGAAACGACCACCGGCATGAGGACACTGTAGGGCATGCCCGCGAGGCTGATAAGCCCCACCATCACCAGGATGCTGCGGATGGCTAGCGAGCCCGTTATATAGTTCCAGCCTTCGGCCAATTCCTGGAACACGTGGCGCCGCGGTGCTGCGCCACTGCCGGCGGCAACTCGCATGGCGAGCAGCGATGCGATGACGGCAATGTAACTCACTCCGTCGATGAAGAAGCACCACCCTTCATTGGTTGCGGCTACCATTGCTCCAGCAATGGCCGGCCCGATCAGGCGCGCACCATTCACCATTGAGGAGTTCAGCGCGATGGCGTTGCCGAGGTCGTCTCGGTTTTCCACCATACGAATGACGAACGACTGCCGAACGGGCATGTCGAAAGCATTGATCACACCTTGGAACAGGGCGAGGGCGATGAGTTCGTTGACCGTGATCACATTGGATAGCGCCAGTGCTGCCAGGGCGAACGACTGAAGCATGGAGAGCACCTGCGTCACGATGAGCGTTCGATGGCGATCCCAGCGGTCCACCCAGACGCCCGCGATGGGGCCGAGGACAAAGGCAGGAATCTGGCTGGCGAAACCGATAACGCCGAGCAGAACCTCAGAGCCGGTGAGGCGGTAAACCAGCCACGCCGTGGCGAGGCGCGTCATCCAAGTCCCGATGAGTGAAATGGATTGGCCGCCAAAGAAGAGCCGGTAATTTCGCGAGCGCAGCGCACGGATGGCGAATGCCCAGTTCGTCACTACCTTTATTGTGCCAGTCTGTGGCTACACTCGTCAGCTATTGGCGGCCGGCACCGAACTCGCCGGTACCGTGTAGCGCTGAACTATTGGAATTACCTGTTGCGATTGTAGTCTTTGTGAGACGCTAAGGGGAGCATGGACTCAGCACTGGCCTTGCACCGACTGCACTTTGCTTTTACCGTTACGTTCCACTACCTCTTTCCGCAACTGACGATGGGCCTGGCATTGCTCATCGTGATTCTGAAGACGATGGCGCTCGGGACCGGGAAGGAACACTACAACGAGTCAGCCCGATTCTGGGCGAAAATCTTCGCGATTAATTTTGCCGTGGGAGTTGTGACTGGAATTCCGATGGAGTTTCAGTTTGGTACGAACTGGGCGCGGTTTTCGAAGGCGGCCGGCAGCGTGATCGGACACACACTGGCGATGGAAGGCGTGTACTCGTTCTTTCTGGAGTCGAGCTTCCTCGGATTGTTCCTCTACGGCGAGAAGCGGCTAGGCAAAGTGGGGCACTGGTTTGCGGCATTCGCGGTGTTTGCCGGATCGTGGTTATCGGGCTTCTTCATCATCGCTACCGACGCTTGGATGCAGAATCCAGTGGGCTATTCGCGCGGGCCGAAGGGCGAGATCGTCCTGGAGAGTTTCTCAGCCCTACTGTTCAATCCGTGGACATTCTGGCAGTACCTGCACAACATGACCGGCGCGGTGGTGACGGCGTCGTTCGTCATGGCGTCGCTGGGCGCCTACTACCTGTTGAACGGCAAGCATACCGAATACGGGCGGACGTTTGTGCGCCTGGGTGTGGTGTGTGGATTCGTCGCGGCAGTGCTCATGGCGTTTCCCACCGGGGACGGCCAGGGCAGGATGATAGCGCAAAAACAGCCGGTGACGCTGGCCGCGATGGAAGGACTGTTTGAAACCTCATCAGCGGCTCCAATGGCGATTCTGGGGCAACCGGATGTGGAGAAACGCCGAATCGACAACCCGATCACAATCCCAGGCGTCTTAAGCCTGCTGACTTACAAGCGATGGGACGCGGAGGTGAAGGGCCTGGATCAGCATCCACGCGAGGATTGGCCGGATAACATACCGTTGCTGTTCTATAGCTTTCATATCATGGTCGGGCTGGGTACGGTGTTTATCGGAGTGATGGGCATTGCCACCCTGCTGTTGTGGCGGCGAAGGCTGTACACAATGAAGCCGCTGCTGTGGATTCTCATGCTCATGTTTCCCTTCCCCTATATCGCGAATACCGCGGGATGGATGACAGCGGAACTGGGCCGCCAACCGTGGCTGATTTATGGCGTCATGCGAACCAGCGAGGGCGCGTCCGCCAATGTCTCAGCCGGCAACGCGATCTTCACGCTGATGGGATTTATGGGGATGTACACCGTACTTGGCATTCTGTTTCTGTTCCTCATCCAACGAGAGGTCAACCACGGGCCTACAGAAATCGCCGCGGGGAGGGCGTAAGCAATGCCGGTGCTTTGGTTCTGCATTGTCGCCGTGATGATCGCCATGTACGTGGTGCTCGATGGCTTTGACTTGGGCGCCGGCATCGTATCGCTCCTCATTGCGCGTACGGACGAAGAGAAGCGAACGGTGCTGAAGACGATAGGGCCGGTTTGGGATGGGAACGAGGTATGGCTGCTGGCCGGGGGCGGCGTGTTGTACTTTGCGTTTCCCAGCCTCTATGCGGCGAGTTTCAGCGGCTTCTATTTGCCCTTGATGATGGTGCTGTGGCTGCTGATTTTGCGCGGCTGCGCGATTGAGTTTCGCAACCATCTGGACAGCCCCACGTGGACGCCGCTATGGGACATTACGTTTGGCGGGGCAAGCGCGTTGCTCGCGATCTTCTTTGGCGCCGCCTTGGGCAACGTCGTGCGGGGTGTGCCTTTCGATGAGGGAGGCGAGTTCTTTCTGCCGCTGTGGACCAATTTCCGCACTGGCCCGGAGACAGGGGTTCTGGATTGGTACACGATTGTGGTGGCCGTGTTTGCGCTGGCCGCGCTGTCACTGCACGGGGCGCTGTGGGTGAATCTGAAGACGGAAGGCGAGTTACAACGGCGCTGTCAGGTTATGGCGCGCATCGCGCTGGGTGTAGTCGGGGGCTTGATGGTAGTTACTACGGTGGTGACGTTTCAAATCCAGCCCCAGATCCTTCGCAGTTTCAGCGCCCAGCCGTGGGGCTTTGTCTTCCCCGCCCTGGCGCTGGGCAGTGCCGGTGCAATCGCTTGGTTCCTGGCGCGGCGCCAGGAGATGGCAGCGTTCCTATCGTCTTGCGCGTTCCTAATCGGAATGCTTACCAGCGCGGCGTTCGGCGTATTTCCCTATGTCCTGCCTTCGAATACAAATCCCGCATTGGGCCTCACCGTCTATAACGCGGCAGCCGCGGACTATGGCCTTCGCGTTGGATTGTGGTGGTGGATTCCGGGGATGTTACTGGTGGCAGCGTATCATGTGTATGTATACCGGACTTTTGCTGGTAAGGTGAGCGTTGGGGAGAACGGGCATTAGGCGTGGCCCAAGTGGTCAGGCTCGAAAAATGGGACTGGCACGACTTTCCGACCCCGGTAAGCTACTGAAAATACAGAACTTCTCAAGGGAGGAAACTCGTGCCTGTCCTAATTTTTCCGGCACACGGCGTGGTCAGGCTCGAAAAATGGGACTGGCACGACTTTCCGACCCCGGTAAGCTACT
>JBDTMC010000503.1:0-5580 GCA_039934475.1 Bryobacteraceae bacterium | reverse complement strand
AGGGCGTGGGTGTGGTGTGCGAGGCGCGCCACTTCTGCATGATGATGCGCGGGGTGGAGAAGCAGCACTCGGGAACGATCACCAGCGCGATGCGCGGAGCGATGAAGGACCGCAAGGATACCAGGGACGAGTTCCTGTCTCTGCTGCACCACAATACTTCCGGGTTTTGAGGCTCACACTTAGCCGTCGGGCAAAACGAGCGACCTCAGGTTTGAGTGATACGATAGAAAAAATGATCGAGAACTACCGCTCGTTTCGGGCTACGGACCCGTTTGATCGCACCTGGGATGTCGATTTTCGGTGGCAGCAGAATGGCATCTCTATTCGCCACGCGGACACCATCGATACCAAGTTCTGGCTCACGAATGGCACTGAGACGCTGGAACGTGTGGTGGCGCTGCAGCACACCGATCTGTTGAAACTGGCGAAGAAGGCGGGGCGCGAACTCACCGATCCGTGGTGCATGAAGCTGGCCGGCCTGCATCTGGAACATATGATCACCACGTTTGAGGATATGGAGAAGACGCTGGTGACCGTTTCCTACGCGGAGTTGGAGCAGTACAATACCGTGTTGGAAACACCAGAGCCAGTCGCAGAGTTCTAGACTTTCCCACACACTTTCCTGCGGCTGCGTTACGCTAACAGTTCGGCTTGTAAAACATGCTTGCTCAAACGTTAAAGGATCTCGGTGTTGTTGGCGCCGGTGGCGCCGGTTTTCCCACCTACGTGAAAGCCAATTCAAAAGTGGAGTTCGTGCTGGCCAATGGGGCCGAGTGCGAGCCTCTACTGCACAAAGACTTCGAGTTGATGCACCACTTCCCGGAGCCCATCGTTGAGGGCATGGCCCTGATGATGAAGGCGACCGGCGCGCCGCAGGGCAAATTTGGCATCAAGGAGAAAAACAAAGAAGCGATTGCGTCAGTCGAGCCTCTTGCGCGCGCCAAAGGCATCGACATGGTGTTCCTGGGGGATTTCTATCCTTCCGGCGATGAATACGAACTGGTGTACGAGGCTACCGGGCGGCTGATTCCGGCGGCCGGGATTCCGCTACAGGTGGGCTGCGTGGTGAACAACGTCGAAACGTTGTACAACGTCTTCGAAGCAGAGCAGGGCAAGCCGGTTACGCGCAAGTTCGTGTCCATCAACGGAGCAGTGCGAGACCCGAAGTCGTTCTGGGTTCCGCTGGGTACGTCCTATCGGGATCTGCTGAAACTGGCAGGCGGCGCGACCGTAGATCAGTTCGCCATGTTCGTGGGCGGTCTGATGATGGGCAGCTTTACCTACGATTTGGACCAGGTGGTCACCAAAACTACCGGCGGCTTGATCGTTTTGCCGCAGGACCACTACCTGGTGAAGCGCAAGGACCAGCCTCTCGAATCAATGAACCGGATTGGGAAGTCGGCTTGCGACCAGTGCAGCTACTGCACCGAGTTCTGCCCGCGGTATTTGCTCGGCTACGAAGTGATGCCGCACAAGGTGATGCGCAGCCTGGGCTTCACGACGACGGGAAGCGATATCTGGAACCAGTGGTCGGAACTATGCTGCTCCTGTGGCCTGTGTACGTTGTACGCGTGTCCGGAAGATCTGTATCCGCGCGAGGCTTGCGACCAGGGTAAAGCCGACATGAAACTCGCTGGGTTGAAGTTCGTGCAACAGAAACCGGTGCGGGTGCACCCGATGAAGAATGCTCGACGGGTTCCATTGCACATGCTGCGGAAGCGGCTGAAGGTCGAGCAATATGAGCGGGAAACGCCGTATGACGCCTTGATTCATAAACCCGAGCGGGTGCGTTTGATGTTCAAGCAGCATGCGGGCAAACCGGCAACAGCGGTGGTAAAGGTCGGCGATAAGGTTAAAGTTGGCACGGTAGTCGCTGCGATGGGCGATAAGGATCTGGGTGCAAACGTCCACTCGAGCATCAAGGGTACGGTGGACGCGGTGACGGAACAGTATATTGAGGTGCGAGCCTGATGGCGATGAATTCGATTGGCTTAATTGAGCTGGGCAGCATTGCCGCCGGCTATGAAGTTTCCGACGCAATGCTGAAGGCAGGTCCGGTGGAACTGGTACTGGCGCGAAGCATCTGTTCGGGCAAGTACATGGTGATGGTGCGCGGCGATGTAGGCGGGGTCCAGGCGGCGGTGGACGCCGGCTCGACGGTGGGCGACTTCTCAGTGATCGACAAATTCGTGATCCCGAACGTGGATGAGGCGATTTTCCCTGCCATCGCCGGGAACACGAAGGTGGAAAAACTTGATGCGCTGGGGATCATCGAATCGTTCTCGGTAGCGTCGTTGATTGAGGGCGCCGATGCGGCAGTGAAGGCCGCGAGCGTGGAATTGATTGAGATCCGTCTGGCCATGGCGTTGGGCGGGAAGGCGTTCTGCACGTTGACGGGCAATGTGGCGGCGGTGCGGACGGCAGTGGATGCCGGCGCGGCAGTGATTGCGAAGAAGGGCTTGCTGGTGAATATGGTGGTGATCCCGCAACCGCGCAAGGAACTACTCAGCGAGATGATTTAGGCGACGGCATAGCGCCTTGCCTCCGGTGCGCCTCTATTGTACTCTTTGAAAGCGTACAATAGAAAGAAAGGAGGAGTCGCCGCTATGCCGAGAATCGCCGTTGAAGACAACAGTCGGATGTCCCTGCGAATTAGGGCAGAGGAAAAGGCGCTGCTATTGCGAGCGGTGGCGCTGAACCATACCGATCTAACGGATTTTGTGCTTCGTCACGCCTTGCTTGCAGCCAAAGCGGTCATTGCGGAGGCGGACCATGTACCCCTCTCTGGACGGGATAGCTTGCGCGTTCTCGATCTGCTGGAACATCCTCCCGCGCCGAATGCGAAAATGCTGGCAGCCGCTCGCGCTTTGCCAAAGCGGTCATAAGCTTGCCGATATGGCATGAAGAGCCGATCAACAAGAAACATGATCGCGAAGCGTTCGACTGTGGCGAAGCAGCGCTGAATGAATTCTTGCGCCGTTACGCCCGTAAGAGCCACGATCTGGGCGGCGCGAAAACATTCCTTGCCATTGACGATGCCGACAACAAAACCATCCTTGGTTTCTACAGCCTGAGTCCTGCCTCAGTTGACTATGCCAGGACGCCGGAGATTGTAAGGCGCGGGCTCGCTCGTCATGACGTTCCGGGCTTCCGCTTGGCGCGCTTAGCTGTGGATCGCAGGTTGCACGGGCAAGGAATTGGGGGACAGCTTCTACTGGCCGCGGGCAAACGTTGTTTGCTGGCCGCGTCGGAGGTTGGCGGCGTCGTGTTGGTCATCGACGCCAAGAATGAAAGGGTGGCAGGCTGGTATGCCAGCTATGGCGCTGTGGCGCTGCTGGACCGGCCCTTATCGTTGCTGTTGCCGCTCGCGACAATTGAAATCGCCATTCTGGCGAGGGACGGCAAGCGCGGTCACCACTCGTTGTAGCGCGTGCCTTCGAGGCTGACTTTGTCCGAGCCGCTGCGGACGTCGAAGATGCCGGGCTCGGTTTGGTTGACGCTGGTCATGGCATCTTCCATAACGATCTTCCAACTGTCGGCGTTGCCCGTGATGGGGTCCACCGGGATCTGCCGGAGATAGCCTTCCGTAACCAGATCTTGTAGGGCTTGCGGACCCTTCTGCTTGTCGAAGGTGTATTCGTCGATCACGGAGCGGATGCTGAACAGGTTATTCTTCAGCACGCTCTCCTTGGCGCGGGTGATGGAGCGCTGGTAGAGCGGGACGGCGATGGACACAATGATCGTGATGATGGCCATAACGACCATCAGTTCGATCAACGTGAATCCGCGTCTACCACTCCGAGTAGGGTGTGCCATCGGCTGACTTCTCCAGAGTCTTGGTGTACACGTCGAAGACGTGATCGCCGCCCCAGTTCATCGATTTGGGATCGTCTTTCATGTTGCGCTTGCCCCAGTCCGTAGTGTTGGTGAACGGGTCCTTGGGGATGCGGCGGAGGAACTTCATTTTCTTGTCGTCGGCGGTCGGGAGTTTCACTCCATCCACTAGAATTTCGAGGCTCTCAGGATAGCCTTCAGTACCGATCTTCTGTTGGCCGAGTTTGCCGGCGTCGGCCAAGTCCTTGTACTTATCGATGGCGGTGCGAATGTCGTGGAGCGCCCAACGGAGGTCGCGTTCCTTAAGGCGGCGGACGCGGTAACGCGCCAGGGGAACGGCCATGGCAGTGAGCAGGCTCAGAATGGTGAAGGCGACGATTAACTCGATTAACGTGAATCCGCGACTGCGTTGGCGTTTCATACGTTGCGCATCCCCACTCCTATTTAATCGTAATCGCCAGCGTGGGCGCGTCCACCGCGATTGGCTGCAATTGCGCGTTGCGTACCAGCACATCGGAGACGGTGACGTTGGCCGTTCCCGGTGTCTGCGGCGTCAGCGTGAATGTCAGCAGCGGACCCGAACCGCTAATACCGCCGGAACCAGGGAACCGGTCTACGCGGATGATGGCTTCGCCGGTGTCGTTGAGCGTGTTCTCAGAGAAGCTGACACGGGCGGAATCGCTGGAGAGGAAGGTCCCCTGTTTAACATCGGCCACTTTCACCAGCTTGGGATTGAACTTCAGGCGAAAGGACGCACCGAAGGCGTCGTTCGCGTTATTAAGCTGCAGTGTCACCAGGACAGGCTGCCCCATCGGCACTTGCGCGGCTACCGGCAGGAACGCCAGATTCGGGAGGGTCGGGGGCGCCTGCGGCTTGGCGGCTTCGGGCACGGGCGTAGCAACTGGCGCGCCGGGATCGACGGCTGGTTTCGCCGCAGGAACGGCGGGCGCATTCGCCGGATCCTGTTTCTTGGGCGCGAAGTTCAGCTTCACCTGCTGGTCGTTACCGGCGGCCACGCCTCGCGTGTTGAGGGCAGTGATCTCCGGCGAACGGATGATGTGAGGTACCAGCGCGATGAGTAATTCGCCGCGGCTCTTCTGCAGATCCTGGCTCGAAAAAAGGCGTTTCAAAATGGGGATATTACCAAGGCCGGGTGTGCCCGCGATCGAATTGGAATCCTGCATCTGCATCAGGCCGCCGACGATGGTGGCCTGTCCGTCCTTCACTCGAATATCAACCGCGAGTTTGCGCTGCCCGATGATAGGCTGCGAAAGACCGCCGAGGTTGATCGTGTCCTTGATCGAGGAGATTTCCAACTCGCAGTGCAGGGTCACCTCATCCGCTCCATGAATGCGAGGCGTCAGATCGACATTGACGCCGACGTCCGCAAATTGGAACTGCGTACTGACGAGAGGGCTGACGCCGACCGCTCCGACGCCGGGCTGGAAACTGCCGGTCGCGTAGGGATAGCGATCGCCGATGCGGAGCGAAGCCTTTTCGCCGTCCACGGCCCGAACCTGCGGACTTTGGAGGACCCGCGTCGTGCGGTCTGTCATCACTGCCTGAAGAAGGCCATTCGGTACGGAGAGAGCCCAGTCGTTCTCGGTGAGTTTGCGCAGGCTTCCGAGCGGAATGAGGCTGCTGGTCGCGGCTGGGGTCGTCCCGTCACCGCCGGCCACCGGGGTACTGCCGATAGCCCCAACACTGGCACGCGGATTGAATGAGATCGGCAGGTTGAGGCCGGCG
>JBDTMC010000502.1:0-5581 GCA_039934475.1 Bryobacteraceae bacterium | reverse complement strand
GTTTCGTCCTTTCCGGTCCGATTGACGGCAACGGGGCGCTTCCCCGACGTTATTTGGCCTTCTCCCTCCGCACCTAGATGTGTTGCCGTCCAGGCGGACAGAGCGAATAGGAAACGCTGAGTCCGCCATCCGGAGGCACAAGCGTTGGACCCTGATCGCCGGGATCGGATTCCTTGTTACGGCTGGATTGGTCACTCCTTTCTTCCAGGGAAACGTCCTTCACGGTTACTGGTTTACGGTGGGGCGGTACCTTCTCCTGCTTTGCCTTTGTTTCTTCATCGCAATGGTCTTTGAGGCGGCTTTCACCTGGGTTTTGTGGTCAAGCGGAAGGGATCATGATAAATCCCTACCTCGTAGTGCACACGAGCGGCGTTAGCTGGAGAGTTCAGGCCTCATTGGGCTGGTGTAAGCGTCTCGTAACCCCCAGAGCTGTGAATGGGAGGGATGCAGCGCTACCGAGCCGATTCCGTGGAACGCCCCACCCTGAACACGCCAGTATTGACACCGTATATACGCCAACGTACAGTAGAGGTGTGGCGGACCGCGAGGCTGAGTTGGACTGGGATGAAGCCAACATCCGTCACCTTCGGCGTCATCGGATTACGCCATTGGAATTCCAGCAGGTCCTCAACAACGGGCCGTTCGAGTTGGATTACCAAACCGAAGACGGCGAGGATCGGTATAAATCAGTGGGCTTGACAGATGGTGGCCGCCTGCTCGTCATTGTTTGGACGAATCGAAACTTCCGGATCCGAGCCGTAACAGCGTACGCGGCCAGCAGTGCATTGCGCCGAGTGTTTGAGGAGTTGTTGAAGGGGAACTAGAATGCCGAGACGTAGGATACCTAAGTTTGAGAATGAGCAGCAAGAGGCTTTGTGGTGGGACCGAAATCGAAAGGAACTCGACAAGGACTTTGCGGATGCCGCAAAGAAGGGGCAATTGAAGCGAATGGATCGGAGCGCTCTACGCACACGGGTTGCCGGCACTACCAAAGTGATCTCGCTTCGGATGCTGGAAGAAGATCTTGCGCTGGCTCGCGAGCAAGCCTCAACTAAAGGATTGCCATACCAGACCTTCCTCAAATCGCTTTTACACGAAGCGCTCCGGCGGGGGGAATGAGTGATCGGAGAAAACTGGCGATATGGTTATAACGAGACCCGTGACAAGGTACGCCGGTCCGTTGGCAGGTAGTTGGGCTTACGGTTCGCTCGCTCAACGAAAGTGACCCTGAAACGGGCCTCGATTACTTCGGGGCCAGATACATAAGCTCGGCGCAGGGCAGATGGACTAGCCCCGACGCGATCAATCTGACTGACGAGCGCATCCTCAATCCGTCGAACACGCTGAATAAGTACATCTACGGCGGGAACAATCCGCTGAAGTACACGGACCCGGACGGCCGAGATATAACCGTCTTCTACACCGAGATGGGGACTGCCGGACATTTTTGGATGGCGGCCTATAACCAAGCGAACGGCCAGTCGGCGATTATGGATTTTGGTCCCGCGAACGGCGCAAGCCAGACCCGAATGGCTCTGGGCGGAGATGTGCCTGGAAACACGAACTACGCATCCCACATGACCAGCGCTGATGAGATCAGGAGTGATTACACTAGCCTGACGATTCAAACAAATCCAGAAGAGACCCAGAAGGCGATCACTGCGATCAACAGCACCAATGCTGCGCAACCTGCTTACAATGTTTACGGTACAAACTGTACAACCGTCTGTAGAGATGTCTTGCAAAAAATTCTGGGCCTCAACACGAACAGCATCAGGCCAACCGCGTTATGGTCTGATGTTTACCTCCGGTGGTCGAAACAGGCCCAGCAGCCTAGACAAACCACATCGCGTGGCAGCGCCGCTCCACAGGTTCAGTCAACGCACGGCATAGATTTCGGGAATCCGCGATACGGAATGAACACATTCGATTTCGTATGGGGGCTTGTGCAGCAGCAGGGACAGCAACCGCAGAAGACGAAGGTGACGTCAGAAATCTGTTTTACCGACGAGAACGACAAGCAGGTCTGCCAGTGACCATCGTGCGGCACGGAGGATGAGATCGAAGGCCGAGTGTAAAGGAGCGGAAGGTGGTCCACATTGGGAGCTATGTCCAGGGGCACAATCGGATACGACTTGCCGTATTGGTTGTCAGCTTCCTCATCGCGTCCTTTGCGCTGTACCTCGGCGTCGCCGTTTACGCCCTGACAACGGGGCCGAAAGCCGTAGGAGATTACATTCAGGCTCGGTTCGCTGCCGCAGGCTGGATGGCGCTGGCGATGTTGGCCAATGTCGGGGCGGCATCGATACTCGCAAATCGTGGCAGCTTTCTGAGACGATTCCTGCTCAGCATTGTGGTAACGATAGGGGGCTCGATCCTAGTGTTTGGACTTATCGTTATCCGCGTGGTGTTTTTCAAGGGATTGTTCTAGGCCCCTGGAAGTTCACTCCTCGGACAGGCACGTGGTGGTTAAGCATGAGAGCGCTATTGCTAATGTGTGTGCTGGTTTCGATTGTGCTGGGCCAAGGTCCACGGGAGATGATGACAAAGTTAACCGTGCGCCTGCAAAGTCCAGAGATCCCGGAAATGAGTTTTGCGGCGAAGCCCAAGACCATGTACCGAGCCGGGAATGGCTACTGCCGGACAGAGGAATCCCCGGATATCAAGCAGGGTCTACACGGGCTGATGATCGTCAATGAGCCGGACGTCTGGATGTTGAATTTGCTCACAAAGACAGCCCGACACTTCGTCGATCCTGGCCCGACATTCAACTGCCACCTGCCGATATTCCACGGCGGGCAGGCGAAGTCAGCCTCCGACATGAAGAATCCGTTGCTCGATCTGGAGTTCGGACAAGAGCTCAGTTACTTCAAAGGGAAAGGGGCTACCTCGAAGCAGGGACCCGTTCTTCGCGACAAGCCGACTACTGTCTACACTGTTAAAGTCGGCGATTCGCAACTGTTCCTTTTCACGACTGACGATCCAGAACGGCCTTGGGCAGTTGCCCGGCAGAACGACAATATTCGCGAGATGTTTTGGTTTGAAATGTACGAGCAACTCCCGTTCGACCCCAAACTCTTCGCCAAACCGGAAGGCATGAGGATCGAAGAGGTCAGATAGTCGCGCCCGTGAGGTTATACGGAGTAACCATGTGGAATTAGCAGGTTACCGGGAACGCCGCAAATAACGCCCCAAACAAATCAACAGGTTACCGACCGGTAACCGCGTATAACCTGAAAGCTCCGAAGAAGCCGCCGATGGCGGCTGGTGAGGGGGCGACACGTCACCTCTTTCGTGAATTTCGCCAGAAGATTGCCATAATCTTTCAATGCCCGGTGATGAGCGCGGCATGTTTCAGAAAGTTGCAGATTCTTACGGCTTCGTTTGGCGTGGGGTGGATGCCCTCGGCCCCACATCTCTGTAGTGGAACATAAAGGAGTGTGGCACAGTTGGCGCGATTTTCGGGCCTACTCTTTTCCTTTTAACTATTTCCGGCGTGCTCGGATTTGGCCCATCTGTGCACGTTTGTGCACGGGGCAACGCGGGAGTTCCTGTAGTGGAACATAAAAGGATGTTGAACAGAGACCGCGCTTTTCGAGCGTAAGCCGCGCGGGTTCAGCAGCTTCGTGCGTATTCCGGCGAAGCCGATCACGATTCCGGTATGATGGCGATCACCATTCCGGGACGATGACGATCACCATCGGAGCGAAGCGACGCTGGCTTGTTTCATGATGCGGGAGTGATCGGCATCCGTCAATCTTTTTCGCGTCTGAGCGGGGAGTGGGGTGTGGGGCGAGGGGGCGGCGCTTGAGCCCCCTTGCCCCGCTCAACACTGTCGAAACCTGCGCGGCGGCAGTGACTCACGATTTCTCCTTTGAGGCCCCGTGGCCGCGCTTGCGGCGCATGGACTCTCCCTTTAGTTCGATGCGGTGGGCGTTGTGCACCAGCCGGTCGAGGATCGAGTCGGCCAGCGTCGGGTCGCCGACCTGAGTGTGCCAGTTGGTCACCGGCAGTTGGCTGGTGAGCAGCGTGGAGCGCGTCTGATAGCGTGTGTCGCAGATCTCCAGAAAGTCCCGGCGTTCACCGTCGGTCATCGGTGCCATGCAGAAGTCGTCGACTACCAGCAAATCGAGTCGGCCCAGTTGATGCAGTTGCCGGGAATGGCTGCCGTCGGCGCGGGCCGCGGCCAGTTGGCGGGCCAGTTCGGCCGCCTTCACAAACAACGCCGTGTAGCCATCGCGGCAGGCCTTCTGTGCGAAGGCACGCGCCAACCATGTCTTACCGATGCCTGTGGGACCGATCAGAAACAGATTCTGATGCTCCTTGACCCAGGCCGATTCCTGAGTCAGCGAGCGCACTTGCTGACGGTCGAGTCCGCGTGAGGTGCGGTAATCGATATCTTCGATCGTGGCTGGTCCCTGGAGTCGCGCATTGCGCAGGCGGCGCTCCAGGGCGCGGTTGGTCCGCCAATTCCATTGGCGGTCGATCAGCAGTCCCAGACGCTCTTCAAAACTGAGTCGCTGCAGATCGGTGCTCTCCTGTTGCTCGCGAAAGGCCTCAGCCATACCGCGCAGTCGCAGGGTGTGAAGCTTGTCGTGGATGGGTTGTGTCAGCATAGGTCTCCTTAGTTAGTAAGTGAGTCACAGCAGTGGAGGCGGCTCGGTTGTGTCGTAATAGCCGGATCCGCGCAGGTTGGGGTGTTCGAGCGGCGGCTGGGACTCGGAAGGGCTTTCCGGCTCCTGGCCGTCGAGGTTGTTTTCAAGAATCGACTTCAGACTTTTGTAAGTGCAGACGTTGAGGGCGATGGCTCGGCTGGCGGCGGCTTCCACACGCTTGTGGGGATAGGTATCGCCCAGTCGCTTCACGCCCAGACACGAGCGGTAACCCTGCTCCGGATGACGGTTGGCGGCCAGAATGTGTTCCACCACTTTGGCCGTGGACGGTCCTATTTTGCCGCACCACTCGATGACACGCGAGGGCGGCCACTCGTGGTGCCGCTGGTGTGCTTTCGGACGGTGCTCGTGAACGGTGGAGTGTTTGTAGGCGGCTTGCGAGCGGGCATGCGAGGCCACGCGGTTGCCCCGATGAAAGATCTCCACCGTCGAAGCCGTGATGCGGATCTCTACCTCCTGCTGGGTGAGCTGATAGGGCACGCTGTACCAGTGCTTGTCGACTTCCACGTGGTAGTCGATGTTGACGCGGGCGGTCTTCCACTCGCCGTACTGGTAGCGCTCCACCGGCAGCGGCTTCAACGCCGGTCGGTCCAGGCTTTCAAACAGACTGCGCCGCGTCCCTTCCCGTTTACGGAACGGCCGGTTATTGAGCCGTTGCAAAAGCTCCGCGATAGCCGAGTTGACTTCGCCGAGCGAGAAGAATGTCCGCTTTCTCAGCGCCGCCACAATCCAACGCTCCACCACAAGAACGCCAGATTCGACCTTAGCCTTGTCGCGCGGTTTGCCCACCCGCGCCGGCACCACCGCCACGCCGTAGTGCTGCGCCATCTCCTCATAAGTAATGTTGACGCCGGGCTCATAGCGGCAGGGCTTAGTGACGCCGGACTTCAGGTTGTCGGGCACCACGA
>JBDTMC010000501.1:0-5601 GCA_039934475.1 Bryobacteraceae bacterium | reverse complement strand
GTCGTCCCGCCGGGTCGATCCTTCACGACGTTCGACGGAGGCTACGGAGCGATGACCATCTAAGACTTTTTCTTTCTCCAATCCTGTCAACACCTTACCCAAGTCCCCAGCACAAAGCCGCCCCCGCCCATGGTTAACTACCATCGGCGGAGCACATCTCCGCCCGGTCTTTGACAATGGAACAAAGAAACCGTACCGGGCTGTACGGATTTCAACACTTTCAACACATGCGGGAGAATTCAACACCAGCGTAAGTCAATCAGAGTAAATGACTTAAGCGGCGTTCCAGGGAAATTCTTTCAACACTTCAACACGGTTTTTTGATGAACGAATCGCCGTTATGGTTGCGGCCTCGGATCGGATGCTTTCGCTGCCAGCGATTGCTCCACATCCGCCAGTTGCTTCCGCACAAACTCCCCATCCCTGCCGTCCGGCACCAAAGCGAGATACGCCTTCATACTGGCAGCCGCGCCCGCGTAGTCGTGCTTGTTGGCTAGCACCACCCCCAGAACGTGGTTCGCCTTCGGGATCGTGTGCCCCGCGTCCAGCTTCACGCATTCTCTCGCGCTCTTCTCGGCTGCGTCTATGTTCTGCAGATTGAGATTGGCGATGGCGTTGTAATAGTAGGCGGAGGGGAAGTCGTAGGGATCCAGTTTGATCAGGGTGTTCGTGGTGTCCACTGCGTCTTGCCACTTCTTCTCCCGCATGGCGATGCCCGATAGCTGTACGTAGGGCTTCACAAACCGCGAGTCGGCTGCAATCGCCGCAGCATAAGCCTTGCGGGCCTCCTCCATGTTATTGTCCGCTTCGTGTATGCGGCCTAGCTCGTTCCAGGCGACGGCGTACTTCGGGTATCCCTCTACGGCCTTCTCCAGGCTCACCTTGGCCTCAGCCAGCTTATTCTTCTTCATCTGGTCAAGACCCTTCTCGTAGGCCTTCTTGGCGTCTTTGGGCGCCATTTGAGTGGTTGCGCTGATCGTGTAACCCTCCACATTGGCCAGCCGGTGAAGAATGATCGTGCCCACCTCAGGATTGTCCAAAGTGCGCCGTCCGGCGAGTTGGACGATGTCGGAGCGGTAGCCAACCAGTGAGGCCCGCAGCTCGCACGCCATCAGATCTCGCTCGGTGATCATGCGTCCGCCACCCGGATTGTTATTGGGACCGGTCGAAAGCATATCGGAGGGGCTGCTCGTGCTGGCATCGGCATACATCTGGCTATTGCGCCCCAACTCGATGCTGAAGCGGCCCTTGCTGTCGGTGTACCCTTCCGGCCGCGCCGTCCCGCCGCACGTGCGTTCGATGAGGATGGGCTCCGGGGGAGGATTGCCATCGTCCAGCATGACCTTGCCCTGCAGGAAGATGGGGCGCTGGAAAGTGGGGAAGGGAGATTGCCGCTGTTGGCCGGAGCCGGGTATAGAATTCGTGGGTGTTCGGCTATTGCCGGTACCAGGAAAGCCCCCACCAGTGTTGCCGCTACCGGCGCCGCCGCCAGGTCCAGGGCTCGGCGAAGGAGAGGGCGCAGGCTTGACTTGGGCTGAAACCAGGCAAACGGATAGGGCGGAGAGAGCCGCCATACCAAGGAAATTGGGAATTGAAGGACACTTCATTGAGGGCCTCCTCTTATGTTGCCCGTATTATCACACAGCAGAGTGTGAAAATACGGCCCAACTGTGTTAAACCTGCCACCCGCAACCCACGGTACCCTCGTGAGAATGGCGAGTATTGATAGAATAAATCAGGACTTTCCTAATCATGAAACGGCATCTCATTCTCTCAATTGGCGCACTATTACCGGCGGCCTTGCTATTAGGTCTTTACGGGTGCTCGTCTGAGCCCGAGAAGAAGGTAGAAAAGAAGGCGGAAGCGCCGGTGGAACCCGTTACTGCCCAAAAGGCCTTCTATGGCGTATTCCCGCAGGCGCGCCTCTGGTCGGGCGACATTGAAGTGCTGAACATGGGTCCGATGGACCCCGAAGGTGTACCCAAGGGCGAGCCGGGTACCGCCGGCGCCTGGCAGGTCACGTTCATCGCCCCCAGCAAACAGAAAATGCGCCAGTTCACCTATTCCGTGGTGAAGACGTCCAGTCTCGACAAGGGCGCCGCGATGGGCTTGGAACTGCCCTACACCCCGAAGAGTCAGGAGCAATCGTTCCGTACCCAGGCTTTTAAAATTGACACGCCGGCTGCCTACAAAACGGCGATGACCAAAGCCGCTGAGTATTCCAAAAAGAATCCGGACATGCGCGTGACCTTCCAACTGGAAGGTAACAAGCAGTTTCCCAATCCGGCGTGGCGCGTGATCTGGGGCGACTCGGTGGCCACCAGCAACTTCTCCATCTACGTGGACGCCACCACGGGCGAGTTCCTCAAGACGATGCACTAGCCCGCGCTACAATATTAGGGTCCGGGGACGTAGCTCAGCTGGATAGAGCATCCGCCTCCTAAGCGGAAGGTCGGCAGTTCGAATCTGCCCGTCCCTACCACCTCCCCCCAAGTGTGGTTCGCTACTATGGTGGTACCCTGCAATGTCCGACAAGCCATTCGTCCATCTTCACTGTCACACTGACTATTCTTTACTCGACGGAGCCTGCGAAATCTCGCAGTTAATGGACCTCGTGGCGGCCGAGAAGATGCCCTCGGTGGCCATGACCGACCACGGCAATCTCTTCGGCGCCGTTGAGTTTTACAACAAGGCGCGCGAGAAAGGGATCCACCCCGTCATCGGCTGCGAAGTCTACGTCGCCCAGCAGGGCCACACAGTTAAGTCCGAATCTAACCGCTACAACCACCTCATTCTGCTGTGTGAAAACCAGGACGGCTACCGCAATCTCATCAAGCTCGTCTCCACCGGCTACCTCGACGGCTTTTACTACAAACCCCGCATCGATAAAGACCTTCTGGCGCAGCACTCCAAAGGTCTCATCGCCATGTCCGCCTGCCTCCGCGGCGATGTCAACGAAACTCTCATCGCCGACAAGTACGACGAAGCGCGCAGCATCGCCTATCAGTATCAGGACATGTTCGGGAAAGGCAATTTCTTCCTCGAAGTCCAGGAGCACGGCCTCGACGAAGACCGCATCGTGATGCCCGGCGTCAACCGCCTCTCGAAAGACACCGGCATCCCGCTCGTCGCCACCAACGACGCCCACTACCTCCGCGCCTCAGACGCTCGAGCCCACGAGATCCTGCTCTGCATCCAGACCGGCAAGACGATGAGCGATCCCAACCGGATGCGCTTCACCCACCCGGTTTTTTACATGAAGTCGCGCGCGGAAATGATGCAGCACTTCGCCGAAGTGGAACATGCGCTCGATGTCACATGGGACATTGCCCAGCGCTGCCAGGTGAAGCTCGAAAAGGTGAAGGAGCCGTTCCCGAAGTTCGAAGTTCCGGCGCAACACTCCATCGATACCTACTTCGAGTATGTCGCCCGGCAAGGCTTTGAGAAGCGCCGTGGACGCCTCGAAGCGATGGCCGCCAAAGGCCTGCTGAAGCACCATCTGCCCGAATACGTCGAGCGTCTGGACCGCGAGATCAAGACGATCCAGCAGATGCAGTTCTCCGGCTACTTCCTCATCGTCTGGGACTTCATCCGCTACGCCAAGCAAAACGCCATCCCTGTAGGCCCGGGCCGCGGTTCCGCTGCCGGCAGCCTGGTCAGCTTTGCGATGGAGATCACCGATATCGATCCCTTGCAGTACGGTCTGCTGTTTGAGCGCTTCCTCAATCCGGAACGCGTCAGCATGCCTGACATCGACATCGATTTCTGCACACACCGGCGCGGCGAAGTGATCCAGTACGTCACTGAGAAGTACGGGCGCGAGCAGGTGGCGCAGATCATCACCTTCGGCACCATGGGCGCCAAAGCGGCCTTAAAAGACGTCGCGCGTGCCCTCGATCTTACCTTTGGCGAGGCCGACAAGATCACCAAGCTGGTGCCGGCGCAGCTCAACATCAAGCTGAAGGACGCCTTTGAGCAGGAGCCCGGCTTCGACGAACTCGCCACCAAAGACCCGCGAGTCCGTGAAGTTCTGGACACGGCTCTGAAGTTGGAAGGCATGTGCCGCAATGCGGGCGTGCATGCGGCTGGCGTCGTCATTTCGCCCGTCCCGTTGAAGGAGCTCGTCCCGCTCTACCGCACCAACCGGGATGAAGTTGTCACCCAGTACGACATGGTGGGTCTTGAGAAGCTGGCGCTGCTGAAGATGGACTTCCTCGGCCTCACCACGCTCACCATCATCCGCGACGCGTTGGAGCTGATCGAAAAATACAAAGGCGACAAGCTGATCATCGAGGATCTGCCGCTCGACGACGCCTTCACCTACCAGCGCATCTTCTGCAACGGCTTTACCAGCGGCGTCTTCCAGTTTGAATCGCCCGGCATGCGCGACATTCTGGTGCGCTACAAGCCGGATCGCGTCGAGGACCTCATCGCCCTCAACGCTCTCTACCGCCCCGGTCCCATGAGCATGATCGACGACTTCATCGACCGCAAACACGGTCGCAAGGAAGTGGTCTACGAAGTGCCCGAGATGAAGCCCATTCTCGAAGAGACCTACGGCGTGATGGTGTACCAGGAACAGGTCATGCAAATGGCCAACGTGCTGGGCGGCTACTCCCTCGGCGAAGCCGACCTTCTTCGCCGCGCCATGGGTAAGAAGAAGCTGGAAGAGATGCAGAAGCAGCGCGAGCGCTTCCTCACCGGCGCCAACGCCAAGGGCCTGCCTCTCAAAAAAGTAGACAAGGTCTTCGACCTGATGGAGAAGTTCGCCGGCTACGGCTTCAACAAGTCGCACTCGGCCGCCTACGCCTATCTCGCGTTTGTCACTGCATACCTGAAGGCCCACTATCCGGTGTACTTCATGTCGGCCCTGCTGACGTCGGAAACCGGCAACACCGGTAAGGTAGTCAAGTACATCAACGAATGCCGCGACATGGGCATCAAGGTTCTACCCCCCGATGTAAATGCCAGCGACCTGAACTTCACGCCCGACGGCGACGCCATCCGCTTCGGGCTGGGCGCCATCAAAAACGTCGGCCACAACGCGGTGGAGGCTGTTGTTAAAGTCCGCGCCGAAAAGGGCCGATTCAAGTCCATCTACGAGTTCTGCGAGACCGTCGATATGGGTGCGGTGAACCGGAGAGTGATTGAAAGCCTCATCCGCGCCGGCGCCATGGATACGCTCGATGGCGCGCGGTCGCAGAAGTTCGCCGCCGTGGAAGGCGCTATCGAAGCCGGCCAGCGCGTGTGGAAGGACAGGGAGAGCGGGCAGAGCGGGCTGTTCGCGGCGATGTTTGAGACTGAGGAGGCGCCGGAACACAAGCTGCCGAACGTGCCGGATTGGACCGGCCCGGAGAAGTTGAACGGGGAAAAGGAACTCCTTGGTTTCTATGTCACCGGCCATCCTCTCGATCAGTACATCGAGAAGGTAAAGGAACTGGCCAACTACGACACTTCAAAACTGGAAGGTTTGGAGAAAGGGCAGGAGGTGGCGATTTGCGGCATCCTCACCGGCATCCAGAAGAAGCGCAACAAAGAAGGCAAACTGTGGGCAGCCATGCAATTGGAAGATCTGGTGGGCAGCATGGAAGCGATGGTGTT
>JBDTMC010000500.1:0-5606 GCA_039934475.1 Bryobacteraceae bacterium | reverse complement strand
GCGCTGGCGGCCGAGCACAATCTTCTACTCAGCATCATCGACACGATTCCGGATACGTCCCACCCGCCGGCCAGTGTCTTCAGAGCGCGGCTGCTTGAGTTCCGGAAGACAGGAATCTCGTAGATGAAGTTAACCAGGCCGACTTGCGTAGCGTCCGAATAGGCGATCCCGTAGTCGTACTTGCGATTGTATGGATTCGAGACGGTATCCAGGTCGCCGCCGAAGGAGTTATTCATGTCATAGGTCCGGGAGAGCGTGTAGGCGACTTGAAGGGTCAAGCCGTTGCGCATCTGCGACTTCAAGTTCATCTGCAGGCCGTTGTAGTGGGAATTGACCGAGGCGCTGACCAGATTGATGTTGTGATAACCCAAGTAGGGAACTACGGTATTGTAAGCCACCGTCCCGTTGGTTAGGCTCGGCAAAACACTGGGATCCGGCAGGTTGATGTCGCCGTAGATAGTCTGATGGCGGTTCTGATTGCCGACATAGGCCAATGACAAGACGCTGTCCCGTCCCAGCTGCTGCTGGATGCCAAAGCTGTATTGATAGCTGGTGGGCAGTTTGTAATCCGTGTTAGCGATGCCGGTGATGCTGGCCACGGTGATGGGAGCAGTCAGCGTCTCGCCGGTGAGCAGGCTCGTATTCGGATTGGACAACGCGACGTTGTTGAACGTGACGCTGGAGCTGAACGGAGGATTCGGACCGCCGTTGTACATGTCGTTGCCCTGGATGCGTTCATACATCACGCCAAATCCGCCGCGGAGGACGGTTTTGCCTTTGCCGGTGACATCGTAGGCAAGGCCAATCCGCGGGCCGAAAGTGCCCCAATGGTTCTGTACGAGACCATTGGGGATTCCGTTCTGGCCGGCGATTCCCATCCCGTTCAGGTAGAACTGGACGCCATCGAGTATCGGGTTAGGACTGGAGCCAAGACCCGGGCTCGTCGGACTAATGGTGCCACCGGGCAACAGAACAGCAGCCTTGGACGAATCATACAGGTTCGGATAGAAATTCGAACCTCTATTGCTGGCTTCGTAGGTATGGGGCACGCCGTCCCAACGCAGCCCAAGGTTAAGTGTCAAGCGCGAATTGACGCGCCAATTATCCTGTACGTACAAAGCCCATGACTGGTTGTTCCAATTGCCATGGTCCTGCACTGCGAGTTCCGTGTAGGTGTTCGAGAGTCCCAGCAGGAAATCGGCGAAGTCGTTCCCGGTGTATTTCCCGTTGAAGTTGAAGTTGCCCTGCGTGTTACCAAACAGGTCCTGAACCTTCTTGTAGAGTGCCCAACTTCCACCAAACTTGAACTGATGCGACCCCTTGGTCCACGAGACGTCGTCGCGAATCTGGTAGTCGTCCGCTTTGTTGTTCCACGGCCAGCTCGAGATGTCGTAGTTGGTGCCGGTGGAACCGCCCAACGAAACGCTGGGGATGCGGGTCAAGTTGTTACCGGTAAACAACTCAGGAATGCTGAGGCTAGATGGGCGTTGGAACAGCCCCGTGGGCGCGATGTTGATCTGATTACCGTTGAAGTTAAAAGCGGTTTCGTTAAGCAGCGTTGGGCTGATGGAGTAAGTGGCACGGAGAACACCGTGGTACGACGGGTTGCCGAAGATGGTGCCGACGGTGGGCACATTGCTGCCGCTCCAGAGCGACGTGCCGTAGGTCTGGCTGATTTGTTCTGAGATATAGTGTCCGAAGATTCCGAACTTGTCTGAGAACCGATGATCGATGCGGACAATCTCCTCGCGCACGTTGGTCGGCTGGTTGGCTCCGCCGACGAATTGAGCGCCGTTATTCGGCGTCGGGAAGATGCCAGCCTTCAACAGGGTCTGCGCGTTGGCGTCCAGCAGCGTAGCGGGAATCGTATTGTTCGGAAATGCCTGGCCGGGAACCAACCCCAGCGACGTGAACTTCGCCAGTTGATTCGCCGAAAGCTGGTCGGCCAGCGGCACATGCATGGTAGTTGAACTGGGGAATGCCCCTCCGTACGTACTCGCCAGCGGGACAGTCTGGTTGACCACTCCACCCTGGATCAGCTTGCGCCATTCCATGTTGTAGAAGAAGAAGGTCTTGTCCCGGTTCTTGTTGTAGTGAGGCAGAACTACCGGGCCACCGGCGTTGAAGCCGTAGGTGTTGAACCGAAGTTTAGGCGGCTTGTTTCCTGCCCGGTTGAAGAAGTAATTGTTGGCATCCAACTTGTCGTTGCGCACAAACTCCCAGGCCGAGGCGTGCAGGTCCTTTCCGCCGCCCTTCACCACCATGGTCATGGTGGCTGCCGAGGATAGGCCGTATTCCGCGCTGTAATTTGATGTCAATACTCGAAACTCGGCGATCGCGTCCACGGAGGGCATCACATCGAGTCCGCCCCCGCCACCGCGGTCACTGGCCTCGCCACCGTCGATGGTCCACAGATTGTGGTTTTGGCGCATGCCGTTAAAACTCACGCTGGAATCGCCGCCCACGGGGGTGGGGCTCTGGAAGTCCGACATATTCGCCGTCGCCCCAGCCGTCAGGAAAGCGAGCGAGTAAAGGCTACGTCCGTTGGTAGCCAATTGCGAGACCTGTTGGCCGGAAATGACGTCGCTGATCTCTCCCGAATCGGTTTGAACGGCCAATGCCGTGGCCGACACATTTACGCTTTCGGAAGCGCTACCGATCTCCATTTTCATGTCGACACGAGCACGCTCGCCGACGTTGAGGACCAAATCCCGTTGCTCTGAAGCCTTGAATCCGGACATTTCGGCGCGCACGGTATAACGGCCAATGTGAAGATCAGGGGCGACATACTGACCAACACCGTTCGATGTCAGCTTGGTCACCTGCCCCGTTTCGTGGTTGGTGATGGTGATGGCTACGTTTGGCACGGCCGCCCCGCTGGGGTCAGTTACCGTGCCGACAATGGTGGCGTCCTGGGCCGTCGCCGCGAAGGCGAAGGTGAGCAGGAGCACAACAGGAATGATGATGCGGAGAATGGAATCCTTCATAGTCTCCCTTCAAATACCGGCCGACGAGGCCGGCGTGATCGCGAATTAACATCGAGTGACGCCACTTTCGCGCCACATCGGCGCGCCGGTTTCTGCGTGATCCTATTTACGAAACTAACCCGGGCTGCTGGGAGCCCCTAAAGCCGTACCGGCCTTTCAGCCGGCGCCACTATGGAAAGGCTACGCTCTTCCCGCAGTATGCCTACGGTCAGTACGGGATGCTACGCGTGTAAACAGTTGATAATGCGGTGGCTTACGCGGTCAGCTAGAAGTGAATTGACGGGAGCGTACAGTACGTCTGATCGGGTGTAAACTTGAAGGTTGTAACTGCAAGACTCTCGATGCAACTGGTGTTTCGCTGGGCAGGATGGGATCGGTGACGCATTCATTTTCGTTAGACACTGAAACTCGGGTGCAGCTCGAACGCCTTCTCAGTAGCCATCAGTTCCGCACCAGCAAGCGATGTCACGCCTTGTTGCGCCACTTGACGGAACGGGCCTTAGCGGGTGACATCGCGGGGCTCAAAGAGCGGTCGCTCGGCGTGGAAGTATTCGGTCGACCGGCTGACTACGACTCAAACCAGGATCCAGTGGTCCGCGCTACAGCGGCGGAGATCCGCAAGCGCCTGGCGCAGTATTACCAGGAGCCGGAACATTCCGGTGAGTTGCGTATCACGCTGGTCTCCGGATCGTACGTTCCGGAATTCCATCAGGCCGAGATCCTCACGCCGCCGCCGGTAGCACCTCCTATTCCAGTGGCGCGGAGGCGGCGCTGGCCAATGCTCGCCGCCGTACTCGCCGTGACCGCGGGGGCGATCCTTCTGACTCTGTGGTTCAGCTTACGTCCGGTGCGCACCCCTCTGGAACAGTTCTGGGCGCCGGTTCTACAGGCCAAAGGCGATGTCCTCATCTGTATGGGCCAGCCGGTGGTATACAATCTGCGATCCATCCGCGATCAGGACCGCATTCAGGCGCCGGACGTGAATTCAGCCAAGACCGGCGCTCCCGCACCAAAAGCCATACCGCTGAAGGACTTGGTGATCCTACGTGATCGCTACGTCACACTCAACGACGCCATCTCGCTGGTCAAGTTGACAACGTTCCTCGACCGGCACGGCAAGTCGTTCCACGTACGTGGAGATGCGTTTACCTCTTCGGCAGACTTGAGTGAGAGGCCAGCGTTACTTATCGGCGCTTTTGACAATCAATGGACCCGCCGCCTGGCGGGCCAACTTCGGTTCACTTTTGCACAGGACCCCTCGCACGAAGTTTCGTTCGTCCAGGATCGCCAGCAACCGGATCGCCGCGATTGGAAAGTGGCCGGCGCGTGGCCATCCTGGGATATCGATACCGACTACGCCATTGTGTCGCGGGTCTTCGATGTGAACACCGATCATCCGGTGGTGATCGCAGCCGGGATCACTCATTTCGGAACCGTGGGCGCCGGTGACTTTCTCACCGATCCCCAGCACTTCTCCGAACTGGTGCCATTGCTGCCGGCCAATTGGCGCGGGCGGAATTTGCAGGTTGTGCTGAAGGTTCCGGTTGTGCACGGAGCGGCCGGCCACCCGCGGGTAGCGGCGGTCCACGTGTGGTAGGCCTGGATCCCTCTGGCTCTATTGCGGCGGTTCCGGAACTTTCACCACATGATCGCCGGCGACGTTCTTCAGTTCCTGTTTGATGCCCGAGGGCCAGCGAATTTCCACGAGGTCCGCGGACGCGTTGGAACCCAAACCGAAGTGGACGGGACCGGCGCTGGATGAGGCGTACCCGGCGGCGAACGCTACCTGGTTGTACTGAGCTTTTCCGCCGGCCGTCACCTTGATTCTTGCGCCGATGCCGTCGCGATTGCTTTTCTTCCCTTGTAGCTCAAACTCAAGCCAATGTCCCGCACCCGGGCTGTCGTTAAACCAAAGCTCGCCCGGCGCGGTGATCGCGGTGACGACCACATCCAGTCGCCCATCACCATTCAAATCTCCAACAGCAGCGCCCCGATGGCGGCTCGACTGGTTGGCGGTTAAGCCTGCCTCCCCCGTGAGTGCCGAGAACATGGCGCCGCCCAAATTCCGAAACACCGTGTTCGGCTGGATCACCTGTACCTTCGGCGCATAGTCGAGCGATTGCACGTGGCCGCGCGTTACGAAAATATCCTTCCATCCGTCGTTGTCGAAATCGGCAATGTTCGGGGAGTATCCGGCCATTGGGGAAGTCAGCGACAACAGGCCGCTGCTTTCGGTGATATCTGTAAACCCGCGCTTCCCTAGATTCCGGAACAATGGGAACGTCTCGTTCTCGAGGGCGACAAAGGTGATATCCGGTAAGCCGTCGTTGTCGATATCGCGGAAATCGACTCCCATCCCGGAGATGAAATGCCCGCCGGCGGCCAGCGCCACGCCCGCGTCAAAGGCGACCTCCTCGAACTTTCCACCGCCCTTGTTGTGGAACAAGGAATTGTCCATCTTGTCGTTAGTGACAAAGAGGTCCATCAGCCCGTCGAGGTCGTAGTCGGCAACGCCCACACCCATCCCTTTGCCGGGAAAGGCCCGGATCCCCGATTCCACAGAAGCATCGCGAAACGTACCATCGCCGGCATTCTGATACAGCACGTTCGGTCCGAAGT
>JBDTMC010000499.1:0-5615 GCA_039934475.1 Bryobacteraceae bacterium | reverse complement strand
CTGGTGTGCCTTTTGTTGGTGCTCGCCGTCTCTGTTCCAAGCAGCTACCGGACCTGACGCAGTTCCACATCCTTAAAGATGGCTTTGGTCTGCGCGATGGTCGCGAAGGCGACGCCGGGCAACAGTGCGGACGCGGTTCCGGCGGCCACTCCCCAGCGCGTAGCGGTGAAGAAATCCTGCCCTTCGTTAAGAGCCCATACGAAGGCTGCCGCCAAGGCATCACCCGCGCCGATGGGGCAGCACGCCTCTACGCGAGGTGGCACGGCTTCTGCCATATGGCCTTCTTTGGCGCTCATCGCACCACGGCTGCCAAGGGATAAAATCACCGATTCGACGCCCATCGCCAGAAGCCGGTCCAGCGCTTCGATGCAGTGATTCCGTGTCAGCAAAGCGCGTTTCAGAAGCCGCTCGGCTTCCTGCTGGTTCGGAGCGACGACGGTCGGTCCGCCGGCGATGCCCTGTACCAGCGCCTCGCCATCCGTATCCAGCAGTGTCTTCACCTTGTGCTTCTTGGCCAGCGCCACCAGTTCCTTGCAGAACTCCGGGGGAATGCCGGGAGGAAAGCTCCCGCAGATCATCAGCCAGTCTGCGCCTGCCAGATTCTCGGTCACCGTGTGCTCAATAGCTTTCAGTTCGTCTTTGTCGATCTGCGGACCGAATTCATTGAGCTTGACGGTGAGGCCGCGTTCGTCGGTGATGGTCAGATTGCTGCGGATGTCATTCTTAACGCGAACTAGATGCACCGGGAAGTCCAGCTTGGCGAGCAGTGCCTCAAATCGCTTCCGGGTGCCGCCGCCGCTGATGGCGATGGCCGCAGTCTTGGCGCCGAACTCGTGGATGACCCGGGACGCATTAATGCCCCGGCCGCCGGCCGTTTCATGCGCCGAGAGGATGTAGGAGCGATCCTCAAACGCCAGTCGATCCGTTGTAACGTTGCGATCGATGGCGGGGTTCAGAGTAAGGGTAACGATCAATCCTATATCTTACCGAAGGGTGGATGCGAAGCGCCGATGATACCCTAAAATATTGCCCCAATCGACACAAGCAAAGGCGTACGTTGCCCTCGTGGCGGTGTGTTTCTTCTGGGGAACTACCTATCTTGGCATCCGTATGGCCCTCGAATCCATGCCGCCGGCGTTGTTGATGGGCGTACGCTTTACGCTCTCGGGTCTGGTGCTGGTGATTGCTTCGCTGCTGACGGGAGCGGAACTACCGCGGGGACGGGAGTTCTGGTGGACCGCCTGGAACGGTATTGTCGTGTTGGGCGCCGGCACGGGATGTCTGGTGTACGCCGAACAGATCATTCCCAGCGGATTAGCGGCCCTCATCATCACCGCCGCGCCGTTCTGGTTTGTTGGTATTGAGGCCGTACGCGGCGGAGAACCCGTCCATGGACCCACCGCTGCCGCAATGTTGATTGGCTTCGCGGGCGCGGCTTTGCTGGTGGGGCCCGACGCCATTCGGGCCGGCTTCAGCAGCAACATCCTCCATGGTTTCCTGATTCTGCAGTTCGCTTCTCTTTGCTGGTGCTGGGGCTCAATTAGCCAGCGCCGCTTGAAAACGAAGGCACACCCGGTGGTCAGCGGCGGCGTCCAGCAACTGGCGGCCGGACTGGCGTTTCTCATCCCCACGCTGGTAACGAATCCCCACCCGGCCATGCCCACTTGGAAGAGCGGCAGCGCCGTGCTGTACCTGGTGGTCTTCGGATCCGTGGTCGGCTACAGTGCTTTCATCTTTGCGATGGAACATCTGCCGGTGGCCGTGGTCACGATCTACAACTACGTGAACCCGGTTGTGGCCGTATTCCTGGGATGGCTGTTCTACCGTGAGCCTTTTGGACCGCGCGAAGCTGTCGCAATGCTGGTCATTTTTGCCGGCGTGGCGATGGTGAAGTGGGCGACGGCAGCCTCCGCCAGGGCGAAGGCACAACAAGCCCGTGCGCTATGATGTGAAGCACCTGAAATGGATGCACAACCACAACGTCTGGTCTCGCTAGATGCTTTTCGGGGCGCCATCATGGCGCTCATGGTCCTGGTGAACACTTCCGGTGGAGACCAGACCTACGCCCCGCTGCAACATGCGGAATGGAATGGTTGGACACCCACCGACGTCGTGTTTCCCTCGTTTCTTTGGATTGTCGGCTTGGCGATCACTCTGTCGCTTGGAAAACGGCTCGAGACGGGCGGCAAACGCGGTCCCCTGTTCCTTCAAGTGGTGCGCCGGACGGTGATCCTCTTCCTGCTCGGTATGGCCATCTACGCGTATCCGGCCTTTAACCTCGGAACGCAACGCATTCTTGGCGTCCTGCAGCGCATTGCCCTTTGCTACCTCTTCGCGTCGGTGATCTATATGACCACCAAGATACGCGGGCAGATTATGTGGATTGCCGGCCTACTGGTGGGCTACTGGCTGTTGATGATGCTGGTACCGGTGCCAGGATACGGCACGGGCCGTCTGGATGTCGAGGGGAATCTGGCGCACTACGTGGATTGGAATGTGCTCGGAAGCCACAATTATGCCGGCACAAAGACGTGGGATCCGGAAGGGATTGTGAGCACTCTGCCCGCTCTGGCCACGGCCTTACTGGGCATTATGGCCGGTCATATTTTGCGCTTGAAGAAGCCGCTTTCTGAGCGCACCACCTGGCTCTTCGTCATGGGCCTGCTGCTGTTGACCGCGGGCCTGATCTGCGATCACTGGATGCCGATCAATAAGAAGCTGTGGACGACATCGTTCTCGCTGTTCATGGCTGGACTCGACTCCCTGATGTTCGCCTTGTTCTTGTGGATGGTGGATGGCGTGGGCTGGAAACGCCTCACCAAGCCACTGACGATTATGGGTATGAACGCGATCGCAGTGTATCTGGCGAGCGAATTCGGCGATGAGATTCTAAGCGCCATTCGCTGGGGCAGCGGATCCCACACGATGAGCCTGCGCCGCTGGCTCTACCAAGACTTGTTTGCCACCTGGCTTACGCCGATCAACGCGTCGCTGGGCTACGCCATCGCGTTCACGTTGCTGATGTTCGCGATTGCTTATGGCATGTATCGCCGCCGTTGGTTCCTGAGGGTTTGAGCAATGCGCATCCTATTACTACTCTGTCTGACCCTTTCCCTAAGAGCGGGCGATCGCGAAGACATCCTCGCGGTTGTTCAAACCACATTCGATGGCATGGCATCAGCCGATGCCGCCAAGATTAAAGCGACGATGACACCGGAAGCCCGTGTCCTGTTGATGGCGGGCGAAAAAGTGCTGATGAACGCCACGGCGGAAGAGTTCGCGACGCGGGTGACCACGCGCAAGGAAGGCGTCAAGATTGAAGAGAAGATCTATGCCCCGAAGGTGGACATCAGCGCGGGCGTGGCGTCAGTTTGGGCCGAATACGACTTCTTCTCTAACGGCGCAGTCGGCCATTGCGGCATCGACGCGTTTCTGCTGCAAAAGACCGCCGCCGGGTGGAAAATCTTCAGCATCGCCTCGACCGTGGAAAAGCAAGGCTGTCCGGCGCGCTAGCCGCGTCTACGGCGCTGGAACGGCGCCGCTTCCCGAAGCAGTGCCACCATAGGACTGCAAGGCGAGATAACTCAGCCCGAAACGTTTGATATTGTCGTGCTGCTTCTCGTACTGATCGAAGTGGCCTTCCTCGTCGTTAACCAGCCGTTCAAAGATCTGTTTGGAGGCGGCATCGGCATTCGCCGCGCACTCAAGGGCGGCCTTGTTGTAAGTCCGGCCGCTTTCGTCTTCCATAACCATCGCCTTCGCTAACATTGCTTCCGGTTCCAGGACCTTTTCCACCGGACCAGCGGGTGTCATCTCTACGTCGCCCTTCAAAAACAAGATCCGCTCGGCGAGCAGTTCAACGTGGCCCATCTCCTGAATCGCGATCCGCTTGAACAACTGAGACAGCGGGCCTAAGCCTTGGTCGTCCACATGGAAGTGGAAGTACATATATTGATGCACGGCTTGTAATTCATCGGCCACGGCCTGATTCAAAAGGTGAATGCTATTTACCCGTTCCATACCTGAACCTCTGATTCATTGTAGCTCCGCTAGGCTATTAATTGCTCCTCCTGGCTCACGCTTCTCTTGCGCCGGCGAGCTTTCCAGGCTGCGAATCGCCGCAATGCCAGCGAGATGCCGGTCCATACCAACATCACACCGGCGGTAGAGGCAAGGCCTGCAATGGTTTGCCCGACGACGCCGTAGTATTCCCCGGTATGTGCGAATCGCGACCATGTCCGCAGCTTGCGGCCCGGATTTCCATCGGAGAATGTTTCGTAGCGCACCACGGCGGCGGTGGATGCGTCGAGTGCGAGCGTGGATCGTTTCTGTGGTTGCCCGCCGTCTCCGGTATCGATCGTGAAAGTCAGCGGTTCGCCGGCGCGTATGGAGAGTGGCGCGGTGATACTCTTCCACCCGGGGACCTGATTGGCGGCACGAGTCCACAACGTGTTGAGGTCGGCGCTGGCGGCTGTTTGAGGGCTGACGGGACGACGGCGGCCTGCTCTGCCCGCTTCGGGCCGTCCCGCGCCCGGCGGCGGTGGTTCCGAACCGGTCATGCGGTATAGCAGGTTGTTCGCCCACTGATAGGACATCGGTAGCGCGGTCAACACAATGAGGAACAACGGAACAAGGGCCCAGATTCCGAACACATTGTGCCAATTGAAATCGCGTGCTTTGCCCGATTGGCTAGAGCGGAACCATGTGATCGGACGGAGACTTCGCCATGTCCACTGCCGTGGCAGCCAAAGGTAAGCGCCCGTCATGAGGAGGACGAGAAACGCTAGGTTACAGGCTCCCGTGATCGCTCGCGCCGCCGAGCGGCCAGCGCCTTCTACCCCCAGCCAGCGATGCCACCCGACTACCTTTTGAAAGAACGCGCGGGTGGCGGCGGAATTGCCATCCAGCATCTTTCCCGTGTACACGTTGAAGTAGAGGAAGCCTTCGCGTCCGATTCGGACCTCCGCGGGCTCACGTGGGTCGGACCGCAGCGTTAGCGTACTTGCCTCGCCAACGTCACCGCGTTGCCCTCTGATTGCCTCCACCAACTCTCCTGCCTTGAGAGGTTGAGCATTCTGTGGTGGATCGCTGCGAAACTGGCCGCCCGCCGACCATGCGGTTAACTGCCGTTGGTAGGTGAGGAGTACGCCAGTGAACGACATCACCAGGACGATTGCCCCGGCGACACATCCCGACGCCAAATGTAGCCAGAACAGGATTTTGCGAAATGACAAGTTAGACCTCCGCCCCCTCAGCGAGTTGCCTACAGCTTTAGTCGATTCTAGTGTTCCTGCAACCGAATGTCAAATGAATAGACGGTGGAGCGGTATTTGGAGCCATTGATTGGCTCTGCGGCCTCCCCTCGGGGGATTGACATGCAAATCAGTTGCAGTACACTGCGGGCCATTTGGCGAAAACAATACGTACCAGACGCGCGACGGCCGTGTGATCCAAGGGACAAGAGGACCGTTCAGCTCCGACTTTGCGGGGTTCACCTATCAAAAGACCATGGGTAATTCGAGCTACAACTCGTTTGAAGCGTCGCTGCGGCATTCCAGCGGGCGCCTGGAACTCCTCGTTGGCTACACCTATGGCAAGTCCCTGGATCAATCGTC
>JBDTMC010000498.1:0-5615 GCA_039934475.1 Bryobacteraceae bacterium | reverse complement strand
CCTGTAAGCTACTGTAAATGCGGAAGTTCCCAAGGGAGGAAATTCGTGCCTGTACCAATTTTTCCGGCACACGGCGTGGCACCTCGGGCTGCTAGAACGTCTTCTCGCCGTCGATAGCGAGCTTCGTTAAGCGCACCATTTCGCGCCCGCATCGGCGTCATGCGCGTAGATCAGAATGTTTGAAGAATCGCCCGGAAGCACCTTGCGCAGGCGCGTGACAGTATGGCCGAGTTGACCCAGCAGAAAGCTTAGATCATCAGGCACATCATGGTCGAGCAGGAACTTCACTCGGGTGCCGACATCTGCCGCGCAACCAGCAGATCAATCTCTCCCCGGTGGTCTTCATAATAAGACAGACACTCGTAAACTTGAGCCCTCGTAAGTTGAGGGAAGCAGTTTACGATCAGCGTATCGATAGTTTCCCCATTGTGAAGTAGGCCGATGACATCGTGGACAGCGATCCGACTACCTTCCACGATGGGATTGCCGCTGCGCACGCCCGCCAAACAAGTGATGTACCTGTACCTCTCAGACGTCGAACCCATACCTGGATCGTACGGTTCCGTAAAGCCAGTGTCAACCTCTTGGCTCATCCGGGCTGGAATCGCGGGCCCCTAAGACTCGCCGGTCCCAATTCCGGTGCAACGTCCGGTTATGCCGACGATCCGACCGGAGTGCCACCTAAACACTGCGCCGTAGATCGCGGTAATTGGCAGACGCGTGCTCGCCTACTTTCCGGGGCGAAGTTCGGAGCTCCGGTGATCTCTCTTCCGGCGCCTAACAAGTGCGATTCCTAAGGCGGGGACTATACGTCAAAACCGCGCCGATCCTCACGCCAGGAGGTCTGGGTCTGCACCGAATTCGTTTGCACGCACCTGCTGAACGCCGCCGTCCCGCTGCATTTGTCAATCTCTCCGAGTCAACGCTTGGCAGCGCGGCGAAGTGACGAGGCGAAGGGGCGAGGTTGCGCAGTTCTGCAATTCCGGACGAGCGGGACATGAGCTGTTGGGAGCAGTATGCGTTCCGCCTCCATAAGACTCGCGAGCGGTGATGCGCCTTGTCTTCAGACGACTTCGAAGTTTGCCATCATCGCCATGTCTTCGTGTTCGAGATTGTGGCAGTGGAAGACGTAGCGGCCTCTGTAGCCGTCAAAGCGAACGATGACCCGCGCGACACGGCCGGCGCCGAGATCGAGCGTGTCCTTCCAGTCGCCGTCAGTCGGCCTCGGACGGCCACCCTGCGACAGCACCTGAAACCGCGCAAGATGAAGGTGGATCGGGTGAGAGACGTCCGTCTCGAGATGCCAGATTTCCGTTGACCCAAGCGTCGGCTGCGCATCGATCCGCCGCGGATCGAACGGCTGCCCGTTGACCAACCAGCGGCTCTCGCCGTTGTGAGTGCCGTTTGTGAAGGTGAACGTTCGCGTCTGCACGGCCTGCCGGGGATCGAGCCGTTCGAAATCGGCGAGACGGGCCGGAATGCGGCTGTCGTCCCGTGCGTCGCCACCAACACGAAACTGCATCACGTCGGCCGCTGTGTCACTGCCGGCGAGATTGCGGAGCACGACCAGCGCCCCTGACGCATAACGGCTGAAGTCGACGACGACATCGAAACGCTCGGCGGGCGCGATGCCGATCCGGTGGTGCATGACGGGCGCGGGCAGCAGGCCGCCATCGCTGCCGATTTGTGCGAACGGGCGGCCCCCGGGCGGCGGCGGATCGAGCGTCAGTTTCGAAGCGGCGCGCATTGGAGGCGTTCAGCACGCGGAAGCGCACGCGCGCAACATCGAGCACCGGCCACGGCGCTCCGTTGACAAGCACGACATCCCCCAAGACACCACCCATGAACGCGTGCAGTACTCCGGGCCGCTCGCATAGCACAGGGTCCAGCGCGGGGTAGCGAAAGCTACCGTCCTCCTCGAACGATCGATCGCAAATCACGAGCGGCACCTCGCGGGCTCCTCTCGGCAACGGCAACGCCTCTTCGGCGTCGTCGCGCAGGAGATAGAGGCCGGCCAGGCCGCGCCAGACTTGGGGTCCGGTGAAGTCCATACGGTGATCGTGATACCAGAGAGTGGCGGCCCGCTGATCGTTCGGGTACTCGTATTGGCGCTCCCCGTGCGCCACCCGGGCACGAGGGTCGGGCATGTGCTCATGCATGGAAAACCCACCGTGCGCCGGCAGGACGAGATCTGTGGGATAGCCGTCGCTCGCCGCAGGAGTCTTGCCACCATGCAGATGCATCACAGTGGGGACGGGCAACTCGTGGCGCAGGCTGACGACTAACGGCCGCCCACGGCGCGCTTCGAGGGTAGGACACGGGAACCGCCCGTCGCCGCCCCACACGCGCGTCATGCGATCCGAGAGAATCTGCTGCACGCCTTCCCGCAGCGTCAGGGTACAGCGATCGATGCCCTCCGCCTCGCGTGTTACAGGAAGGACTGGTGGTATCGGAAGATGCGTTGCGAAGCGCGACGGCAGCGGACCACTGCTCCTGAGCACCGACGGCAACGGCCGGACGCGACTGCAGCCCGGCGCCAGCAATGGAGCGGCTGTCGCGGCGAGTTTCAGCAGGTCGCGCCGTGTCACTCCACGTCGATGCTGACTTGAGAAGTTCCCGGTCACGACCGCCCTCCGGTGGTGCGCCGAAGTGTGTCCAGCCTGGCCGCCTGTCGCGTGATCAAGCCCTCTTACTTGGTTCGGTCACGGTCTGTTCTCCCTTTTTTCCGCCGCAAGCGATGGCCCGCTCATCGGGAAGGCGAGACATTCGCGCAGTCCCACAGCTCTGATTTCCTGATCCGTCCTACTTATGGTGCTGTCCGTTGCCCAACGCGATGACAAAGAGGTGACTGCTCGCCTTCCGGGTAACCGTTCCTCCGTGGTTCACGACGATGAGATGCTCCCGAGTCAGCGCGATGTCATGCCGGTGAAACACCGCTTCGGTCGTCGTGAGTTTTACGCCTTGGGGCGGCGGCGCTTGTAGAACCGCGTAGGGAATCAGGAGATCATGCAAATGGGAAAACATGCCGGGACCAGATTGAATAATCAGGCTATCGGCGGTGCTTTTGCTGCCGGCCGGCGAGTCTTCTGAAGCTTGCGCGATCACAGGCAGACAGTACACGGTCAAAACCGCGATACCAGCGGCCATCATAAACTTTCTTCGCTCTGTTGTTATGGCTTTATCGCCGTCGATCATGTGGTGGACGTTCAATATCTCGCTTAGCTTCGTCACGGCTGCTCCTATGATGTTTTGTCTACTCGAAAGTTGTCGCGCAACTCCGTGCCGGCCAACGGGGGGAGGCCGGCACGGAGCCGCAAAATTCAGGCTGAGTAAGCTTCTCTACGAGGTCTAACGCCTCACGCTAAGTGGCGCAACTTATCGGGATTGTGTACCACGTAGAGCGCCCGTATGAGGTCACCCTCGAACTCGAACGCCGCGGTCTGAACGGGGCCCTCAGGCGCCTCCACGATGACGCCAGGCAGTCCATTGATCGTTGCAAAGCGAAATCTGACGTCCTCGCGCCACAATGTGCCGGCGCGTTCCCGTGTGCCGCCCGACAGGAATCGCAGGACTTTATCGGCGCCCTGGATCTCGTGGCCGCCCCCGTGTTGGGCGGCGTTCTTCAAGGCCGCCGCCGGCTTGCCGCCGCCGTCCGTCACGATCCGCACGTCGCTCGCGAGCAACTGCGTGAGGGCATTAAGATCGCCTGACTGGGTTGCCGCCGCGAATGCCGAGATGAGCCTCGCATGCTTCGCATCCATCTCGCCCGAATGTTCCGGCGACGCGGCCGCGCCGCGTGGCCGTAGCTCGCGCACGTGCGTGCGGGCGCGATCGGCGAGCTTACGGCATGCGGCCTCGCTCCGATGCAGGGCCGTGGCCACTTCTTTGAACGAAAAGTCGAACACGTCGTGCAGGAGAAAGGCCGCGCGCTCGAGCGGCGATAGACGGTCGAGTGTCAGGAGCAGCGCTAGAGACAGATCCTGGGCGAGTTCCGTGCGTCTGTCGGGCGCGAGGGTTGCCGTGTCCAAAATCGGGTCCGGTAGCCATGGACCTACGTACTCCTCGTGCCGTACGCGAGCGGAGGTCAGCATGTCGAGACAAATGCGGGTAGTCGTGGTCATGAGAAATCCCCTAGGGTCTGACACGCTATCGCGATCGGCCGCATGCCAGCGCAGGTACGTCTCCTGCACTGCGTCCTCAACGTCAGCCATCGACCCAAGCATGCGGTATGCGAGGCCGAGCAGGCGCCGGCGGTACGGCTCGAAGCTCGCGGCCGGATTGGACATTGCGCTCGCGGAGCTCACGTCATTCGCCCCGGCTCTAATGCGGTGCGACGGCAGCGGGCCAGAGCCAACCCGCCGAGGGCCACGGCAATTAGACCCAGAACGAAGGCCGCCGCGCCACCGACCACCCCGTTCCCGGTTCCGGGACCTCCCTGGGCGATAGCGACATTCAGGCCGCCATTGACCACCGCGATTAATCCCGCCACCAAGGCTACGATGGCTCCGAGTCGCCCTGATGTGCCCAAACGACCAGACGGGCGCACAAGAGCTAAGATACCGATGACCACGCCTGCCAGTCCCAGCCCAGCCGCCGTGGTGGCCCAGAGTCGCCGTAGAGTTAGGCCGTAAACCGTGGTGGTGGCTGGCTCGGAAACGTGCGCCACCACAAGCACGGTGTGCACAAGCCCCGCAAACAGGGCGGCTGCCGCCAAGGCGGCCAGTATCATTGTGAAGGTTCGTCTCATAGACTCGTTCTTCCATCCTACAAATGCTGGGACGAAATAGGACCTTCGAATGTGACATGGCAGCCAGCGAGGATTAGCCCGTAAGCGTCAGCCATGCGCCACGCCACCGCTGGTGATCATCGCGAAGGACAGCGATGGCACGAAGTATGGCTCTGGCCGAATCACGCGCTATCCGGAAGTTGATGAAATCTCGAATTCCTCCCCGGGGGATTAGTCCCCACAGACGTTGAAGCTAAACTATCGGTGAAGGCAAAACCCGATGAACCCGGCGCGTGACGGTCGAACACTTCAACTCGTTTACTCCCGAAATCGGATGCGAATCGAAGCATCTCGATTCCTATCGGACGAACCCGGCGCACAAGGCTCACTCTTCCCGTCGGCTAAACCAGGGGTCGTCGTCTTCATCCAGTTTTCACATATCGAGGGCGATGAGTTTACCGAAGTCGTCCGGCTAGCCCAACCATCGTTCGTCTTCGACTTGAGAATTGCTCCACGATTCGACGTTGGCAATCTGAATCGGCGCACCGCGTTTGCTCTCTTCGACGAGGTCAAAGCCACCTACGTCGACGCCACGACGCCGCTCATGATGGGAGAGCAGCGTGAAAGCGCAGTCCAACGCTTCCGAGAAGCGATCGCCAAAATCGATCTCTGTAGACCTCTTTTCTTCCTCTTTGGATCAGACAAGGGTTCGATCATCTCTGACAGCGAAGTCTTAAACATCCTCGCTTCCGCAGGTAAACCCGCTGCGGATCTAGTCGTCCTTCCGACGTAGCATCTTCAGACAGAGGCCCGGCGACAGAATCGGATCAGCCCCACCCCGAAACCCCATTGAACTAAACCGCTTCGCGGTAATCGGCTGCGCCAGGCA
>JBDTMC010000497.1:0-5650 GCA_039934475.1 Bryobacteraceae bacterium | reverse complement strand
CGTTCCTGGGGAGTCCGGAGGGACGGACGATTCTGCGAAAGGGCGGCCTTTTCCCACCGGGGCCTGGGTAGAGAGCAGAACGGCCCTACCTTTCTCGGCGGAAAGCCAGTTGGTTCGGCCATTCGCATTAGGTCATCGGCCACCTGCATCCCTTTTTGCTCGTCATCTTCCCGGCGAGGTACGCCGGTTATATTCGCATGCGTGGTCGAGTCGGCGACAACATCCAAGCCCTCAATTGACCGAACGCCGGACGTAAGAAGGCAGCAACAACCATAGTGGCTGTCGAGGTGCTGCGTGGCTGCTTCGGGTGATGGCCCGACGGATAGACCCGCTGCATCGCGCGGCGCCTTTCGTCTCAAGAATACCTTGATGCGGGGTTTCCCATTCCTATCGCAATGATTGTCGTTGGAGTACGCGCGAAAGACCGATTTATCAGATGAAACGATATCGCTTGGATCGAAGTCGGAGTCCACAGATCACGCCGATGCCAAGATCCAAGAAATCGCGTTTGCCAGATCGGTGGGTGAGGCGTGCTCCAGTGTCTCGGGCGATACAGCTCTGTTGTTCTCTACCTGTTCTCGATACATCGTTGCAAACCCTTGCGGAGCGGAGTGGTAGGTGAGAATGAGTCCCTTCTCGTTGAAATCCCACCGCAAAAGAATGTCTTGTTCAAACTCCTCAATTGAAGCGGGATAGATAGAAAACTCCAGAAGGCCGTCCGCTTCGGCCAAAAAGGAGGCGCAGGCCGTGCGAGTCTCGGGAGCGGAAGTGTCCTCGTCCGACGAGATCAGCGAACGAACTCCATTTGCCGCCGATTTGAGCAACCCAGGACCAATCGTGAGGCAAAGCCCTTTCTGCGCAATGGTGGATTGCCACTCTTGGCGCGTCTCTGAAGGGTAGCTTAGACAGGCATCAATTGCGAAGGACGCTGCACCCGGTGCCAAGATCATATAACCCTTACTTCTGCGGACTGCTCTCGCGGGCCTTATCGCGGGCCACTCGCAAATCCGACAAGACGTTGATCATCAATTCTAGAGTGTCGGCCTGCATCACGATTCATGTATGGAAATCGGAGGGCTCCGGAGCTTGGGGCGATTCAGCATCGGGAAAAAACGTGCCAAAGTCTAGCACAAGTTCATGCGCGTTAACTTTATAATTCAAGAAGTTGCTGAATTTTGCTGTCACTCTGGCCGCCTCAATCGAAACCGTAGAAAGCTCCCTTATTGTGTCATGACGTTATCTTGCGTGCAATCCAGTGGCTGGTTTCGATGCAACACACCGTCACGAAAGCGTCACTGGGAGTGAGGACTTGGTAGCTTTGCCGAACCGATGAGCGTGGAAGTGAGGTGGCGTCCCCAGCGGTCCGAGCAGGAAGCGGTGGCGCGCCAGTTCCTGGCGTTCCTGGGGAGTCCGGAGGGACGGACGATTCTGCGAAAGGGCGGCCTTTTCCCGCCGGGCCGGTAAACAGGTTCCTACAGAAAGCTGTAGGCGCTGACCTGAAGGAAAGCCGCGAGTTTGTGCGCGGCTTCTTTACTAATGGGGCGATGTCCGGATAGAACCTGATTGACAAACGATTTGCTACCGAGGATCGGCACCAGATCGACCTGTCGAAGTCCCCGCTCATCCATCAGATACTTCAACACGCCGGAAGGCGACCGTTCCGGATCGGGCTCAATCTCGTCCTCGTATTGCATGACCAGTGCTGTGAGGGTTTCGATGAACCGCTCCATCGCGGGGCTCTGCTCTTGCTCGTTTGCGGCTAGCTTCTCGAGCAAAGCCGTCAGTTCGGCCAATTCCTGCCGATCGCGCGGCTTGACGGGTTGATGAGCAATCAGTAGTTCGACATATCCGGTTTCGATGGTCATGACTTCCAACCTCCCTTGTCGTAATCAGCGTGGCTGAGAAGGGCCCTGAAGAAAAATGTTCGCGTCCCCAGATCGTTCATTGCTATGGAGCTTCGGGTTCAGATCTCGTTGTATGGGCGAGTTGGCGATGCTTGCCGCCAAAGTTCAGTTCCTGGCTGTACGCCGCTGAGGAGAGTTGGTTAGGTGGTGAATTGGCGTCCCCAGCGGGATTCGAACCCGCGTTATCGCCGTGAAAGGGCGGTGTCCTAGGCCGGGCTAGACGATGGGGACCCTGCAGTACAACGTGAGGCCTACTTATCTAGAGTAGCGTTCGGCCCCACGCGGCGTCAAATTGTTAGAGGGTCTTCAGATACGCGATCACGTTCTCGCGCTCTTCCTTGCTCAACATCTCTTCATACGCCGGCATGCCGTTGCCGCCCGCGTTGATGATGGCCATGACGTTTTCGTCCGTCACCTTCTTGCCGTTGTTGAGCTTCGCCTTCTTGAATAAGCCCTTCAAGCCGGGGCCCATTTTCTTCTCTGTGCTGTCGGCGTTGTGGCAGACACTGCACTGCTCAAATAGCTCTTTGCCCTTGTCCGAATCGCCTTTGGCTTTCTCTTGCGCCAGCGCGCCCGTTGTCAGCAGCGCCGCGCAGGCCAGTCCGGAAAACAGCTTTGTGGAAATCGTCATTACGCCTATCCCTCCTCTTTGAGTCAACTTTTTCAGTCTACAATCAAGCGATGCGGCCCGTCATCCTGCTCTTCGCCAAGGCGCCGGAACCGGGACGTGTTAAAACCCGCCTCACACCGCTGCTCTCCGCGTCACAAGCCGCCAGCCTCCACACCGCCTTCGTCGAAGACATGCTGGAACTGCTTCTAACTCTGCCCGGCGTCGATATCGAGCTGCATACCGACACTGTGACGGATGCTTGGGCACAACAGACCGTTGCACGGAAACTACAGGTAGAAGGGGACTTAGGCATTAAAATGCATTCAGCGGCAAAGGCCGCGCTGGCCGCCGGCAGGCCGCAGGTGCTGATTGCCGGCAGCGATTCGCCTACCTTGCCGGCAGCCCATTTGATCGCAGTTTTGGCAGCGGAGGCCGATGTCACCCTAGGTCCCGCCGACGACGGCGGCTACTACGCCATCGCTTTCCGGAAGACGCATCCGGCGATGTTTAGCGGTGTGGCGTGGTCAACGGCAACAACACGGGCGGACACCGTGATGGCCTGTGGCAGCGCCGGCTTAACCATCGCTGAGGGTCGGCGCTGGTGGGACGTGGACGCTCCCGCGGACGTGGTGCGGCTGCTCACAGACCCTGGGGTGCGCCGGCACACAGCGGCATGGCTGGGGAATCACGGGCCGTCGCTGGCGGCGCGGTTCGCCTGCGCGCGGAGGTAAGTACACCAAGACCCGGCGCCGCGCATCAGAATGGGTATATGCGCATTCTCCTGTTTAGCGGCAAGGGCGGGGTGGGGAAGACGAGCCTCGCGGCAGCTACCGGCATGCGGCTGGCCGAACTGGGCTACCGCACGATCATCATCAGCGTGGATCCGGCGCATAGCCTCGGCGATTCCTTCAACCTCGGCGGCGACCTGTTTCACGGCAAGACGTGCGACCCCTATCCGATCAGCCCACGCTTGACCATCCAGGAAGTCAGCATCCAGCGTGAGATCAAGCGCCACTGGCAGGAGATCGCTTCCTACGTCACCGGCGTCCTGCGCACCACCGGCATCAACAACGTGCAGGCAGAGGAGCTGGCCATCCTGCCGGGCATGGAAGAGCTGAGCGCCATGATGTACGTGAACCAATACCGGCGCGAGAACCTCTACGACGTGATTGTGCTGGATTGCGCGCCGACGGCGGAATCCATCCGCTTTGTATCGATGCCGACGACGCTCGATTGGTACATGAAACACATCTTCCCGTTCCAGCGCAGCGTGATGAAAGCGGTGCGGCCCATCGCCAACCGTGTGTCGCCGGTGGAACTACCGTCAGACAGCTATTTCGGCAACATCCTCGACCTGTTCCGCAAACTGGAGGGTGTCAATGAAGTGCTGGAGGATTCGGCGGTAACCAGCGTGCGGCTGGTGACCAATGCGGAGCAGATGGTGCTGCGCGAGACGCAGCGCGCCTTCGTCTACTTCTCACTGCATGGGCTGACGGTGGATAGCGTGATCATCAACCGCCTGCTGCCCGACACCGTTACCGATAGCTTCTTCGCCGAATGGCGCGATTCGCAGCACAAGGTGGCCGGGGAGATGGACGAATACTTTGCCCCGATTCCCGTGAAGCGTGTCCCGCTGTTTACGCACGAAGTGCTGGGGTTGGACAGGCTGGGCGAGCTGGCGCGCGTGTTGTATCCGAACGGCGACGATCCAGCGGCGGTGACTCGTGCGGAGCGACCCTACACGTTCGAGAAGGTTGGCGAGCACTACGAAATCCGGTTGACGCTGCCCTTCGCCACCAAAGGCGAAATTGGACTTTTCAAGAAGGGCGATGAACTGGTGGTGGAGATCGGCACGCTGCGCCGCCACATTGGGCTGCCGACTACCATGGCCGCACTAACGCCGGCGCGCGCCAGGCTGGATCACGGAATGCTTACTATAGAGATGAAAGAGGCCATATGAGCGAACAGAGTGGAACGGGCAAGTGCATGTGCATGGGCGCCGGACCGGCGCTGACGCAAGTGATGGAGAACCTGGGTCCGTCGGAAGCGGTGCGGTCGCACTTCAAGGCGGCGCGGGTGGAATTCCTCAAAGGTCTGCGGGCGATGATCGATTCGAAGATCCAGGATCTGTCAAAGCCGGAACAAAAGGGATCGACCATCCCGGTTGAATAATCTAACGAACTATGGCTATCCACGAAGGGGCTCCTGCGCCCGCAATTGAACTGCAGACAGACGCCGGGGAAACCTTCCGCCTGTCCGATCTCAAGGGTAAGAACGTCGTGGTGTACTTCTACCCGAAGGCGGACACGCCGGGCTGCACCACCGAAGCCTGCGACTTTCGCGATCACATGACGAAGTTCGAAAAGGCCGATACCGTGATTGTCGGGATTTCGCCGGACGCCACCAAGGCGCAGGCGAAGTTCAAGACCAAGTACGGTCTTCCGTTCACACTGCTGGCCGACGTGGACCATGCCGTCGCCGACGCCTTTGGCGTGTGGGTGGAAAAGAGCATGTACGGCAAGAAGTACATGGGTGTGGAGCGGAGCACGTTCCTCATCGATAAAGGCGGCAAGGTGGTCAAGGCGTTCAACAAGGTGAAGGTGGCGGGTCACGCCGAACAAGTGCTGGAAGCCTTACAGTCTCTTTAGCCGGACGTTATGAGCGCTCAGTGGGACGAACAGGAGCTGTTGCGCCGTGTTCACCATCGGGACCAGGACGCGCTACTCCTCCTCTACCGGCAGCACAGCGGACGTGTCTTCGCGTTGGCGTACCGCATTCTGAATAACCGCCATGAGGCCGAAGAGATCGTTCAGGAAGTGTTCCTTCGATTGTGGGAGAAAGCCTCGCAATACGATCCCGCGAAGGGTGCGCTGCTGGCTTGGCTGCTGACGGTGACGCGCAATCTGGCCCTCGATTTCAAGCGTCGTGAGATCCGTAGAAGTCGTTTCTTCGTATCCTTTAGTACAGGGGATGAAAACGGAGAAGGCATGGAGGGGATAGCATTCAATCCGGGTGACCGGGAACTTACCCGGCAAGCATTGCTTTCTCTTCCTCCAGAGCAGCGGGAAATACTGGAGTTGAGTTATTTCGAGGGCTTCACGCAAAGTGAGGTGGCCGAGGAATTGAACATTCCCCT
>JBDTMC010000496.1:0-5655 GCA_039934475.1 Bryobacteraceae bacterium | reverse complement strand
GCCCATCCGCGCGACCCCAAGGCGATCGGCAACCTGGCCATGACTCTCCATGCCTATCAGGAGTACGATGCAGCGGCGCAAGTCTACCAGCGCGCAATCATTCTCGATGCCACGAACTCAGACTGGTTCTATCTGCTCGGCGCCACGCAGAAGACGCAAGGTGCATTCGAAGCCGCGGTCGCTTCGTTTCGCGCCGCGCTGCGCCTCAGGCCTGATTTTCCAGCCGCGCAATTACGACTGTCCGATAGCCTCTCCGCAGCCGCCGACTGGGACAATGCCGGGCTAGCCTACCAGCAAATTCTCAGCAAGGATCGCGCCTCCCCTCAGGCTTGGTACGGTGTCGGCCGCGTGCAAACATCCAAAGGAGACCATCCGGCTGCGGCGCAGAGCTATGCCAAAGCGTGCGAACTCTTCCCTCACTATGGCGCCGCCCAGTTCGCGCTGGCGAGCGAACTTCGCAAACTCGGCAACCCGGCCGAGGCCGAGCGGCACATGGCTCTCTACGCGGCGCACGTCACAACGCAACCCCCGCTGGACGATCCGCTGTTCGCGCGCGTTGAGGAGCTGAATCGCAGCCCAACCGCGCACCTCCGGCGCGGCGCCGCGTTAGAGAGCACTGGCCGATACGCCGACGCTATCCATGAGCATCTAGCTGCACTGCAGGCGGACCCAAGCAACGTGCAAGTTCATGTCAACCTGATCTCTCTCTATGGTCGAACCGGTGACACCGCTGCGGCCAAACAGCATTTCGAGTCAGCGACGAAACTCGCCCCGGGTCGCTCCGATGCCTGGTACAACTATGGCGTGCTGCTCTTCCGCCAGAAAGACGACGCCGGCGCCCAAACCGCCTACCGGCGTGCCCTTGAGATCAATCCGCACTATGCCGAGGCGCACGACAATCTCGGGGTCATCATGGAACAGAGCGGGCGCTACGATGAGGCCGCCAAGGAATTCCGCGAAGCCATAGCGGATCGGCCTGACTATCCTCTGGCCAGATTCCACTTCGGCCGCATTCTGGCCAACCAGGAGAAATACGCAGAAGCGATCCCCCAATTCCTCCGATGCCTGGAGCCTGAGAGCGAACAGACTCCGGCGTGCCTTTACGCATTAGGCGCCACCTACGCGCGGGCGAGCGACCGGCCACACGCGATGGAGTATCTACAGAAAGCGCGTGCCGCGGCCGTCGCACACAGCCAGCCACAGTTACAGGCCAGCATTGAACGCGACCTGAAAACTCTCCAGCAATGAGCGTCCTTTCCCGCCGCGATCTTCTGGCAGCATTAGCCGCGGGCGGCCTTTGCGGGCCTGCCCTCGCGGCCCCCGCCGAGCCGGCGATATTCCGCGATGTCGCCCATGATGTGGGCCTCAACTTTCGTCATTTCAACGGTGCCACCGGCCGCCACTACATGCCGGAAATCATGGGGCCGGGCGTCGCCCTGTTGGATTACGACAACGACGGCGATCTGGATATCTACCTTATCCAGGGCACAGCCCTCGACAACCGCAAGCCGCTCTTTCCGCCCCCGCCGGGATGGAAGCCTGGCAACCGGCTCTTCAAGAACTTGCTCTCCGAAACCGGCGAACTGCGCTTTGTGGATGTCACCGAAAAGGCAGGTGTCGGCCACATCGGGTACGGCATGGGCGTGGCTGTGGGGGACTATGACAACGACGGTTTCCAAGATCTCTACGTCACCAATTTCGGCCGCAACATCCTCTATCACAACAACGGCGATGGCACTTTTACCGATGTGACGCGACAGGCCGGGGTTGAGGATTCGCACTGGAGCACCAGCGCCGCCTGGGTGGATTACGACGGCGACGGGTATCTCGACCTGTTCGTGTGTAACTACGTCGATTTCACCGTAGCGGGGAATCGCGACTGCTTCTCGGCGACCGGCGAGCCCGATTACTGTACTCCCAAGATGTATAGGGCGGTGCCGTCGCGTCTCTTTCGCAACCTGCGCAACGGCCGCTTCGAAGATGTCACCGAAGCCTCCGGCATCAACCGTTCCTACGGTCCGGCGCTGGGCGTGGTGTGCGCGGATTTCAACGGCGACGGCCGGCCGGACATCTACGTCGCCAACGACACGGCGGCAAACCGGCTGTGGCTGAACCAGGGGGACGGAACGTTCCGCGAGGCGGCAATCGAATCCGGCGTGGCCTACAGCATGGACGGGTTGGCCAAGGCCGGTATGGGCGTGACTCTGGCCAACGTTGACAACGACGAAGCCCAGGTCCTCCTCGTAACCAACCTCACCCGCGAGGGGGTGACCGTATTCCGTGGAGACCCTCAGGGACAGTTCGACGACGCGACCGCCGAATTCGGACTCCTGCGCTCCACATTCGGCTTCACCGGGTTCGGCGCGCAGTGGTTTGACTACGACAACGACGGCCGGCTCGATCTGTTCATTGCCAACGGCGGGGTGACCATTGAAGGATCCGGGCGCGAAAAGGGGTTCCCCTACGCCCAGCGCAAGCAGTTATTTCACAATGAGGGACGCGGCAAGCGCTTTCGCGAAACTTCGGAGCAAGCCGGCCCCCCCTTCCGTGTGGAGGAGGTCAGCCGCGCGGCCGCCTTTGGCGATATTGATAACGATGGCGCGATGGATATCGTGATTGCGAACAACAACGGTCCGGTACGGTTGCTGCGCAATCAAGTGGGCGCAAGGAAGCACTGGCTCACGGTCAAGCTGGAATCGCGCGCGGCGAACCGGTTCGCCATCGGCGCCCGTGTCGCGGTCCTCAGGCGCGGCCTCGAAACTCTCTGGCGCCGCATTCATACCGATTCCAGCTACCTCAGCGCTCACGATACTCGCGCGCACTTCGGGCTGGGAGATCAATCGGCCATAGATGCCGTGCTGGTCCACTGGCCGGGCGGCGTTGTAGAACGCTTTGAGGGCATTCGGCCGGACCGCATCGTGACTCTTCGCCAAGGGCAGGGAACGCTGCCTTCTGCGTGATAAGCATCTTCCTAATGTCGAGCGTGAATTCAGCCGATAAGATCCCTTGGAGTGTAGACCGGATGAAGACGCTGATTGTAGAGGACGATTTCACCAGCCGCCTGCTACTGCAGGAGTTGCTTAAGCGGTACGGCGGATCCCATATTGCGGTCAATGGAAGCGAGGCCGTGGAGGCCGTTCGAAGCTCTTTGCTAGAAGGCGCGCCCTACGACTTGATCTGCCTCGACATTATGATGCCGGTGATGGATGGCATAGAGGCACTGAAGCAGATTCGAGGATTGGAACAGGAGCACGGACTGATCTCAAATGGGGCAAAAATCGTCATGACTACCGCTTTGGGCAATATACCCAATGTGGCGACAGCTTTCTCCGGCCTCTGCGACGCCTACCTCACCAAGCCAATCTCGAAAGACAAATTGCTGGCAGAACTACGACAACTGGCGGTCATCGAGTAGGTAGTCGAAACTATTGCTGCGGCGCAGGCCCCACTTCACTAGAATGAGTGGTCATGCCGCAACTCCATCGAAGAGCCCTGTTATCGGCGTTCGCCGCCGCTGGTTTAGTGAGAGGGGAGGATGCTGTAACGGCTAAGACCGCGGCGGGGTTTCGTCTCGGCGTCGCCAGCTACTCCTTGCGAAAGTTTAGCCGCACCGACGCCATTCGTATGGTGAAGGAACTAAAGACCCAGTTTATCAACATTAAGGAGTATCACCTTCCCATCAAGAGCACGCCTGAGGAGATCGCAGTAGGCCGGCGGGAGTTCGAGCAGGCAGGGCTGACGATCTTGGGAGGTGGCAACATCCCCTTTCAAAAAGACGACGACGCCGACATTCGTCATAAATTCGAATACGCCAAATTGGCCGGAATGCCGCTCATCGTGTGCGCCCCCACAGCGCGAACGCTGCCCAAGCTGGAAAAGTACGTGACGGAATACAACATCAAGATTGCAGTCCACAATCACGGGAAAACCGATGAGCATTTTCCAACACCGCAGAGCGTGCTGAAAGTCGTACGGAATATGGACCCGCGATGTGGTTTGTGCGTCGACGTGGGACATACCGCGGAAGTGGGCGTGGACGTGGTGGCAGCCATGGCGGAGGCCGGCGACAGGATGCTGGATGTTCATATGAAGGACGTTAGGGACTTGACCGACGCCGATAGCCAGGTGCCGGTGGGCGAGGGGAAGATGCCGGTGACCGCCATCTTCCGCCAGTTGCAAAAGCTCAACTACCGGGGCGGCGTCATGTTGGAATACGAAGTGGACGAGAACAATCCTCTGCCCGGCATGGCCAAGAGCTTCTCGTACATGCGCGGGGTTCTCGATGGCCTCGCTGGCTAGAACTGGCACATTGGCTGTAGTGATACCATACGTTTGGGTACTCTGCTCTCCTCTTGCGAGACCATCGGGGGCAGGCAGGCACCCCGAGGATGCGTTGAAATGAACCCGCTCGCGCCCGCAATCAAAATCGTACTCATACTGCTTGTCACCACCGCGGCAATTTTCGACATTCGATTCCGCCGCATCCCCAACTGGCTGGTCCTGGTAGGTCTAATCCTTGGGTTTACGGTCAACATCGTCCTCTTTGGCCTGACGGGCCTCAAGACCGCTGGATTAGGCATGCTACTTGGGTTTGGAGTCTACCTCCTTTTACATCTCCTGCACGCGATGGGTGCCGGCGACGTTAAGTTGATGGCTGCTGTCGGATCGATGGTCGGTCCAGGAGCCTGGTTTGGAATCTTTCTGCTGACCGCGATGATTGGTGGTGTGTTTGCGTTGATTCTCCTGGTGTTGAAAGGTCGACTGCGCCAGGGCCTCTGGAATGTTGGCTTTATTTTCACAGAATTAAGCCATTTTAGGGCACCGTATATGACGCGCGAGGAACTGGACGTAAAGAGCTCAAAAGCGCTCCGGCTTCCTCATGGCGTAACAATTGCCGCCGGAACTCTTGCGTACCTTTCTGGCCTTTTACCCCAATAGATTTCGTAATTCTCGCCCTCACTCCCCCGTTATAAAAATTTCATACGACAACTCCGTTGACAGGCTAAAGTTGTTGCTTTATACTCACAGCAGTACTGGAATAGTACTAGCGGTACTAATGCGAATGACGTATGAGAATATTGGGCCAATGTCCGCTAGAGAAGCTCTGTTCTTTAGGACCTATCTCCCTGAAAAATAACATCGAAGGGGGCTGGGTGACCGGCACGTCGGCTTAGTGGGCCGACTATTTCAGTACCGTAGGTATTAATAGAACTGACCAACCGATTTACGTCGACTTTTGGACGGATCTCGAAGGGATAGTTTTTGGCGTTCTGGGGGAGATTTAGAGCAGGTTTTACTGAGGAATGCCCTGAGGGATCACAGCGCTGGAGTGTCTAATGATTCGCATCGTCATATTTTCCGGAGATTCTAAACTCCAGCCGCTGCTCAGCGCGGCCCTCGGCGCGGCGTATAACGTCGTCGTCGAATCGAACACGGTCAAACTCAAGAAGTTGCTCAAGGATGAGCTCATCGATGTCCTCATTCTCGACCTGAGTTCCGATGCCTCAGTGACCGAGCAGTTGGCTTTGTTTGATGAAATCGGGCCCTCCCGGCTTCCCATCTTGGCCATGACGGAGGACGATCGGCGTTCGACAGCCCTGCAACTCTTGCAGCGGGGCGTCTACGACATCGTTCGCAAGCCGCCCTCTTTGGTGG
>JBDTMC010000495.1:0-5704 GCA_039934475.1 Bryobacteraceae bacterium | reverse complement strand
CCTTCCTCGCGCCCTGGTCGGCCACGCCCCGGCCATTGTTTCAACTCGAGGATAGTCCCGTAGAGCTTCCGGATCGTCGGTTCACGATAACGGGGGTGATGTTCTTTGAGGTGTCGCTAATGCCCAGCAAGTCCGCTGCGGCGGCTGGCGTCCAACGGATACGCATGGTTAGGAGCGCAACATCTGCTCTAGGCGAGCATCCATTTCTTCTTCTTCAACGAACTCGCCCCGGTCGGCCTGTACGATGCCTTCCCGCACGGCAGCGCGAAAGCGTGCCTCGTCCTGAAGCAGGCGCAAGGCTGCATCCTTCACCAGGCGCTCGGCGTCCGTCCCGGCATAGGTGGCAATTTGGGAAAGCTGCGTTTCCTGCTCGGGTGTGAAGTGTACTTCCATGCCCTTCACGGTACGCGAAAACGTGCCATCGGGCAAGGCTGGAAACTATATGGGCGGAAAATCCACCTTGGCGTATCCCCTTCACGAGCCAAGAAGGCGGTGGTTGGCAGCCCGGCATGGCTGAAGTTAGAGTCACTGTTGATCGCGACTGGGCTGGGCAAGTTCTGACGAGGACTAGTTGGGTGATCGGCACGCATCAATCTCACGACTGTAGAGCCTATGCCGGATCGCAGCTTTCCTGAGATCTGTTCCGCGACAAAACCATGACTTGTACGGGGCAGAGGGTAGTGGCGTCCTGCTTCCAGGCGAGGTCTGCGTAGCCTTCCTTGGCGCCGTTGTCGGCGATGACGTTGAACGGCCCGGACCGGTACTCGGTCCAGCCAGCGTGCAGAAGGATGGGTGTAAGCAGGCCCAGGCAGAGACGGCGCATGACGCTGTCCGTATCGTATCGCAACGCTGGGTTAACCTCGAATGCCCATGGGAATTCTGCCACGAGTCGCGGCGGGGTTACAGTTACTTATGGAATTCCAACGAAGCCGACTACCTTCGTTGGGGTGACGGATAAATCGGTGCAATGGCCAGTCACCTGGCCGGCATCGTTGATCCCGTCTATTGCTACTGTGATGCAGTTGGGAACGGCCACGTCAGAAAGAATTCCATCAACCGTCCGAACGAAGCCACGTTGCGTACGCGTTGCGGGGTCGACATAATATCCGGCGGTGGTACCCAAGTTGTTGATTGCCGAGGGAAGAGTGTAGCGGGATCCCGGCGCCTGGAATAGCTGTCTGAGACCGCGGTACCAAAGGAAGCCTACATACCCGGTCTCGTTCTGTACGCTTCCAGTAACCGTTGCATAGTCGTTGATCCCAGCCGGAAATGTCTGCGCTGACTGCCCAGATCGTATCGGCACCACTTCGCCTGATTTTGTACGCACAAAGGCGCTTGTGCTCCCGTCAGGCGCAGTCGCAGCTATGGACAGGATTTGGCTGGCATTGATCTGCTGTGGTTCAGTATCGACCGCGCCAGGGACATCGAATGTCACAAATACACCCTCCGGCATTCTCAAAAAACCGTGTTTAGGCCCCCCTTGGGCACTCGTGAAGTACCCAGCGATGACGCCATCCTGGTTGATCGAGGTTGCGACCGTACCGGCAGCCCCCGATACTCCAAACGTCGTGATGCTTCCGTCGTTAGCGCGGACAAAAGCTTGACGATTACCTTGAGCATCGGTGAAATACCCCACAACCAGGCCAGCCTTGTTGATGCTTAGGGGAAAGGTTCCCATCGGCGGAGGACCAACGGCGCCCGGAACGTCAAAGAGTACGAAATCCCCATTGGATCCGCGGACAAAGCCGCGCACGAAATAGTTTGTATCGAGGTACCAGCCGGCAATACTACCGCCGGGACTCATCGATTGCGGGTAGGTCCCCGTGGCGGCGGGCAAGGAAAACGTGGTGATGGCGCCTTCTAATGGCAATGCTGCGATCGCTAGAGCGACTGTTAGTGCAAGTGTCATTTGAGTCCAATGCTGATGCGCCCTGACTTTACAATAGAATGGTGTCTAACGCAAGTACTATTTAGGGAATAACCACTCTAGCTCATAGGTTTCCCTCGGTATAGACAATCGGGATTCGACCTTGACGGGCGAGCATCGGAGGTTATGGGTTCGACAGTATGCCAATCCCATTTCTTGAGTCTAACCACTCGTGCCACGGACCGCTAACTAAGTGCAAATTGCGTTGCTACAACACGACGCGGTATCGGAAGGAGGGATGTCTGAGTGGCTAATCGTTCCGGTTGTGCGGCGCATGACGCCGTTCGCGGTCTCTAGGCAACGCTACGGGCGTGGCGGCGTGGTGACGACGATGGCGTGGGCGGGTAGTTCGGAGACGCCGCGGTAACAGTGGGGTTCGGAGGCGTCGAAGTAGACGCTGTCGCCCACCTTGAGGATGTGGTTCTCGTCCTGGTAGCGGATGTTGAGTTCACCCGACGTCACGAAGACGAATTCGGCGCCGGGGTGGATGTGCTCCGGGACTTCGTGATCCGACTGCTGGGGGAATTCGGCGAGGTAGGCCTGAAGGCTTTTGTCCTGCGTGGAAAAGGCGAGGCATTCGAAGAAGAAGGCGGGGCTAGGGGAGTCGGCACGGTCGGGGAATCGCATCCGCTCGGCGGCGCGGACGATATCGAACATGCGATGCTTGCGGCGGTCTGAGAAGAAGTAATCCACTCCAACGTCGAAGACCATGGCGATGCGGGCGAGGGTGGGGAGTGTGGGTATGAGCTTGCCGTTTTCCAGTTGCGAGAGCATGGAGGCGGACAGACCGGTGTGCTTTCCCAGGTCGACGAGGGCAATCTTCTTCCTTAGTCTCAGTTGGCGGAGCTTCTTCCCGATCTCAAAGGCGGAGAGCTGGCGGCGGACGGTCTCCTCGCCGGTCTCGTGTTGTTCAGTCATCTCGAAGTTCAGTTTATCACTCCTTAATTCCGAACCGCCATTTTGTGTGCCACTGAAACGAACTTCATTCACATCTAGTTTTGCCGCGTCCATATTGTTAGCCTCGATTAGGATCGATTACTCAGACGATCAGGAGAGCGGGCAGATGCAAAACCAGAAGCCGAATTTATATGCAGTTCCCGATGAGGAACTGGTGACGCGCGCCCAACAAGGCGATGACACCGCTTTTGCCGAACTGCTGCAACGCCACTACTCGTCCTGTTTAAAGCTGGCCCTATCCATCTTGCGGGACCGGTCGGACGCCGAAGACGAGGTCCAGAATGCGTCGTGGAAGGCGTTTCAGCACATCGGACAGTTTCAGCAGGACTCGAAATTCAGCACCTGGCTGACGCGGATTGTGGTGAATCAGTGCCTGATGCGGCTGCGCCAGATGCGACGCGCCAAGTTTCTCTACATTGACGACACGATGATCGGCGACGAGATCGCGACGATGGAAATGCCTGATAAGGGTGAATCTCCGGAAACGCAACTGGGTAAATTGGAGGTGGCGGCCGTGCTGAAGAGCGAAATCTCTCGCATCCCGCCCCTGCTGCGTCACGTGTTCCTGCTGCGGGACGTACAACAGCTTCCGATGCCCGATGTGGCGGAGCGGTTAGGAATCTCGATCGCCGCTGCGAAAAGCCGTCTGCTGCGGGCGCGGCTGGAACTACGGGAGCGGATGACGAAGCACTCCGGCCGGATGGGTCCGGCGACTCTAATGGCTTCGTAAGATGGTCCTCAAAGCCGCAACAAAGCGGTTATAATCGAGAGGCTCATGTGGGAAGCTTGTGGCCTTACAGACCTTGGTTGTCTTCGTTCGAATAACGAAGACTATTTCATCCTGCGTCCAGACTTCGGACTGTACGTAGTGGCCGATGGAATGGGCGGCGCCCAGGCAGGGGAGAGAGCCTCGCAAATCGCGGCAACCACTGTGGTAGAGAGCTTGGAAAGAGCGGAGCAACGCGATGCGGAGACTTTGCACCTTGCTTTTCAGGAAGCAAATCAACGTGTTTTGGAAGCGGCCAGCGGCGACTTGAAGCTGGAAGGTATGGGCACCACGCTGGTGGCCGTGCTCACCCACGGGGACAACGGGATGGTCATAGCGAGCGTTGGCGACAGCCGTGCCTATGTCTTCGAAAACGGCGCGCTTCACGCACTTACCGAAGATCAGACCTGGGTGAACGAAGTTGGCCGGCGTTTGGGGATGGATGAAGCGAGTTTAAAGTGCCATCCGATGCGGCACGTTTTGACGATGGCCATCGGCGTCAACTATCCTCTGCGGATGCACTGCCAGACGTACAATCCGGCGGCGGGATCGCAGGTTTTGCTTTGCAGCGACGGTCTTCATGGAGTGATCGGACCGGAAGTCATCACAGAAGTACTATCCCGAGAGATATCTTTAGACGCCAAATGCCACTCTCTAGTCGAGGCGGCGCGCCAGGCGGGTGGCCCGGACAATATTACCGTGGTCGTGGCCCGAGCCGGCAGCCCCTCGTAAGAGAGGTGCGCTATTTTGAGGCTGAAAGGCCCGCTGACCGCTGCGCTTGCAGGCTGGCTGGCGGTGTATACGGTTGTGCCGGCGGCTGTTGCCGGCGATAAACTGGCGGCGGAACCCACCGACGTATCCATTCTCCAACTGCGAGTTCTGGACGGCGAAGGCCGGATTGTAGGCGCCGGTGGGCGCTCCGGACGCGGCATTACTGTGCAGGTGACCGATGAGACGGGCCGGCCCGTGGAAGGCGCCGCGATCAGCTTTCATTTGCCGTCCGAGGATCCCTCCGGATTGTTCTTATCCGGGCTGAAAACCGAAATTGTGATGACCGGGACGGACGGTAAGGCTGTCGTGTCGGGCATCCAGTGGAATAGCTTGGCCGGACCGGTACAGATTCGCGTGACCGCGGCCAAAGGTGAAGTACGGGCGGGTGTGATGGTGACGCATTACGTCTCTGACAAGCCGGTTGCGGACGAAGGTCCAAAAATCCACGCAACTGGCGGCGGCTCGAAGATGAAGTGGTTGATTCTGGCGCTGGCGGTGGGCGCCGGTGGCGGAGCGGCACTCGCGCTATCGCGGTCGAAATCCACGGCGGGACCTGGCGGGGGAGTCGTCGTCGCGCCACCCGCAATCTCTGTGCCGCCGGGTATCGGAACGCCGACCATCTCTGTGGGGAAGCCATGAAGCCGCGATCTATGCTCTTGCTTCTTGCTGCGCTGGCGCCGGCAGCGCTGGGGCAAATCGATGCGCCGCGTGCCGGCGTGATGCGGGACACGGGCGGCGAAGTGCGATTGATTTCGGGGGTGCCGGGAGCGTTCGTGCTGCGGCCGGGGAACGGTCTGATGGCGACGGGCGGTGGGTATTGCGGGCGGCTTGGCCTGTGGCAGACCGCGGACCGGACGGTGCTTGTCGATACGGATGGTTTGGAAACCGATTCGCGGGATGCGGTAACGGGCCCGATGGCCTTGGCTTGCGCCCAAGGTGGCGCGTCCGCCGTGGTCTGGCTGGCGGCGAGTGGTGAAATGCTGGGCTTGCCGGGGTGGCAAGAGATGGCAGTCCCGAACTGGAAGGGCGAGCCCGTGGCGCTGGCATTCTCTGGACGAAAGGCGCTCCATGCCGTGGTGCGGCGGGGTGACGGCCTATGGTTGGTCCAGAGCCGGAACGAGGACGGCATGATCGTCAATGAGCGGCTGTTGCCCGGGGTGCAGCCCCCGGTGGCGCTGCTGGCAGACGGCACGCTGATTCATTTCCGGGATGGCTCGCTGGTCATCGAAAAAGCACGGGGAGAATCGATCCAAATTCCCATGGAACCCGTCCCGGTGGCCTTT
>JBDTMC010000494.1:0-5714 GCA_039934475.1 Bryobacteraceae bacterium | reverse complement strand
GGGAAACTAAAACGGCCGGCACGCTCGATCTGATGTTCGATCCACGCGCCCCTCAGCAGATCACCGTCGGCCGCCTCACCCCGCGTAACGACCGTCTCTTCTACGACGTTTGGTGTCACTTCGAAGGGCGCAGCTGGCGTACCGGGCGCCGGCCTCGGCCACAACCCGAATTCAAGCTCTCCAATTACCGCATCTCCGCGTCGATTGCTCTGGATCTTCGCGTCAGCGTTGTCACCAAGGTGGCGGTCACTCCCGAAATGCCGCTCGCTTCCATCGGCTTCGACATTTCACCCCAGATGCGCGTCCTCGAAGCCAAGGTGGATGGCAAGCCTGCGGAGGTCTTTGGTCGCGAATCCCTGCGCGCCGACCTGCTCCGTGGCGGATCCAATGAGATGTTCCTCGTCGCGCCAGACACCCCTCTGGAAAAAGGCCGCCGCTACGAAGTGGAGATCCGGCACGAAGGCGACGTGGTGGTGGATTCGGGGAATGGCGTCTACTTTGTCGGGTCGCGCGGCAACTGGTACCCGAACCGCGATCTACAATTCGCCGATTACGACCTCACCTACCGCTACCCGAAAGCCCTCACCTTGGTGAGTACCGGCGATGTTCTGGACGAACGGACCGAAGGCGATTTCCACATCGTCCATCGCAAGACCTCCGGCGTCGTCCGTTTGGCCGGGTTTAACCTCGGCGACTATCAAAAGTACACCGCTCACGAGGGCGCCGCCACTGTCGAGGTTTACGCCAATCGCCGGGTGGAGACAGCGCTGGCGCGGCACGGTGATCTGCTGGTACTTCCACCATTGCAACCGTGGCAGCGTCACCCCAGCGCCATTTTGCCGCTGCCCCCCGGCCAAAATCCCGACCCGACGCAGCAAACCCAGGCGCTCGCCATTGAAATTGGTAACGCCTATGAGTTCTACCGTTCCCGCTTCGGCCCGTCTCCCGTCACCCGCCTCACGGTGTCTCCCATTCCAGGCCGCTTTGGCCAAGGCTTTCCGGGATTAATCTACCTCTCCACCCTTTCGTATCTCAAGCCGCAGGACCGGCCCGATTCGGCCAGTCCATCGCTCCAGTTGTTCTTCTCCGAGTTGCTTCACGCCCACGAAGTCGCCCACCAGTGGTGGGGAAACCTCGTCACCACCGACGGCTATCAGGATGGTTGGATCATGGAAGGTCTCGCCAACTACTCCGCGCTCATGTACCTGGAAAAGAAGAAGGGTACCCGAGTGATGGAGGACGTTCTCGAGGACTACAAGCATGCGCTGCTTGCCAAGAAGAAGGAAGACGGCAAGACCATCGAATCAATGGGGCCGATTACGTGGGGTTTGCGCCTGGAATCTTCTCAAGCGCCGACCGCCTATCAGACCATCACCTATCAAAAGGGAAGCTGGATCTTTCACATGCTGCGCCGCCGCATGGGTGACGCCGCGTTTCAGGATATGCTCGTAGCGCTCATCCAGCGCTATCGCTATCGCGCCATCTCGGTCCCCCAACTGCAAACCTTGGCCGCCGAATTCCTACCAAAAGGTTCACCCGACCCGACGTTGGAACTGTTCTTCGACAACTGGATCTACGATGTGGGCATCCCGACCCTCAAAATGTCCCACACAACGAAGGGCAAAGCCCCCAACGTTGTCCTGTCCGGAACAATTCAGCAGACAGAGGTGGGCCATCAATTCAGCACTTTGGTGCCGGTTGAGATCACCACCGCAAAAGGCAAAATCGTGAAGTGGATAGCCACAGGGGAGGACGCCACATTCTCCGTGAAACTGGCATCACTCCCGTCCAAGGTAGTCCTCGACGGATCCGGAAGCGTCCTCGCTATCCGCAAATAGAGCCCGTCCCCTTACCCCGGTAGAATCTTGGAAATGTCGTTGTAGATCACAAACACCACAACCGCCATCAGGAAGACGAACCCCACCTTAAATACCGCTTCTTTCACGTTCATGCTCAGATCCCGCCGCATCAACATCTCCACCAACAGCAGTAGAATTACCCCGCCGTCCAGAATAGGAATCGGCAGCAGGTTGAAGATCGCCAGGTTCAAGCTGACCATCGACATCAATCCAATGAACGCAATCGGACCCTCACGCGCCGCCTCGCCCGAAATCCGCGCAATACCGATCGGACCTTCCAACGACTTCGGCGACATCCGGCGCTCTACAATCCCCACCAGGAACTGGTAAATCAACGTCCCGCTCTTCAGGTTCTGGCGCACCGACTCGCGGAACGCGTCCCCAAACGCCAGCTTCGTGATGATCACCCGCGGCGACAATTGAACGCCAATCATCCACCGGTCGTCGTCCTTGCTGTATGAGGGGTTAATCGACACCCGGTTGCGCTGCCCGCCGCGCGAATATAGCACGTCCACCGGCTTCCCGCCGCCGGCGCGGATCACCTCGTGCAGCTTCTGAATGTTGTGAATCGGCTGCCCGTTCGCGCTCACCAGTACATCGCCCGGCTGCAAGCCGGCGCGCGCCGCGTCCATACCCACCACCAGCCGCTCCACCTGGATCTCAATCTGTCCATACCAGCCCGCATACCCAACGCCATTTTTCTCGTCCAGAACCGGCGTCACGCTGGTCACCACCGGATGGCACCCGCGATCCAATACTACGGGCAACTCTCGCCGTGCACTGGCAATCTCTTTGAGCAGAACATCTTCCCACTTCGGATCCCGTACGCCGTCTATCGAAACAATCCGGTCACCCTCCACAATCCCCGCCTTCGATGCCGGTGAATCCGGATTGACGTGGGCAACGATGGCTGGGCCATCCGCGTTCGGAATCTTCGGGTAGTTCACCATGTACAGCCCGGTGAGCAGCCCAATCGCGAGAACGACGTTCATCGCCGGACCGGCAAACACAATAATCAGCCGCTGCCACCGTGGTTTGGCTAAAAATCCTCGCGGGTCATTGGCGTTTTCGTCTCCCGGCTGTTCGCCGGCCATCTTCACATAACCACCGAAGAGAATCGCGGAGAACCGGAAGTCGGTCTCACCTCGCTTAAACCCGAACAGCCGCGGGCCGAAGCCGAAACTGAACGCCTCTACCTTCACATCGAAGAAGCGAGCCGCCCAGAAATGGCCAAGCTCGTGGATCAGGATCATCACCCCGATCATGACGAGCAGCCACCAGACATTTTCGAAAAAGACCATTGTTTCTCCTACGCGGTAACAAGCCGCCGGCTCGGGCCGAAGGAGGCGGCGTGGCGGGCCACCATTCCTCGCGCCGTTTCGCGCGACTCACGGTCGATTTCCAGTACCTCTTCCACTGTGGCAGGCCGGCGCACGGGCGTTCGCTCCAGCGTCTCCTCCACTACAGCGGCTATTTGCAGGTAACCGATTTCGCCGTTCAAGAAAGACTCCACCGCGATCTCATCGGCGGCGTTTAATGTACAAGTGGCCGAACCACCTGTCCGCTGTGCCTCGTAAGCCAGGCTCAGCAGAGGGAATTTGGCCAGATCGGGCGGAAAGAAGTCCCAGGACCGTGCCTTCGTCCAGTCCAGACGAGGTACCGGCGCTTCGCTGCGGGCAGGATAGGTCAATGCGTACTGAATCGGCATGCGCATGTCCGTGGTGGACACTTGCGCAATCACCGACCCGTCTTTGTACTCCACCATCGCGTGCACCGTCGATTGCGGATGAATCACGACTCCTACGTCATCCGGCTCGAAATCGAACAACCAACAAGCTTCAATCACCTCGAAGCCTTTGTTCATCATCGTCGCCGAATCAATCGTGATGCGGCGTCCCATCTTCCAGGTAGGGTGATTCAGTGCCTGCTCCGGAGTTACTGCGGAGAGCTCTTCCACCGGCGTGTTTCGGAAGGGACCGCCGGAAGCCGTCAAAATCAGGCGGGTTACTTCATCGCGACGCCCGGCGCGCAAGCATTGATGCGCTCCATTGTGCTCGCTGTCCACAGGTATCAACGGTGCTTTGCTCTCGGCTGCCGCTGCCATCACCAATTGCCCGCTGGCTACTAGAACTTCCTTGTTCGCCAGTCCAACTGTCTTGCCGGCACGGACGGCTTCGTAGGTGGCTTTCAAACCTTCGACACCTACAATCGCCGACATGACAAAATCGGTTTCCGCCGCCGTGGCTACATCCACCTTCGCCTTCTCCCCGTACGCCAGCTCCGGCCATTCTGACCGCGCCAACCCGGATTCACGCAGTCCCTTGGTTAGACTCTGCAAAACAGAATCCGATACAACAACTACTACTGAGGGATGGAATTCCTTGATCTGTTCCAGCAGAAGTTCAACGTTGCGGCCCGCCGCCAACGCATAGATGGAATATAGGTTACGGTTCTGGCGTGCTACATCCAGCGTGTTCGTCCCAATTGATCCCGTAGAGCCTAATACTGTCAGCCGCATGCACAGGTCCGTCCCTCGTCAGAATATCAGACTACGGGTGGGCCGAAGCTGGCAAACGCCCTTTGCTACATATCTTCACACTTCGGGCCATTGGCTTCTTCGATGCTTCACTGGTTAGGATTTGTTTGCTTTTTTGAAAGACCCAACCCTTACGGGCGCCGGGGAGGTTTGCTTCAGGGGTCTTTTCTTTATGAGGTTAGTCTCGCTTTGGTGGGAGTTGCCTCCCCGGCTTACTTCCAATTCTAGGATATGGAATTTGGGATTGCAACAGAAATCTGTATTATTTTTTATCGGACCCGGTTTGCCGCTTCACTTCCACCCCCGTAATCCCTTCCAAGACCTTGATCGTGGCGCAGATATCCTCCTCGCCCAGACCCTGCGAGATCGCGGCCCGGAACATTTGCTGCGTCAGCGCGGTCAGTGGCAGCGGTACATCCATCTCCTCGGCTGACTCCAACATTAGCCCGATGTCCTTGTGCATCCACTTGATAGAGAAGTTAGTTACGAAGTTTCGATCAAACACGAACGGCGCCTTGAAGGCGAGCAGACCACTCTTCGCGGCGCTGTTTTGCAGCACGTCCAGCAACAATTCCGGATCCACGCCCGCTTTCGCCGCCAGGACGAATCCTTCATTGATCGCCTGCAACATGTTCGACAAAATTAAGTTTTGCGACAGCTTCGTGTGTAGTCCCATCCCTTGGCCGCCGCAATAGTAGAGCTGCTTCCCCATCGGTTCAAAATACGGCTTCACTTTTTCATAAACCTTCAAATCTCCGCCAATCATGAAGGTAAGCGTGCCATTTTCGGCGCCTGGCTTCGACCCGGTACACGGAGCGTCCAGGAAATGGATCCCCTTCCCCCCCAAAGCCGTTCCCGCCCGCCGCGCGTACGATGGCGCCACGGTGCTGGCGTCCACAACCACGGTTCCCGGCTTGGCGCCCTCAATCACCCCTTGCGGCCCCAGCACTACCTGTTCCGACATCGCGGTGTTCCCAACACACAGGAACGTGCACTCGGCATGCGCGGCAACTTCCGCCGGTGTTGCGCAAACCACGGCATTCTCCGCCGCCGCCAGTTCCTTCGCCTTCGCCGAGGTATTCGACCAGACCGCCACCTCGTGCCCGGCCCGCATCAAATGCCTGGCCATGGGGTACCCCATGATGCCTAATCCGAGAAAACCCAGTTTTGCCATAACGCCCAATATTGTACTGCACCCGGGCGGAACTCACTCCTGCCGGGCTACCTGCTGGACCAGGCGCAACACCACCACGTCCGACGCCTGAAACACAGCCACCGGCGGAAACCCACCGCCTTCCACCGGCCCCAGGATCCGGTCC
>JBDTMC010000493.1:0-5756 GCA_039934475.1 Bryobacteraceae bacterium | reverse complement strand
GACCGACGATGGTCGGCTGCACCTGCGGGCAGAGGTGTTGGCTACCAGACAGGCACTGGCGACAATGCATGCAACTGCCTGAATTCCAGCCCACGCCTACGTGCTGGCCGATCGTGAGTCCCTTCGCATTAGAGCCGAGAGCCGTGACGCGGCCGATCACCTCGTGCCCTAGAATCGCGGGAAACTGCGAAATGCCCCACTCATTGATAAAGACGGAGAGATCAGAGTGACACAAGCCGCAGTTTTCGACGGCTACCTCAACGTCCTCAGGGCCGAGCGGTCCGAGATCCACCGTCTCAAGAACCATCGGCTGTTTCGCAGCCTTCGCGACCCAGGCCTGGTTTTTCGCCTCGCCTTCTGGCCTCAGAGTTTTCCCAACGATTTCGGATGAAGTGGTCATGGGAGTTCCTTTCTTTAAGTGGGTGTCTGGTTCGCGATGAAGGGCATCGCAGGGGCACTCGCGGGCATGGGCTGCCCTTGTTCCACTGTAACGGTTGGGCGTGAACGAGTGAATCCCTGCTAGTTGGAATTTGGTGGTACTACTTTTGGGTAATGTCGGGCGAGCCTTACAGGGCTTGCATCGACTCGACTGCAGTCTGCGCGAGCCCAGCGCTGAGTTCGCTTGAGAGACTATACGGGCTACGGGGGACGCCAAGTTCGCGGCCCATCAACCGGCAAGCGGCTTTCAATCGCCATGCCAGTTCGGCCGGGTGGTCCAGCATCCGCCACGATCGAAGAAGCGCGCCGTGCAGCCGTAGTGCTTCCTGGTGATCCCCATCGGCAAAAGCGGCTTGCAGCCGGCAGCAGGCTTGCGGAAAGACGGTGGCGAGAATTGAGACAGTTGTCTCTGCCCCAATCAGCAATCCGGTATAGAACAGTCCCTCTACGCCATTGAGGATCGGCACCGGGCTATCCCACGCTAGAAGGTCGGCCAGCAGATGCGCATCGCCGCCTCCTTGCAAGACGCCATCGACGGCGGAGGCGTCAATCAGTTGCTTCATGGCTGGGAATCGGACCAAGGCCGCGGGAAGGGTATTGGAAAGCAGGATGGGAACAGTGACGCGGCTTCGCAATTCGATAAACAGCTCTACAAGGCCCGCTGAATAGGGCTGAAAGAGGTAGTGAGGCTGCGCAACCAAGAGGGCTGTTGCGCCGCCATCCACCGCGGCGCGGGCCAGATCGATTGCCTCCGTTGTCGAGTCCGGATAGATATTGACCAGCAAAGGAAGGGTGGCCGACGTATGGACCGCCCGGCAGACCGCATGCAGCTCCGAAGGCGCCATACCGGCCATCTCGCTCGGGAACGCGCCAACACATAATCCGGAGACTCCGGTTGCGGCCAGCCTCTGGGCATCCTCACGCAGCAGATCGAGATCCACGGCGCCTGCGGCGTCGAACGGAGTCAGGAGGGCGGGTATGACGCCCTTCACGGTGAAGGCTCTCATTGAGAACAGACTCTACCACAATCCCTCCGATTCGACAAGCCTTGCGGAATGCTTTCCGAATATGACAGCATAAGGGCCGGATGGATCTTCGAATACCCGTGTCGATTCTGTTTGTGACGCTGGGAGCCCTGCTTGCCGGTTATGGGTGGTCAGCGAGCGCCACCTTGGGATGGGAAATCAACGTTCTTTGGGGCGCTGTGATGCTGGGGTTTGGTCTGCTGATGGGACTGGGCGCGTGGCTGTCACACCGCGGCTAGCGTGCGATGCGCGCAGGCGCGGGCTGGTCCTCGGTATAGCCGAGCATCGTCGATAGTCGGAACGCCACGCGCTTTGCTTCCTCAGTGACCGCGTCGCGAATCAACTCCATGCGGATAGCGGGGCCGGAAACGCTGAGCGCGGCGAGGGGCGTGCCCGTGCCGTCGAAAATCGGCGCAGAGATGCAGATCACGCCGTCAATGTTCTCCTCTACGTTGCTGGCGTATCCGTTCTTGCGCACACGCGCCAATTCCTCGAGTAGGCGGCCATAATTCGTGATCGTGTTGCGCGCGATCTTTGGCAGGCCGTGCTCGCGAACGATCGCTTCAATCTCGTCTTCGGGAAGATAGGCGATAAGGCACTTGCCCAGCGCGGTGGAGTGCGTGTAGTTGTATTCCCCGATGACGGCTGCGCAACGATAGGGGTTCTGGCTTTCGACAACCAGAATGTAGGTAATCAGGCGCTTTTCAATCACACCGAGATGGCAGGATTCGCCCGTGCGCAGCGTCAGGTTCTCCATTAGCGGCCGCGCCATGGAACTCAGGCGCCGGTAAGGGAGGGCTGACCGGCCAAGGTCAAAGAACTTGAGGGCGAGCATATAGTTGCCGCTCTCGGGATGCTGTTCGACGTAGCCCAGTTGCTTAATTGAATAGAGCAGACGATGCACCGTTGTCTTGGCAAGGGCGACCGATTGTGTAATCTCGTCGAGCGAAACCGCCGCCTGCGGGTGTTCGCTTAGAGCCTCAAGAATGCCAAACACCTTCTCAGTAAGCCCGATGAAATTCTTGTCGCGAGCCGCGAGCGACGGCCCAGCACTCTTCTTTTTGCTTCCGGACTGCTTGGTGACCGCAGTCTTCTTCGACGGTAGAGCCATTTAGATTCGATTCCTATTTTCCGCTTCGACAGTTCACTTGGCAAGTCCCAGCGGCGGAAACAACCGTCAATGGCGGAATTTGTCCCGAATTTGGATTTCCCCCGATCACATGGTAGACATTTGAAGAATGTGGAACATGACGGGGAAGGTTGTGGTGATCACCGGAGGGGCGAACGGTATCGGGCAGGCGGCGGCGCGATTGTTCGCACGGGAAGGCGCCACCGCCGTAGTTGCGGACATCGAACAGGACGGGGCCGAACAAACCGCCGAAGCAATTCGTCTGGATGGCGGATCGGCGGTTGCCCTTGGGTGCGATGTGGAGCGCGCCGACTCTGTCCAACTACTGGCAGATACAACGGTAGCGATGTTCGGCCGTCTGGACATCCTGTTTGCGAATGCCGCCATCCAGTTAACGAAGGCTGGCGCCGACACGACGTTGGAGGAATGGGACCACTTGCATGCGGTCAACCTGCGAGGCGTCTTTCTGTGCTGCAAAGCCGTGATTCCGGTGATGCAGCGCCAACACAAAGGGAGTATCGTCATCACCTCGTCCGGACATGCCTTCGCAACGTATCCCCGCTGTTCGGCTTACGCGGCGACGAAGGGTGGTCAACTGGCACTGATGCGCGGACTTGCGCTCGACTATGCGGCCGACGGCATTCGTGTGAACTGTGTGATCCCCGGAGCAACTGATACGCGCCTGGTCCGCAACTATCTAGCCGCGTCCCCGGATCCTGAACAGGAGAAGCGGCGACTGCTGGGGGGCATTCCCCTGGGCCGCCTGGCCGCGCCTGAGGAGATTGCCGAGGCTGTACTCTTTCTGGCGTCGGACCGTGCCGCTTACATCACAGGGACCAGCCTCGCAGTGGACGGCGGGCTGCTGGCGCAAGCGTAACAAAGGCGATTTCGGAATCCCTTCCGGAAACTCATTCCCGGCAGTTGACCTCGCCGCGCCTTGTGGTCTATAGTTGCTGGACATACGCATGCGGATTACTGATGTTGAGACGTACCTGGTGGGTAACCCATGGAAGAACTGGGTATTCGTAAGAATCCTCACTGACGAGGGCATCCATGGAATCGGCGAAGGGTCGCTGGGCCACCTTTCGAAGACAGTGGAAACGGCCATCCATGAGATGAAGGGCTTCATCCTGGGGCTTGAAGTATTCCAAACAGAATTACTGGTCACGAGGCTGAATCGCCACGTGTACGCCGATGGCGGCCAGATCAAAATGTGCGCGATTTCGGCGCTGGAAATCGCCTGTTGGGACGCCATCGGGAAAGCGCTGAATCAACCGATATACAACTTGGTGGGTGGACGCTGCCGCGATCGCGTGCGGGCCTACGCCAACGGCTGGTATCGGACGGAGCGGACACCAGACGCGTTTGCCGCAGCGGCCCGGCACGCCGTGTCGATGGGTTATTCCGCCTTGAAGTTCGATCCGTTTGGGACAGCGATGGGTGGTATGCGGCCGCGGGAAGAAGAACTGGCGATTAACATTGTCGCCGCAGTGCGTGAGGCGGTGGGACCGGACGTCGATCTGGCAGTGGAAGCGCACTCCAGATTCAGCGTTTCGAGCGCGATTCGTATTGGCAAGAAGCTGGAAAAATATGCTCCCGCATGGTTTGAGGAGCCTGTGCCGCACGGCAACATTCCAGCGATCATTGAGGTCGCCAGGCACCTGGAAGTCCCCATAGGCACCGGCGAGAGCTTTTCTTCAAAGCAGCAGGTGGCCGATCTTCTCAGCTACAACGAGATCGACATCATCAATGTGGAGCCGCTACACATGGGCGGCATCCTGGGAACCCGCAAGATAGCCGATATGGTGGATGCCCACTATGGCACGATCATCCCTCACGCTGCGCAAGGCCCGGTGTGCACGGTCGCCTGCCTGCACATTGACGTAGCCACGCCGAATGCCGGCATGCAGGAAACCTTTGAGGACTTTAACGAGAGTTGGCAACGAGATCTGGTTACCGGCTTCCCGGCTTTGCGCGACGGGTATTTCGATCTGCCAGCCGGACCGGGCCTGGGGATCGATTTGAATTTGGACGAGGTCCGGAAGCACCCCTATCACGAGAAGATGGACATCTCTCTGTTTGAGGAAGATTGGCAGTTCCGGCGGACGGCGAAGGCGCAGGTCGAGTAGCGAAAGGATTCCGGGATGTTACGTTTTAACGGCATTACCCCTGTCATGGTGACTCCGTTCCTGGAGGATGAAACCATAGACGAGGCGGCGCTCCGGCGCCAGATTGATTTCGCCATTGACAGCGGCGCGGTCGCGGTCTGCGGTCCCGGCTTCGCCTCAGAGTTCTATAAACTGAGCGATCCCGAGCGCTATCGATTTGCTGAGATTCTGGTGGATCAGGCGCGCAAGCGTGTCCCAGTCATTGTGGCCACTAGCAGCGACTCCACCCACAACACGATCGAGTTCTCGCGCTTCGCGGAACGAATTTCGGCTGACTGTGTGATGGTGACTCCACCGCGCACCTCGGTTCTTCCGGCGTCGCAGGTGATTGAATACTACAGCAAGCTGTGTGACCGCATCACGATTCCCGTTATTCTTCAAGACGCCGATTTCAAAGGCGCGGGAATGCCCGCCTCCGTCCTCATCGATCTCTCGAAGCGGCATGAGAATTTCCTGTTCGCCAAGCTTGAAGTGATGCTCCCGGGGCAGAAAGCTGCCGAGATCATTGAAAAGACCGCTGGGCGCGTACAGATCATCTACGGTTTGGGTGGGATCGCCATGATGGACGGATTGGCTCGCAAGGCGTCGGCCTTTATGCCAGGCGCTGCCTACCTCGACATCTACGTGCGCACGTATAGCTTGTTTCACGAAGGTAGAAAGGATGAGGCGAAGGAATACTTCTCGCGCTTCGTTCCTTACCTCGCCTACGCCTTGCAGCATTTGGAACTCGCGGTGTCCATGGAGAAGGCTGGCTTGGCCAGGCGCGGCGTCATCCCAGATGGACGGATGCGGCACCCTTCCATTAAGTACGATCCCGCGGACCAGGCGCAGATCGAAGGTCTGATCTCGGACGCCATTGACCTCTGCGCGGAAGCCGGGAAATACGCTGGCGCGGCCCGCTAGCCGCCCGTGGTGCAACGCCGTGTGCCGGAAAAATTAGGACAGGCACGAATTTCCTCCCTTGGGAACTCCCTTATTTACAGTAGCTTACCAGGG
>JBDTMC010000492.1:0-5772 GCA_039934475.1 Bryobacteraceae bacterium | reverse complement strand
GGGTCCTGCCCGATCTGCGGATCGCCCGTGACGGCGTTGGAGTCCTTTGCCCTGGGATGCAAGGCGTGGATCACAGGCATTCTGAATGTTGTCCCGGAGGCGGGCGCGGCGCTGATGGCGGAACGGGACCCGGCGGTGGCGCGCGAGATCTACTACCGCCAAATCCTGCCGGTGTCGGACTGGATTGCACGGACGAACAATCCTTCGGGAGTGATTAAGGCCGGCGTGACGTTGCGCGGCATCGATTGCGGCGCGCCGCGGCGTCCGGGAAGACCGCTTGCGGCGGACGTTGTGAATGAGTTTGCACGGAGCTTGGAAGAGGAGATGGTTCGATGAACAGTCATATACCCGCGGCCGGTGCGCCCAACCCGGCTTTTCTGTGGCGATCGGGCGCCCTGGTTCCCTGGGAGGGCGCGACGGTGCATGTGAATGCGGCCGGGCACTCCACGGTGTCATCGGTCTTTGAAGGGATCAAGGCGTACTGGAATGACGCGGAGCAGCAGTTGTATGTGTTCCGGCTGCGGGAGCATATGCAGCGTCTGATGGAGTCGATCAAGATCGCGCGGGTGAGTTGTGAATGGAGCCTGGAAGAGATTGAGGCGGCGACGCTGGAACTGCTGCGGGCGAACAACTCGCGCCAGGACACGTACATTCGTCCATGGACGTTTCTGAAGGGGATTGTCCGAGAAATGATTGCGCCCCCAGGTGCGGAAGTGGAACTCGCCATCGACACGTGGGGATTCAAGAGCCATATGTTGACTGAGCGCGGATGCACTACGGGCGTCACTTCCTGGACGCGGATTGGCGACAACTCGATGCCGCCGCGCTTGAAAGCGTTCGCCAACTATCACAATGGGCGGCTGGCGCTGGCGGAAGTGCGGTCGCGTGGGATTGACTGGCCGATCTTCCTCAATGACCGGCACAAAGTTACCGAGGGGATTGGCGCGTGTCTTGCGATTGTGCGGAACGGCCTGTTGATCACACCGGAGATTGCGAGCGGCATCCTGGAGAGCATCACGCGAGACAGCTTTCTGCGCTTGTTCCCGGAGGTGCTGGGGCAGCCGGTGGTGGAACGAGAAGTGGACAGGACGGAGCTATACGTGGCCGATGAGGTGTTCTTCATGGGCACGGGCTGGGAGATTCTTCCCGTACTTTCCATCGACGGGTTGCCTGTGGGCAACGGCAAGATGGGGCCAGTGGCGCAAGCCATGGACCGCGTGTATCACGATGTCGTTCGTGGCATTGATGCGCGGTATGCTAGCTGGCGCACGGCGGCTGGAGCCTAGCTCCGGTGCCTGACTCCGCTGCGGGAAGGCTCTCAAAATCGGTCGATGGTGAGGCCGCCAGTGGTGGCCATAGAGGGCCTTTCGCGACTGCACTAATCCGGAAGCACGAAATTCGAAAGCTCCGCGGCACGCACCCCGTACACCTTCAGAATCTGCCGGCAGATCTCCGCCGCCAGCTTCTTCGGGTCTTCCTCTTTACTCGCCAAATCAATCTGCACCTTGATGTAAAGGTCCATTCGGGCCATGACCCAATGATACGATAGGCTTCGGACGCTTCATGAAATGTAAGATTTGCCGGGAACGCAAACCACGCCGCTTTTGCCCGGGCGTCCATGGCGACATCTGCTCCATCTGCTGCGGGCAGGAGCGCGAAGTCACCGTCGATTGTCCTCTCGATTGCGCGTACCTGCAGGAATCGCGGCAGTACGAACGCGTCCCTGAGCCCGACCCAGCCGACTTCCCCAACCAGGACATCCGCGTCAGCGAGTCGTTCCTCCGCGATCACGAGCCGCTGCTGCTGTTCCTCGCCAGCATGACCATGCGCCTCTCGCTCGATACGCCCGGCGCCGTGGACAGCGATGTGCGCGAGGCCCTCGATTCGCTCATCCGTACCTACCGCACGCTGCAGTCGGGCCTTGTCTACGAGTCGATGCCGCAAAACCCCATCGCCGCCGCCATCCATGAGCGCGTGCAAGGCGCCGTAGCCGATTTCCGAAAGCGCATCGCCGACAGTGGCAACGCCACCAGCATCCGAGACGCCGAGATCCTCGGCGTTTTCGTCTTCCTGCAGCGCCTGGCCATACAGCACGACAACAAACGGCGTAAAGGGCGCGCCTTCGTCGATTTCCTCAGCCGCTACTTCGTGCCCCCGCAACTGGCTCACGAAACGGCGCCCAGCCAGTTGGACGCACCGCCCTCAGGCCTGATTATTCCCTGACCGGCAGCTTACCCGACAGCAGTTCGCCCAGGCCTGCTGCCTTCACGCGAACCCCCACAAAGAACGTTCCGAACAGCGCGTAGACCGCACTAACTTCATCGAACCGCATCTCGTAAATCAGCTTCTTGAACACACCCGGATCGTCCGCAAACAGGTCCACACCCCATTCCCAATCGTCCAATCCGATAGACCCGCTAATGACCTGCCTCACCACATCCGCGTACCGCCGCCCAATCGCCCCATGCTCCGACATCATCCTCTGCCGTTCGGCCATCGGCACCTGGTACCAGTTCTTGCTCTCGCCCCGCTTCCGGTCCATCGGGTAGAAGCAGGCATACTTGCGATCCGGAATCTCCGGGAACAACCGCGGCGCCATGGCGCGCCTGTGCCCCGCCATCACCTCTTCAATGGCGGCATCCCAAGCCGGCGTGCCCGGCTCCAAACCCTCGCCCGCCAGCTTCGCATACGTCTTTGCCGACGACTCATACAGACCCAGCTCGACAATCGACACGTACGATGTCCTCAGTTCCAGGTAGTCCCACAGCGCGAGGCTCGCCAGCCTCAGCTCCACTTCATTCAACCGGTCGAGGGCGCTGCGAAAATGAACCAACATCACATCGGCTTTATGGCCGAGCATTGAAAACAATCCGCTCTGCCCGTCGGCCGCCGTTTCCATCTCGCTCAGCACCGCGGACGCCTCAGCGGCGATCTCCGCGCGCCGGCTCTCCGGCAGCGCCCGCCACTCCGGCCAGCGTATGCTCAGCATCTGGTGCAGGACGGCAGCGCCGTCAACCGTCATCGGGACCGGGGGCAAATTCATCTCTTCACTATAACGTTCATGAAGGCTCTTTAAAGGACGCGGAGGCACTAATAGTTGTAGCCTGTGTTGTTTGATCCTCTACGCTTTAACAATCTTCCTCAGCGCGTTTCTGCTGTTTCAAGTGCAGCCGGTCATTGCGCGGATCATCCTGCCTTGGTTTGGCGGCTCGGCCGCCGTCTGGACCACCTGCATGCTCTACTTCCAGTGCGTGCTCGTGCTCGGCTACCTCTACGCCCACTGGACCACCACGAAGCTCGCGCCACGGACGCAAGCACTGCTCCACAGCACGCTCATCGCGTTGTGTGTCCTGGCTCTGCCCATCATGCCTGCCGCATCCTGGCGTCCCACCGGCGGTGACAATCCTATCCCACGCATCCTCGCCTTGCTCACCGTTTCCGTCGGATTGCCTTACCTCCTCCTCTCCACCACAGGGCCGCTGATGCAGGCCTGGTTCGTACGCTCGCGTCAGGGCGCCACACCCTACCGCCTCTTTGCGCTCTCCAATCTGGGGTCGATGCTAGCCCTGCTTTCCTACCCCGTGCTGGTGGAACCGAACCTCGCCACGCGCATGCAGTCCACGGTGTGGTCGGCGGGCTTCCTCGCTTTTGGCGTGCTCTGCGTGGTGACAGCCTTCACCTCCTTGAAGGGTGCGACAACGCCCCAGGCGCGGGAAGTCATGGCGGAGCAGCCTCCGCCCCGCCCCGGCCTTCTCATGCACGCCATGTGGCTGGCTCTCGCCGCCTGCGCCTCCACGCTGTTGCTGGCCGTCACCAACCACCTCTGCCAGGACGTCGCCTCCATCCCGTTCCTCTGGGTGGTGCCGCTCAGCCTCTACCTGTTGACGTTCATTCTCTGCTTCGACGCCGCCGGTTGGTACCGCCGCAATGTGTTCCTCGTCCTGCTGCTCATCGCGCTGGCCGGCATGACCTACCTCATCAACCCCGCCTGGGACCGGCCCAAGCTGAAGTACATGATCCCCATGTTCGCAGCCGGCTTCTTCATCTGCTGCATGTTCTGCCACGGCGAACTGGCGCGCCTGAAGCCGCACCCCCGCTACCTCACGTCGTTCTACCTGATGCTCTCCGTGGGAGGCGCGCTGGGTGGACTATTCGTCGGTATGTTCGCGCCGGCCGTTTTCCCGGCGTACTTTGAGTTCCCCATCGCTCTGGCACTGTGCGCCGTGCTGGCCGCCGTTGTCCTGCATCGCGACGAGAGCATCGCCAGCCACTGGGCCTGGCGCAAGTCGCTCTCCACCCCGTTGCTTGTGCTGGCCACCGCTGTCGTGACGTTTAATATCGTGGACATCCGCGGTCTTGTGGAGGGGAACCTCTTCAACGGGCGTAACTTCTATGGAGCGCTGCGAGTGCAACAGAACGGCAAGGAGGGCGAGGACGACGCCTACCGGGCGCTGCTGCATGGAGTCATCAACCACGGCGAACAGTATCTGCACCCTTCCCTGCGCACTTCACCCAGCACCTACTATTGCAGCGAGACCGGCGTCGGCGAAGCGCTGAACATGCGCGCCCGTGCCGGCCGGAGAGTCGGCATCATCGGTCTAGGAACCGGGACTCTCAATGTCTACGCCCGCCCGTGGGACACCTTCCGTATCTACGAGATCAATCCGCTGGTAGTTAAGGTGGCGCACCAATACTTCACGTACCTGGCGGATACGAAAGCCAAGACTGAGATCGTCCTCGGCGACGCGCGCCAAAGCCTGGAAGCGGAGCAGCCCGAGAACTTCGATGTCCTTGTGGTCGACGCGTTTTCCAGTGACTCGATTCCCGTTCACCTGCTCACGCGTGAGGCGTTCCAGCTCTACTTCCACCACATGAAGCCAGATGGCCTGCTGGCCGTTCATGTCTCCAACCGCTTCCTCAATCTGACGCCGGTAGTGGACTCACTGGCGCGCGATCTCCACAAGGGCGCCATCCTCGTGGACACCGAAGACAACGACGACGGCACGTGCTATGGCACCACCTGGATCATTCTCGCCAATGACCAAAAGCAGCTGGAAAACCTGCCTAAAAAGAACGGCGAGGCGCTGGAACACAATGCCAGCCTGCGCATCTGGACCGACGATTACTCAAACCTGTTTCAGATCCTGAAATAACTCCGCGGCGGTTTGCTGGACCAGGTTCCAGACGGCGAAGACATCATCCTGCGTGGTGCGGATATTGCCGATCGCGAGCCGGATCATATACACGCCCTTCATGGTGTTACCGGACACGAAGACCTCGCCGGTGGCGTTCAACCGTTCGATCAGCGCCTGGTTTTCCTCGTTGCTCCCACGATACCGGAAGCAGACCAAAGACAACGGCGCGGGCGCGGTCAACTCAAAATCTGGATGAGCTTCAATCGCCGCCGCCAGCTCCGCGGCCCACCGGATGTGATTGCGCACAATCGCGGCCACACCCTCGCGGCCGAAGTAGCGCATCACGAACCACAGCTTCAATGCGCGGAACTTGCGCCCCAGCGGGACGCCATAGTCCATGAAGTTCAGCGCGTGGCCGTCCTCGGCGGTGGTCAGGTACGCCGGAATTAATGAGAACGCCTGTCGCAGGATGTCCGGCCGGCTGCAGTAAAACGCGCTCGCATCAATCGGCGTGAACAGCCATTTGTGCGGGTTGAATACCAAGGATTGCGCATCCGCGCAGCCATCCAGCAGGTGATGTAACTCTGGCAGCACAGCCGCAACACCGCCGTACGCAGCATCCACATGCACCCACAGG
>JBDTMC010000491.1:0-5773 GCA_039934475.1 Bryobacteraceae bacterium | reverse complement strand
GCAATTAGCTTGTACGCCATATTCTTCATTCCCCGTGAGAACCCGTTAGTTCCTGTAGCAGCGGTGATGCGGGATACGGGTGGCCTTTGTAATGGCGGAATCCTTCGGCAAATACCAGCCCTGCCGCCGCGCCTCTGCTCCTTGTCCACGTCTCCATCGTTTCCAGGTAGTCGTCCATCCCGTGATGCTTTTTCAACCACGCCCGCTGGCTCTCGTGCCGTGCCAGCATCTCTCTCTTGATCGGCAATTCCGCCGCCACGTCGACAAAGAAGTCCGCCCGAATCGGCCGGCCCTCCCGATCGAGGCCGCCGTCCACGGAGTCCATAAAGTAGAGATGCGGGATAGCTCCAAGAGGTTCCCCACCTCCGTGCGCCGACGTATCGTAATTCCGCGCCGGAGCCGCAAAACAGGCATCCCGAACCAGTACGCTGGTGGCCTCGTGATCGCAGTGATAATCGGCCGGAGAAGCCGTCAGCACCACATCCGGATGTTGGCGCCGCAAGCAAGCCGTCACGCGCCGCCGGGAGGCATCGTCGTTGAAGATCGCCATATCGCGGAAATGAAGGCACTCGTAGGCGGCGCCGATCAACGTTGCCGCAGTCTGTGCTTCCTTCTGCCGGATGGAGGCGATCTCTTCCGGCCAGTGCTCGGCCGAACCACAATCGCCCGCGGTCATCGTGGCAATGGTTACGTTGTGACCCCGGGCCGCCAGCCGCGCCAGGGTCCCCCCGGCCAGCATCTCGGCATCGTCCGGGTGGGCATGAACGGATAGGATTCGCATCGTCTACGTGTGCCGTCCGTTCCCACTGGCGCCGTTCTCCGCATGCTCTTCCAGGGGGACTTCACATTCGCAGCAATCGCTACACCGCTTACATCGATGGCAGCGGTGCAGCAGGCAGGCGTCCTTGGTACACCACACGCAAATGTCGGTTGACGCATCTTCACAAATGCTGCACGCAAAGGTCAGAATATCGCTCACTTCGGAACCACCTTCGTCTTCTCCTGGCGCAGCGGGCTGGGCGGCTGCTGACTCACCGTTCCGCGGCAACGTTGCGCTTCAGAATCCACTATTTGAAACTCTTTATCCTTCGACTCTGCCAGCTCCTGAATGTATTGCCTTAGCTGATCCCGGCCGCTGAAACTCTCACTCATTACGCCGCCAATCAGTTCCGCCAGCGCCGCATTCTGATACTTCCGGATGCCGTTGGAAAGAGAATCCACCATCTTCTCCAGGGCCTCTATTCGGAAGTATGCTTCCAGAGCCACCGGAAGCTTCTCCGGACGGACCGCCAGCGCGTCCACCGCCCGCACCAGATAACCCAATTCGTCCTGGCAAAGCTTGTGCTGCCGGACGTAGGCATCCGGCGCACCCTTGGCTAGCCACTCCTGCGGCTTCACCTGTCCCAAATAAGGCCCTAGACGCTGGATTTTAACTGAGAGCTCCTGCAGCGTTTTGCGGACCTCCCACTCCGGCCTCAGTCCGCCAGATTGGGCGCACAACATACCCGCAAGGAAGAAGCCGGGGAGAATTCGGATCGCTAGACCTGCCACACTTCCATGCTATCCCAAGCGGGCGAAACGGGGCATGTCGTTAATGAGCGCCGGTCGGCGGAGGAGGCGGAGGAGGAGTCGCCACGCCGCCACCAGGTAGCGGAGGAGCCGGAGGTGGTGGTGGCGTGCCGCCTGTATCTCCTGGAAGTCCACCGCCTCCGGGTAGCCTGCCTATGCCTGAACTCTTGCCACGGGTCACCACGGTATACATCGCTTCCTGCAGCGCCCTCAGGGCGAATTGGGCGATGGAGCCTTTGTCTATTCCCTTGCGCGCCGCCAGCGGGATGCTCTTATAAACTCGCAGCCATTCCCCGGGACTCAGCATCCGGCCGTCGTCGCGCGGCATGAGAGCATGCTGCACCAGCACTTGGCCCTCGTCCACCGACACTAGCGTCGTATCGTCTTCGTCTTCCACTACAACGTCGAACACCGTGCCGCGGACAGAGATCACCGCCGAAGGAGTGTTCACACGCGTCGGATTCGCCTGCCCACCCAGCTTGTGGACCTGCACCTTTACACGGCCCATCCACAAATCGAGCAAATCGCGAAAACTGCCCGGATTGTTTCGGAACGTGAGCCGCGAGTTCGGATAGACCTCGAAAGTGCTACCGTCGGAAACCCGGAACACCGCGAAGCCGTCCGCACCTGTGAGGATGACCTGCTTGATCTGGACAGCTGCTCCCATTTGCAAAGCCCAGGCGTTGGAATCACGCAACACCGAGACTTGGCCGTGAAGCTCAATTACAGTAGCTGCCGCCTCGGCCGGTTGTGGTCCAAAGATCTGTGCCGGCAAAGCACACGCCCACGCTGTCATCAACAGCCCGTAGGTCGCCGCGAACTTAAGCCGGATGGGCATATAGTAGATAACTTGGAGCGTCGCCGCACCCTCTCAATTAGATCCTTAGTCTATCACCAAAAATTTAGAGCACGTTTCGTTCCTTTTTGGAAATTCGGGAAAAGGATCATGAAATCAGCGATTTCACAAGACCGCCAACGCCCAACAGGATAAAATAGACTCACCGGATGTATCCTCAGTCCACACTTCCGAGGCGACCGCGGGTGGTGTTACGCACCTGCTGGGCCGGCTGGTTGTTTCTAGCCGCTAGTTTGCCCGTTGTGGCGCAGTCCCTCTCGTCGCTTCGACCGGAGTGGAGACGAATCGGCAGTTCGGCCGTCGAACTGGACCTTCCCGCCCCAGCTACCGGCCCGGTCAGCCGGGTATGGTATTCGGCCGACGGAGCCCGGCTGCTGGCGCTGTCAGCGTCAGGACGCCTCTTCGAAACCGCCGATTTTGACACATGGAAAGAGACCGCCGCGGCAGCGCCCCCAGTGGACGCAACCGTCGTTTCACCGCGGTTACCCGAACCCTCCGCCCGCCTTCGTCAATCTGAAGGCCGCGCAGGACGCCTGTATGCCGTCGCGAGCAGCGCCTGGCGTTCCGACGATGGGGGCACCACGTGGTCCAATCTCACCTCATTCAAAACCCAGCCGCTCTTAGGCGCGGGAGTGAAAGATCTCGCCGTGTCTCCACAGAATCCCGACGACATCGTCGTAGCCACGGCCAGCGGCGTCTGGCGTTCCCTGGATGGCGGACTGGCCTGGGATGGTTTGAACGACTCCCTTCCCAATTTGCCGGCGCGTAAACTGCTGGCCTTGCCTCTCGGTTCGCGTGGCCTCCGGCTTTCCGTCGATTTTGGCTCCGGTCCCCAGGAAGTGGAATGGGTTCCAGGGGAAAAGCGCGCCTGGCGCACCAACGACGGCTCATTGGTTAGCGCCGATCAGGCGGCGCGGTCGCAATGGAGTGCCGCCACGGGGCTTCGTGTCACCGCCGTCGCGTCGGCTGCCTCGCTGCTTTACCTCGGTACCGCCGATGGGTGGCTGGTCACTTCGTCCGACCAAGGCGCCACCTGGAGCCGCCAGCGGGTGGCGGGAAGTGCTTCAGTTGAGGGTCTCTTCGTGGATCCCTCCGAACCTCGAACTGCCCTCGCTGCTCTCTCCAATCGCTCTTCCGGGCGCATCCTCCGCACTACTAACGCCGGGCTCTACTGGGACGATCTAACCGCCAACCTGCCGCCCGGCCGCGCACACGGAGTGACGGCGGATATCCGCAGCGGCGCCCTATACGCCGCCACCGACGGCGGCGTCTTCTATACACAGGCCAATCTGACGGCGCCCGCGCCTGCCACCACCTGGGTGTCGCTTAGCGCGGCCCTTCCAGCCGCGCCGGCCGCCGACGTCAGCCTGGACGCCTCCGGGAATCAGCTCTATGTGGCGCTCGAAGGCTACGGCGTTTTTGCGACACTGCCTCCGCACCGCTATCGTGACTTACGTCTGGTGAGCGCCGCCGACTATCGCGCCCGCGCCGCTGCTCCCGGGTCCCTGCTCAGTGTCCTTGGCGCCCGCATTACCGCGGCCAGTTTTGGCGATGTGATTGTGCCCGTCCTCGCGGCAGCGGAAACCGAGTCGCAAATCCAGGTTCCGTTTGAGGCCGTGGGCACCACCCTTATGCTTTCGCTGCAAAGCGCCGCCGGCGCCAGCGCTCTCGGACTCCCGCTGCGGAGGGCGTCACCGGCCATCTTCGTGGACCGTGACAACACGCCCCTTCTACTGAATGCCGACAGCGGCGTGCTGCTAGATGCCATGTCGCCCGCTCACGCCGGCGCCCGCATTCAGATTCTTGCCGCCGGTCTGGGCGGAGTGAAACCCGTTTGGCCCACCGGGATGCCCGCGCCGCTGGAGAACCCTCCGGCGGTTGCCCTTCCCGTTCATGCTCTGCTCGACCGCGCGCCGCTGGAAGTCACTCGCGCTACTCTCGCGCCAGGCTATGTCGGGTTCTACCTTGTGGAAGTACAGTTGCCCGAGATAGTGAACGCCGGTCCAGCCGAACTGTATCTGGAGGCTGATGGCCAGGAGAGTAATCGTGTTCGGATCTGGCTGGCACCGTAACCGCGAGCCTAGCGGAGGAATCAGGTACAGTGGATGAGGAATCCGTATGAGCTATAGAACCTGTGCTCTGCTTTTGTTGGTTGCCTCCGGGTTGGTGGCCCAGCAAGGGCAGGCGCCGGAGAAACTCGCCCCTTACTACCCGACACCCGAAACCATCGTCGATAAGATGCTTCATTTCGGGGAGGTGAAAGCCGGCGAGAAGATGTTCGACCTCGGCAGTGGCGATGGCCGCATAGTGATTATGGCGGCGAAGAAGTATCATGCCGACGCCACGGGAATCGAATTCGACGCCGATCTCTACCGTCAGAGTTCAGAAAAGATCAAGAGTCTCGGCCTTCAGAAATCGGCCCGCATTATCCATGGCGATATTGCCAAACAGGACTACTCGAGCGCCGATCTTCTTACCGTTTACCTATTGCCGACTTCCAACGATAAGATACGCCCGATTCTAGAGAAACAGCTTAAGAAGGGCGCGCGAATCGTTTCTCACGATTTTGAATTTTCCGGATGGACTCCGGAGAAGGTTTTGACGATCGACGACGACGGTGAGGGCCGCAGTCACACGCTCTACCTATACCGCCGATAACAGGTGACGACAGACTCCTTTGCCATCGGAACAAATTCTGCTGCCCCATCTCTGGAGGCGCTATTTGAGCGTCTTCAAAGTGGTCCTGGGTCTGATCTGCTTTGTCCTGATCGCGCTTGACCCGGGAACCTGGCCCGTTGCGGCCTGCGTGGCGCTTGCCATCCTTTTCGTGCTCGACGTTGCCATCCTGCTGATGGAGCAACAACCGCAGGGCCGTACCCGCCTGTTCTTCCTGGTCGGTACGCTCTTCTTCCTGATTGCCGTGACGTACCTGCCTGCGCGCGACTTATGGTTCGCCTTCGCGTATATCTTTTACCTCACCATCACCGCCACGATCCTGCAGGAATGGATTGACGCCGGCGTGCTCACGGCCGTCCTGATTGTCTACCTGGCGATCTTTCGCCCTCCTCTCGCCTTTCCCCTGCTCTGCATGCTTCCCTTCCTGGGCACGTTTGCCTGTTTGCTCGCCTTGCAGCGCAAGTCCCTTCTCGACCGCTTATCGCATTTCTCGCGGCAGGTGGTGAAGATTCGAACCGATGCCGACGTTGTCGTCCAGGACGAGCGTAAGCGCATCGCCGCCGATTTCCACGATGGCCCACTGCAGAGCTTTATCAGTTTCCAGATGCGGCTCGAAATTGTGCGTAAGATGCTGGCCCGAGATGTCCGCTCGGGAGTGGAAGAACTGGAACA
>JBDTMC010000490.1:0-5782 GCA_039934475.1 Bryobacteraceae bacterium | reverse complement strand
GTCATGGTCACCCGTGGCAAACCGCCTAAGCGCAAGAAGAACACCGGCGCACTCGGCATCGTGTTGAGCCTCGTCGCCGGCGTCCTCATGGGCTCTTTCTATCCGCTCGTCGAAATGAGCAAGGCTGGCGATATCGGCCTTGGACCGTACGCGGTGGGCCTCATCTTCGGCGTCGCCGTGTTTCTGTCCACGTTCGTCTTCAACCTCTTCTTCATGAACATGCCGGTGCAGGGCGAGCCCGTGTATTTCGCCGAATACTTCAAAGGGAAGCTCTCCTATCACCTGCTGGGCGTACTCGGCGGCGCCATCTGGTGTACGGGAACGGTGTCCAATTTTGTCGCCGCCAGCGCCCCTGCCAGCGTCAACGTCGGCCCCGCCGTCAGCTATGCGTTAGGGCAAGGCGCAACCGCCATCAGTGCGCTATGGGGCCTCTTCGTCTGGAAGGAATTCGCCGGCGCGGCCGGCACCACCCGCGTCCTGCTCACCGTGATGATGATCTTGTTTGTCGCCGGTCTGGTGACGATCTCGCTAGCCCCGCGTTTCTAGCGCCGCTGCCACTCCGTCTAACGCTTCGCGCGAAGGGACTCCGCCCTGCGCCATCTGAGGGCTGCCGCCGCCGCGCCCGCCCACTGCCGCCAACAGGGGCTTCAGTACCTCGCCTGCGTTCACCGCCCCTCCCTTCGACGCCGCCAGCAGCACCGTCGGCGGCTCTTCAATCAAGGCGACAAACACCGCGTCCGGCCGCGCCGTGAACCCTTGCGCGAACAACCGCAACTCCTCGTCGATCGTGCCCTTGGCTATCCGCCGCACCGCCCGCCGTACCCCACGCGCATTGGGAACCGTGTTGTCGTACAACTCCCGGCCTTGCAGCGTGGCAAGTTCCGCCGTCGCCTTGCGCCGCAGTTTCTCCGATTCCTGCAGCTTCTCCACTTGCGCCGCCACCAGCGCCGGCGTCTCATCCAACGGCGATGAAAACACCCGCGCGATCTTCGCCAGCGCCTCGTAATCCGCCTGAGCCCGCCGCACGGCACGCGCCCCGCACAGGAACTCCACTCTCACGTTGCCGCGAACTTTGTCCAGCTTGCGGATGAACACCGGACCAATCTCACCCGTCGCCCGCACATGCGTGCCGCCGCAGGCAGACCGGTCCAGACCGTCAATGGAGACAATACGCAACTCGCCGTCGCGCTCCGATGCCTTCCGCAAACCTTCCGTCTCGGACGCGTGTTCGAAGACGACGCTGACCGGTCGGTTCTCAAATACAATCTCATTGGCGCGCCGCACCACCGCGTCAATTTGAGCGCCCGTCAGCGCCCCCACTGCCAAGTCAATGGTGGAACTCTCAGCCCCCATATGAAAACTCACCGTAGCCGCCTGCCACAGTTCCGCGAACACTGCTGAAAGCAGGTGCTGCCCCGTGTGTTGCTGCATGTGATCGAAGCGGCGCGTCCAATCGATCACCCCGGCGGCAGACCCCGTTGTCACAGGCTCGTCCAGCAAATGCGCGATCCGCTCGCCCTCATCCACAACATCCACGATGGCCACGCCATTCAAAGTGCCGCGATCAAAAGGCTGGCCCCCGGAACTGGGGTAAAAGGCTGTGCGATCCAGATACGCACGTCGTCCCTCGTCCGCAGTCTCCTGGATCTGTCCCTCAAAATTCGTTAGATAGGATTGTGTGTAATAGAGACGTTCGGTCACACCCACTCCAGCGCGCCCTTCTTGTAAGCCCAAATATAGCCCACAATCAGGAACGACAGGAAGACGGTGACCTCGGCCACGCCAAACCAGCCCAGATGCCGGTAGCGGACCGCCCACGGGTACAGGAAGATCGTTTCCACGTCGAAGATCACGAAGAGAATGGCGATGATAAAAAATCGAACCGTGTAGCGGCCCCGGGAATCGGACGCCGCCTTGATGCCGCATTCGTAGGCTTCCAGCTTGGTTTGAAATGGAGCGCTGGGCCGAACCAGCTTCGCCGCCAGCAGCGCAATCACCGGGAAGGAGATCGCTACCAAAAGGAAGATAAAGATCGGAAGGTAGCCTTCTGGCATAAGCCTCAATATATCACGTGAGACCTACAGCAGGCTCCACGCTTTCCGGGGTTCGCGCGCCAGGTAGCGGTTGGCATCTTCGTCTTTCCCGAACCTCTCCGCATCGGCATCCCATTGCAGCTTGCGGCCCGTCTTCATGGCAATATTGCCAAGGTGCGCCACCAGCGTGGAGCGGTGTCCCGTTTCGATATCCACCACCGGAGCCTTCCGCGTTCTCACAGACTCGATGAAGTTCTTCGCATGCAGCGAGGTGGCGTCAGTGGAATTCTTCGAGACCCGTTCCGCGTGTGAGCTCTTCGAAGGATAGACTTCATAGCCGATTCGGTCCGTAAAAATGGTGCCTTCGGTCCCGTAAAATGCCTCGCCGTGCGGCCGGTCCTCCGTCCCGCGGGCGTTGTAGTATTTCATCCCCGGCGTGCGGCCGCCCATGCCGTGGCTGTTGAACGAACAAGTCTCGTACGACATCACCCAACCCGGATACTCCCACGTCACCTGCATCAAATCCGGCGTTTCGCCACTGTCTTTCAGAGCGTAGCGGCCGCCTGTAGCCGAAATCGTATGCGGTTTGTCGCTGCCCATGATCTGATGAACCGAATCGAACCGATGAATGCCGAAGTCAGTGACCGCGCCGCCTGAGTAGTCCCAAAAGTAGCGGAACGTTGGACCCAGGCGAAGCCGGTTGAACGCGCGCGCCGGCGCCGGCCCCAGGTACATGTCCCAATCGACGCCGGCCGGCACCGCGGCGCCATCCGGAGCCGTCCCGATCCCGTTCGGCATCATGTCGAAGAAGTTCCATACGTGAACGAAATTAACCTTGCCAATCAAACCGCTCTGGACCATCTTCTGGACCTCCGCATAATGTGGCGCGGAGCGGTGCTGCGTGCCCACTTGCACGATGCGGTCGGATTTTCGGGCGGCCTCCACAATCTGGCGTCCCTCGTGGACGGTGAGGGCCAGCGGTTTCTCTACGTAGACATCCTTGCCCGCGCGGATCGCAAGAATCGCAATGGTAGCGTGCCAGTGGTCCGGCGTAGACACCATAACGGCATCCAGCGACTTGTCCTCCAACACCTTGCGGAAATCGGAATAGACGGTCGCTTGAGGTCCGGCCCATTGCTTAGCCGCTTCGCGCCGCTCTTCCCAGATATCGCAAACAGCGCCAATCTCCGTGTTTGCCGCCTCGCGAGCAAAACCGGCGACATACTTGCCCCGCCCTCCGCATCCGATCAAACCGAAGCGAACCCGATCATTGGCCCCCAGGAATGCAGGCATCGAAGCCGCAGCGACAAAACGACGTCGTAGCATGCGTAAAATGCTACCGCAAGTTTACGCGGCCCTGCTGAACGAAGCGGTTACAATAGTCGCAGATCGACAGGAGAAACCCATGCGAAAAATAGAGATTGTGGTGCTAACGACGGCACTGGCCTTGCTGGTCACCGCGCCGCTAGCAGCGCAGGAGAAGCGCGTCAGCCCCCACGAAACCGTATCCGCGACAGTGGGAGGCGGCAAGGTCACCATCGAATACGGCCGTCCGTACCTAAAGGGTCGCCAGGCCGTAGGTGGCAAACTGGTCCCTTTCGACAACGTCTGGAGAACCGGAGCCGACGAAGCCACCCTGCTCACCACCGATGCTGATCTAATGATCGGCACGTTGAAGGTTCCCGCCGGCAGCTATAGCCTCTTCACGCTACCCACTGACGCCAAGAACTGGACCCTCATCGTCAACAAAACCGCCAAACAGTGGGGCGCCTTCAAATATGACCAAAAAGCAGATTTAGGGCGCACCCCCATGAAGGTGACGGCGCTATCTTCCCCAGTAGAGCAATTCACCATCAAACTAACTGACAGTTCCCTGGAACTAACCTGGGAAAACACGTCCGCTTCAGTCCAACTAAAGTCGGCAAAGTAGTAGCCGTCCGATCCGGGGGAGGGGGAATTTCGCCTTCTGGCTCCGTCTTCCCCCTTCATATCCCGCAGGGATATCTGGAGCCGCTCCGGTCAAGGCATCTCAAACGCGATAAACAGCAGCTTCCCGCCTCGTTCCACCTGCACCGCGACCGGGTCCCCGGCCTTGATCTTCCCCATGACGTTGCGCAGATCGTCGACACTGGTAATCCCTTGCCGGTTCACTGAGTAAATGATATCCCCGGTCCGCAGCGTACCTTCCATAAAGGGGCCTTCCGCCGCCCGCCCCGCTACCAACACACCCTTTTCCGCGCGTGCCGTGGTCAGCATGTTAGTAATCTTCGGAGTTAGATCCACGGCCAGAATCCCTAACTGCGGCACGGCCAATTGGCCGCTCGTGATCACCGCCGCCAGCCGCTCCGGATCCAATAGCTTCTCCACCGCCGGCACCGTCACAGAGAACCGTTGCGAGCCGCGTAGGATCTCCAACCGGACCTTGTCGCCCCCCGGCCGAAACAAACTCGAGGACAGCATTCGCGCATTCTCCATCGTCTTGCCGTTCACGCTCGCGATCATGTCCCCGATCTCAATGCTCGCCTTCTCCGCGGGTCCGTCTTCGATTACATCGGTCACCACAACGCCCCACGTCTGCGGCAAATTCCATCCGCTTGCCAGCAGCGGCGTCACGGTTTGTGTCTCCACGCCCAGATCGATCCGAATCACCCGCCTGTGCTGCCGGATCTGCTCAAACACCGCTCGCACAACGTTGCTGGGAGCCGCAAACCCGATGCCTTCATTCCCGCCGGATTGCGAATACAGCAGCGTGTTAATCCCAATCACCCGTCCCGCCGCATCCACTAATGGCCCGCCGCTGTTGCCCGGATTAATGGGAGCGTCCGTTTGCAGGTACATCATCGCGTCTTCCGGACGCAGTTGCCGCGCCGTCGAACTCACCACACCCATACTCACGGAATTCTCCAGGCCCAGCGGGCTGCCCAGCGCCAGTACAAGTTCCCCTTGTTCCACGCTGTCGGAATCACCCAGTTCCAGCGCCGGCAGGCCAGTTGTGGGAACCTTCAAGACAGCGATATCGGTCTCCACGTCCAGCCCCACCACTTCGGCGCGCAGCATCCGCCCCTTTGGCTTCAGCGTCGATCGTTTCGGAATCGTTTGATCCAACGGCACCGGGAGCAGAACCTGCACACGCTCCGCGCCCATCACCACATGGGCGTTGGTCACGATATAGCCGTTGGAATCAACGATGGTGCCCGAACCACTGCTTGGCTGCCGCGCCGCCTGGCTCTCCGTTTCGTCATCCTCATCGGGCGGCCGGTACCCTAGAGACAATACCTTCACCACTGAAGGGCTCACCCGGTGTGCCAGAGCCTGAAACGATTCGCTCAACTGGCCCAGACTCGCCAGGTCGCGCTTACGGGCGGGCTGCGCCAGTAACAACGAAGCCCCAGCCAGGTAAATCACTATGGCGCTGGTCCGCACGGACCTTTGCCCCTGAATACGCATTGTCCCTATTGTATAAGGGCGGAGTCACGGTAGTCTCAAATCATATGTTCTCTTCCCGGCTACCCTGGCAGTCCCAATTGAATCGCATCTCGGAAGCTGTTCAGCAACGGCGCAGCCAGGGTAAGGAAATCCTCGACCTCACCGAATCGAATCCCACCCGCGCCGGCCTTCAATACCCGCCTTCAGCCCTCACGCTAGCCGATCCGCGCGCCGCACTCTACATACCCGAGCCCGCCGGCCTGCTCGAAGCCCGCGAATCCATTTCCGCCTACTACAGCGCTCGCCGCCAGACAGTGTCCCCC
>JBDTMC010000489.1:0-5788 GCA_039934475.1 Bryobacteraceae bacterium | reverse complement strand
CAGGATCGTCACTGGTTCTTCTGACAGGCTATCGTCGCTCAGCAGCTTTTCCTTGGCCGCGCGACACTGCTGCCACAGCGTGTGTAACTGCAGGGAATCGAGCTTCGTGCCCTTGGCCGCCAGTTGCGCTTCCGTATGCCGTGCCAGGGCGAGATCGATATTATCGCCGCCCAGCAGAATGTGTTCGCCCACAGCCACGCGGTCGAGCGTCAGTTCCCCGCCCCGTTCGGTCACCGAAATCAACGTGAAATCCGTGGTGCCGCCGCCGATATCCACCACCAGAATCAGATCGCCGACCTTCACCCGCTGCCGCCAGTCGGAATGCCGCTCAATCCAGGCGTAAAACGCCGCTTGCGGTTCCTCCAGCAGAATGAGGTTTTTGTAGCCGGCTTCCGCCGCCGCGCGCTGCGTCAATTCCCGCGCCACTGCGTCAAACGAAGCCGGCACGGTAACCAGCACCTGCTGATCCTCGAACAATGCGTCCGGGTGCTCCTCGTTCCAGGCATCGCGCAGATGCTCCAGGTAGCGTCGCGACGCCTCCAGCGGAGATACCTGTGGCACGCCATCGGCGGCGCCCGCCGGAAGAATCTTCGCCGTCCGGTCCACGCCGGCGTGCGATAGCCAGCTCTTGGCGGAAGACACCAGCCGCGCCGACCGCTCCACGCCCCGCTTCTGCGCCAGCGTTCCCACCACGAACCCGGGATCGTCACTCCACGGCAGCGCCAGCGAACCCTCGGGGAAATCCATCAGTCCAGGCAAGTACAGCGACGAAGGCAACAAGCCCTCCGCCCGCACCTCCCCAGGATTCACCAACTGTTGAATCGGAAACAGCTGCACCTCGGGGAGCGCGTGCGCGTCACTCACCGCACCCGGCTCCGCAAACGCGAATCCGCAATTCGTCGTCCCCAGATCGATGCCGATGGAATACTGCGTGTTTGCCACGGTGGTTACTCGATTTCGATTTCAGCGGGAGCGAGGATCGTCGGCTCCTGCTTCCCGGACAGCGCGGGAAGCTCAATCTTCTCAGCGCGCCAACCGCGGTGCCGCAGCGTGCCGCCCGCCGGCTTGCCTTCCGCCGGCACATTGCCCAACAGCTTGATAGCGGCCGGGTCCTTCGCCAGGGCGCCCGCCGCCGTCAATTGCGTAAAGGTCCCTTCCACACCATCGATCACGGGAACAAGCCGCACGTAGCGCTTCAGCGAATCCCGAGCCGATTCCTGCATACTCCGCACGGCCGCGCCCACCTGGTCATCGGTGTACGCAGAGATGTCTTCCATCAGAAAATCGACGATTCGGGAATCGCGCTGCAAGATCGACAGGATTTGCAATGCCCCGTCCGACACCCGGACTGCCGCCACTGCTGTAGGTGGCGCCGCCTTGGGGGTCGCCTTCGATGCAGCCGCGGCCTTCTTCGGCGCAAACCCGAAAGCCCCCGCAATATCCTCCGCCAGGCTGTTGGTAAAGAGGATGGCAAAGAACGCCCGGAACGCAAACACAATTCGATTCAACAAAACCTCCAAAAACTCTAGGATACCAACTACGCCTGCCGCGGCCCGGACGCACCCAGGTGGGCAGCGGTTTCAGTGAGTCTCCGGTCTAAGGTCCAGAAGTGGCATTGCGACAGCAGGGTGGAGGCCAACAAATGGGCGTCCACCCAGCCGATACCTCGCCCCCATAGCCTGTGTCTTTCGATGAGGCCGAGGACCTCTGAGTCCTTCGCTCTCACAACCGCTGGCAGCGCCTCTAGGTACCGCAGAATCGAATCGCGCTGCCGCATGTTGCCGCAAGCCAACTCGCCCACAACAAACGGATGCATGAGTACCTCACCATCGTGCAGCCGGTCCATCAATTCCAGTTGTGGCAGTCGAAAGTGTGCCACCCAGACCGAGGTGTCGACCAGTATCATGTCGCCGATCGTCGCCGCGGAATGTCGGCCAAGTCCGCCTGGGTGCCGCCCAATGCCGCCAAGCGTCGCGCGGCTTCGCGCGCGATCAACGCTTCCAAGCCGGCACGAACCAAAGCCGTCTTTTCCTGAATTCCGGTCAACTCTCGCGCACGATCCAATAAACCGTCGTCAATGATGAGCGTCGTTCTCATATGCATTAGTATGCCTGTTTTATGCATATTGTACAAGAGCGGCTTGCGTCCAACCCAGTCGCTACGAAACACTGGAGTCCATGTCCTTCGGCACTGAACTCGCTGCTCTCTTCCAGCGCGATCTGACGCGCCTGCTCCAGCAACTCGAGACCTTCCTTGGCACGTCCACGCTCTGGCAGGTCGTCCCAGGTATCGAAAACTCCGCCGGCAACCTGACCCTGCATCTGGAGGGCAACCTGCGCGAATACATCGGCCGGCAGCTAGGCGGAATCTCCTACCAGCGTCAGCGCGACCTGGAGTTCAGCAACACCGGAATCTCCGCCGAGGAACTTACCAGGCGGATCGAAGATGTCCGCGAGACGATCACGCCCGTGCTCACCTCGCTTACCGATGCCCAACTCGAAGCGATCTATCCCGAAAACGTTCTCAAAAAAGAGCTGACCACGCGCCAATATCTCATCCACACCAACGGACACCTCAACTATCATCTCGGGCAGATCGACTACCTCCGCCGAGTGCTCACTGCCGGCACCGCCGTCCCCTACGCCAGCTTGTAGGAACCTACTATGCCTTACCCGACGCGCCGCCAATTCCTCGCCGCCAGCGCCGCTGCGCCACTCGCCGCCGCTCGATCACGGCGCCCCAATGTCCTCATCATCCTCACCGACGACCAGGGTTACGGCGACCTCTCCCTGCACGGCAACCCGATTCTCAAAACCCCGCACATGGACTCCATCGGCCGTCAGGGTGTCCAGTTCACGCAATTCCACGTCAGCCCGGTTTGCTCGCCCACTCGCTCCAGCCTAATGACCGGCCGCTACAACTATCGCACCGGCGTGGTGGACACCTATGTCGGCCGCTCCCTGATGCGGCCCGATGAAGTCACGCTCCCGCAGATGCTCCAATCGGCTGGCTACCGGACCGGCATCTTCGGCAAGTGGCATCTCGGCGACAACTATCCTCTTCGCGCTACCGATCGCGGCTTTGACGAGGCTTTCGTTCTGCATGGCGGCGGACTCGCCCAACCCGCCGACGCTCCTGGCAGCACTGGCTACTTCGACCCCATCCTCTGGCGCAATAACGTCCCCACCAACACTAAGGGCTACTGCACCGACATCTTCGCCGACGCCGCATCACGCTTCATGGAAGCCAACCGTGCGCGCCCCTTCTTCACCTACTTCGCCACCAATGCTCCCCATGACCCTCTTCAGGTGGAGGACCGCTACGTCCAGCCCTTCCTCGACGCCGGCGTGCCAAAAGAAACTGCCCAACTCTATGGAATGGTCGCGAACCTCGATGAGAATGTGGGCAAGTTGCTCAACACGCTCCGCACTCTCAACCTCGAACGCGACACCTTGGTGATCTATTTCAGCGACAACGGCCCCATCGGACGCGACCGGTTCAATGCCGGCATGCGGGGCAAGAAGGGGACCGTCTATGAAGGCGGCATCCGCGTTCCGTGCTTTGTTCGCTGGCCCGGAATTCTCAAACCCGGCGCTACCGTGGACCGGCTCGCCGCCCACATCGACCTCGCGCCGACGATTCTCGAAGCTTGCGGCGTCGCCAAACCAGGCAAGGTCCAATTCGACGGTAAGAGCCTCCTCCCCCTCGCCAAGAAGCAGAAGACCGAATGGCCTGACCGTACGCTATTCTTCCAATGGCATCGTGGGAACGAGCCGCAAGCTTGGCGTGATTGTGCCGCCCACAATCAGAAATGGAAACTCGTGAACGGCAAGGCGCTGTACGACCTTGATACCGATCCCGCGGAATCCCAGGATGTGGCCGCCTCGCATCCGGAGGTGGTAGCCGGACTACGGCGCGACTACGAGGCGTGGTTCAAGGATGTATCAGCGCGCGGCTTCGATCCCCCGCGAATCGTTATCGGGACGGACCACGAAAACCCGACACTGCTTACCAGGCAGGACTGGCGAGACCCCGGTGAAGGTTGGGGCATCCTCGGACACTGGGAAATCGAAGTCGCCGTGGATGGCGACTACGAATTCACCCTTCGTTTCCCGGCTCAACCGCCTGCCGGGGAAGCTGAGATTGTTGTCAACGGTGCCGCCCTTGCTCCGGCGGTCCCTATCGACGACCAGGCCACCATAGTCAAGGTCGGTCCCCTGAAACTGCGCGCCGGAAAGGCCAGCCTCGAACCACGGCTCCACTTCGGAGCGACAACCATCGGCCCGCACTACTGCGAAGTGCGCCGCGTTTGACCTGCGGCGCGGACTCACCACCTGCAAGTCCGATTCGCGCCGAACCCATCGCCTGAAGACAGTCACGATTCTTTTCGCAACGCTCGGCCCCCTTCACCGCACTAGTCACCGATTGAAGGAGGGGAGATGCCACGGAAATCAATGTTGGCAGCCTGTTTTTGTCTGTTGTGCACCCCGCTGTGCGTGTTTGCCGCGGACGCTTCAAAAGCCGAGACGCCCGAAACAATCGCATGGCTCCAATACGTCGCCAGCCAGTTGCTCGAATTGCGAAGGGATATCGCCAATGATCGCGTGGAGCGTCAGGAGGCGCGCGTGCAAGCCCTCGAACGCGAGTGCACGCAGGCGCGCCTCGAACGCGACAGCGGCGAAGAGATCCAGCGAACACAAGCGCAAGAGGTAGTGCAGATGGACCAGCGGCTCGCCGATCCTTCCTTGCCGGCCGAGGAACGGGAGCAGTTACAAGCAACGCGCACAGCAGCCTCATCCACCGATCAGTCGTACCGGACCGCGCTCGCTCGTAAAGTCACCGAGCTGGGAGATTCGCTGCGACGCGAGCAAACTCGTCTAGCGTCTCTGAGGGCCACACTCCAGGCGTTTGCGTCCTCGCCCACCGGCGGCCGCAACTAACTCACTCAATTTCGCAAATTCGTCGCCCGGCGTCTGCGCGTGGGGATCCAACGTCTCTCCCGCCCACCAAAGACACCGGATACCCCGGCGCGGCCGTTCTCAGGGAGAGTGTCCACCAAGGAAGGACTTGAACAATGCAACACAACAACCAACTCGGCTTCCGTTCCACCCTGCTCATGGGTGTGCTGGTAGCCATGGGGACGCAACTGCCGCTCTCCGCCGCAACCACTCTATCCGCCACGTCTTTGCGCGCTGTGAAAGTAGTGCGCGAGACGGCGGCAACCACAACCGCCAGCACCGTCTGGGTGAACGTACCGGGCGCTACAACAACACTCACCATTCCAGGTCTCACCACTGACCTGGTCCTTGCCCACTACACGGCCGAGTCCGTCTGCTACGGCGCATCCGGATGGTGTCCCGTCCGCATCCTGCTGAACGGTGTTGAAATGGACCCGGCCGCGGGAACCGATTTCGCCTTCGACAGCAGTGATGGCGGCACGGCCAGCCTATCGTCCTGGGAATCTCATGCTGTACAGCGTTCGCGCGCGTACACCAACAGCCTGACCTTTCCCGTGAACGTAACGATACAAGTGCAATATATGACCACGGTAGCGGGAATGACGTTCCGCCTGGATGACTGGCACCTGACCGTCCAACAGTTCCACTAAATGCAGCTCCAACATCGCCACGGTCCGGCGTCTGGAAATAGATGCCGGGCCGTGACGACCCGTTATGGCGAAAGCGAAAGACGCTCGTATCGCCACTACCCTGCAGTGGAAGGTCGCGTCGGCCTTACAATGGTCGCCGCGCGCAACTTGTCCAACTCCCTGCGCGCAATCGCAGACCAG
>JBDTMC010000488.1:0-5844 GCA_039934475.1 Bryobacteraceae bacterium | reverse complement strand
GCGGGCATCTTCCCGGGCCGGATCGCGGCCGAGCACGAAGCCGTGGAAGTGCCGCTGACGCCACCGCAGCGTGAGATCTTCCTTTCGCTGCAGTTAGGCGATGGACCGAACTGTGCCTTTAACGAATCGCTTTCGCTGGATCTTCATGGATCGTTAAACCAACCGGCGCTGGTCTCAGCGCTGAAGGAAGTTTTGAACCGGCATGACGCGCTGCGGTCGACAGTGTCGCCGGAGACCCAGATGCTGGTGATCCATCCGCGCCTGGAACTGGATGTGGCGGTGAGCGTGCTGACCAAACTATCGAGCGCGGCAAGAGATGCTGCGCTGCGGGAGATCCTGGACGACCACGCATCGACTCCATTCGATATCGTATCGGGGCCTCTCGTACGCGCGAATTTGGTACGTATGGAGGCCGAACATCACGTTCTGATTGTGACTTTCCATCACATCATTTGCGATGGTTGGTCGATCAATATTCTTCTCGGTGAATTGGCGCAACTTTATAATGACCGCACGACGGGGCACAAGGAGCAACTAACGCCTGCCGTACGGTTCGGAGACTATGCCCGGGGCCTGGCGGCAGAGATCGACCAGGATCACAAGAAAACAAGGATGTTCTGGATGAGCGAGTTTAAGGATATGCCGGCGCCTCTCGACCTGCCTCTAGACAGGCCGCGTCCGGCAATCAAGAGCTTCGAAGGCAGCACGTTCCGCGCACACATTCCTGCCGAGGAGATGCAGAGTGTGCGCAAGGCGGGCGCCAAGCACGGCGGCACTCTGGTATCGACGCTACTGGCCGGTTTTCACGTTCTGCTGCACCGGTTGTCCCGCCAGGAAGATCTGGTGGTGGGTATCCCGACCGCCGGTCAATCCATGCTCGACGACCAGAATCTGGTGGGGCACTGCGTACACTTCCTGCCGGTGCGCGCGCACGTGGAAGGGTCGACACGCTTTAGCGACCTGGTAGCGGCGATGCGCAAGAAGCTGCTCGACATCAGCGATCATCAGGACTATACGTTCGGGACGCTTGTGCAAGACCTGAAGGTGGAGCGCGACCCGGCACGGCTACCGCTGGTGGAAGTGCAATTCAACGTGGAGCAGGTGGGCAGCGGAATTGATTTCACCGGAGTGAAAGCGTCCATCCACGCCAATGGCAAAGCCTTTGTAAATTTCGACCTGTTTCTCAACATTGTGGAAAGTCCAACGGGGTTATCGCTGGAGTGCGACTACAATACGACGCTGCTGGACGGTAGCACGGTGGAGCGCTGGCTGCGGCACTACCGCGAGATTCTGCGCGCCGTGGCTGCCGACACCTCCCTGGAGGCCGGCGCCGTGCCGCTGCTGGATGCAGACGACCGCAGGACGGTGTTGACGGAGCCAAACCAGACGGCGAGTGAATATCCGCGGCACGATTGCCTGCACTGGCTGATCGAAAAACAAGTGGAACGAACGCCGCACAAAGTGGCGGTGGAATGCGGCGGGCGTAAATTGACGTACGCGGAATTGAACGACCGGGCGGGCCGCCTGGCGGGGTTGCTGCGATCATACGGGGCCGGTCCGAACAAAGCGGTGGCGGTTTGTTTACCGCGGTCGGTGGATTTGCCGGTAGCGTTGCTGGCAGTGCTGAAATCGGGCTCTTATTACATTCCGCTCGATCCCGGATATCCGAAAGAGCGCGTGGAATTTGTGCTTGAGGAGTCGGGAGCGGTAGCAGTACTTAGCGAAGGCGGCGTTGAGGTGGTGAAAGGTTCACAATTCCCCGCCCTGTTGCTGGACTGGGACTGCGACCGGATCAACGCGGCGACTGCCTTCTCGACGCGTGAAACGAACCCGTCCGACCTGGCATACACCATCTACACTTCCGGTTCGACCGGGAAGCCCAAAGGTGTCCAGATCCAGCACCAGGCGCTGGTGAACTTCCTGTGGGGCATGATGTCGGAGCCGGGTATGACGGAGAACGACCGTCTGCTGGCGGTCACAACGGTGGCCTTCGACATCGCGGGTTTGGAGATGTTTCTACCGCTGACGACCGGCGCCACTGTGGTGATTGCCGAACGGGAAACGACGATCGACGGCACGCAACTGGCGGCGGTTCTGAACAATGAGAAGATCAGTGTCCTTCAGGCGACACCGGCCACGTGGCGGCTGCTTCTGGAAGCCGAGTGGAGCGGCAAGAAAGATCTGAAGATGCTCTGCGGCGGCGAAGCGCTGCCGCGAGACCTGGCGGAACGGCTGCTGCCGCTGGGCGCCGAGTTATGGAACATGTACGGACCAACCGAAACCACGATCTGGTCAAGCGTGTATCGGGTGGTGAGCGGCGAGGGTCCAGTCCCGGTGGGCAAGCCGATGGCGAATACCACCTTCTACGTGCTGGACAGCCGCGGCCAGCTCACGCCCCCCGGTGTTCCGGGCGAGTTATACATCGGCGGCGACGGCGTGGCGACGGGCTATTTCCAGAGGGCGGAACTGACGGCAGAGAAGTTCATCATAGATCCGTTCCGCGGCGCGGGCGCGAGAATGTTCCGTACGGGCGACCTGGCACGGCTTCACAGCGACGGAACGTTTGAGGTTATGGGGCGCCTGGATAACCAGGTGAAACTGCGCGGGTATCGCATTGAGCTGGGCGAAATCGAATCGGTGGTACGGCGCCATCCTTCGGTGAGCGATGCGGCTGTGATGCTGCGCGACTTCCCCGGGGGAGACAAACGGCTGGTAGCTTACGCCGCTCTGCGGCCGGGCGCGCAGGAGATACCCGATATCGATTTCTGGCGCACCCAATGGAACCACATTTACGCCAGTGCGGCCGCGGCGGATGGCAACACAGCCGATGTCGATCGGGTGATTACCGGCTGGACACGGCTGCAGAATGCCCAGAACCACGTCGATGAATGGATGAACAACGCGCTCGACCGCATCTCAGTGCGACGCGCCAAGAAAGTCCTTGAGATTGGCTGCGGCACGGGGCAATTGTGCGTCCGGCTGGCGCCCTCGTGCACCGAATACTGGGGCATCGACACTTCCGATGTGGCGCTGGACGTGTTGCGGACGCAGATCCGCAATGCCGGAGACGCGCTGCGGCACGTGCGGTTGCACTGTGGTCCGGCGCACGATTTGACGGGCTTACCGAAGGGCTATTTCGACACGATTATTATCCACTCGGTGATCCAGTACTTCGGGTCGGTTGAGTACCTGGTGGATGTATTAAAGAGGGCTGTTGAGGCAGCGGCGCCTGGCGCGCGGATCTATGTGGGCGACGTGCAGTCGAAGTCGCTGTTGGAGATGTGCCACCTGGCGGCGTTGTTCGATCAGTCCAACGAGGGTTCGACGGTGCGGGAGTTGTTGGCGAAGACGCGGAGGCGGGTGGCTAACGAGCAGGAGTTGTGCGTCGATCCGCAGTTCTTCCAATCGTTAGGGCAGGCCATTCCCGGTCTTGGCCCGGTGGAGATTCAACTACGGCGCGGCACTGAACTGAACGAGACCACGCAGTATCACTACGATGTGGTCCTGAATGTAAACGGCCCACAGCGGCGTCTGGACGTGCCGGTATGGTTGGACTGGCAGCGCGCCGGGATGTCCCCCGAGGGTCTGGAGCAGTACCTGAGATCGGAGGCTGGGGAATCGGTAGGACTAGCGAACATTCCGAATTCCCGCCTAAAGCATGACCGAGCCTTACTGAGCCTGGTTTCTGGTGCAACGGAAGAGACGACGCTCGGTGAGTTGAAGGCGAAGGCCGCCGAAAGTGACGGCGAGGGTTGGCCGCTGGAGAAAATTTGGGAGATCGCGGAGGCCTGCGGCTATGTGGCCGACGTGCGCTGGGCCGAAGATGGCTCCACTGCTTTGTGCGACGCTGTGCTGCGTAAGTCCGGATCTCCGGCAGCGGCGGCAGGCGTGGTGCCGGCCTTCCCGGGAGACGTAATCTCCGAAGTGGTGCTGCTGGAAGCGGCGAACGCGCCGCGCAAGGGCGGAAGCGAAGACCTGCAGCGAGAGCTGCGAGAACTGCTCCGGCAGTCATTGCCTGACTACATGATGCCTTCAGCCTTTGTACTGCTGGATGAGCTGCCGCGCTTACCAAACGGAAAGCTGGACCGTCGCTCGTTGCCGAATCCGGCAGCGGAACTACCGTTGGAGGCGCGGACCCACGAGCCGCCAGCGACGCCCGAAGAAGAACAGATGGTGCAGATCTGGCAAACGGCACTGAGCTTGGAGAAGGTGGGCGTGACCGACGATATTTTCGAACTGGGCGGCGATTCCCTGCTCATCTTCCGCATTGTGACGCGGGCGAAGTCAGCCGGAATCGACGTGAGTCCGAAGGACATGTTCCAGCACCGGACCATCCGCGATGTCTTGCGGCACCGCACCGTCTCGACGGGACCGGCGACACGATCGCATATCCCGCGCATTTCCAGGGAATCGTACCGGCGGACCCTGCCGTCGTAGGACCGGAGTGTCTGATCGATGGATACACAGTTTCAATTGGGACATCGTCCGGCGCTGGAAGGATTGCGCGGTATCGCCATCGTGCTGGTGATGGCGGTTAACTTCACGCCGCCGTTTTTGCCGGGAGGTTTCGTTGGCGTCGATCTGTTCTTCGTCCTGAGCGGTTTTCTCATCACGTGCCTGTTATGGGAAGAGTGGCGGGCCACCGGTTGGATTGGCTTGAAGCGTTTTTACGGAAGGCGCGCGCTGCGACTGCTGCCGGCCCTGGCCGTATTTCTGGCGTTTTGCCTGGCGTTCTCGTTCTTCCAGCCGGCCGAACGAGGGGTAGCAACGCGGCTCGGAATTGTGACTACGGTGCTCTACTGCTCGAACTGGGCAATCGCGGCAGGGCTGGACCTGGCGGCGCTATCGCACACGTGGTCGTTGTCGGTGGAGGAGCAGTTTTATCTACTCTGGCCTCCGGTGTTGTTGTGGTTGCTGGCGCAGGGTGTGCGGCTACGAACGCTCGCGGCCGGGTTACTGTCGGTGGCTTGTCTGGTGGGACTGTGGAGAGCGTTTCTGTGGCAGCCGGATGGGTTCACGATGCGACTTTATGCCGGATCGGACACACGAGCCGATGCCTTACTTGCGGGCTGCGCTTTGGCTCTCTGGATGGAATCCGGTAAAATCTCCGCCGCTGCGCGGAAGGCATTCCGGGTTTTGGTCTATCCAGCGATGGCGATTGTGGTTCTGACCGCTGCTTTTGTGCATTGGTTTAACCCCGGGCTATACCTTGGCGGTTATAGCGCGATTACGGTGGCTGGAGTAGTGATTGTGTTCGGAGCGATGGAAAGACATCCCGCACTGCGATTCTTAGAAATGGCCTGGCTTCGTTGGATGGGCCGGATCTCCTATGGCCTCTACTTGTGGCATTACCCGATTCTGCGGCAGAATTCACCCGCGATGCTGCGGATAGTGCTTGCAATCGCGGCGGGCGCAGTGTCCTATTACATGATCGAAATGCGGTTCACAGGGATGCGTCGGAGATTGAAATATGAGCGAAAGGACTTGGCATGCACGACGGCAATTCCAGCCTAGCAACCGTGATCGAACAGCACGCCACCGGCAAGGAACTGGCGTTCTTGTCGGTTGTGATCATCGGAAGAAACGAAGGCGCAGCGTTAGGCCGGTGTCTGGGATCAGTGCAGGCGATGGACTATCCGGCCGATAAACTGGAGCTGATCTACGTCGATTCGCAATCGACCGACGGCAGCCCCGACCGCGCCGAAGAACAAGGCGCCTTGGCCATCCGTCTGCAGGGCGGAAGGATGACGGCATCGCGCGGGCGCAATGCCGGCTGGAAAGCGGCACGCGGCGAGTTCATATTATTTCTCGATGGCGACACTGAGATCGACCGCGGATTCGTGG
>JBDTMC010000487.1:0-5851 GCA_039934475.1 Bryobacteraceae bacterium | reverse complement strand
TGTAACGGGAATGCAGTAGTCTGCAAGCAGGTAGTTGGCCGCCTGTTCTACCGGACGGGCGGCCATCGAATTTTTAGGGAGGCCAAGTGGTTCTTCTCTTATTCGGTCCGCCAGGTAGCGGCAAGGGGACCCAGGCTGCTCGAATTACCCGAGCGCTGGGAATACCCGCTATTTCGACGGGCAATATGCTCCGCGCCGAGATTGACGCGGACACATCGCTCGGCCGTGAGGCCGCAGCCATACTAACTCGCGGCGGGCTGGTTGAAGACAGCCTTGTCAACGAAATGCTGGCTACCCGGTTGCTGCATTCCGACTGCCGCGACGGTTTTCTTCTCGACGGTTATCCGCGTACGCTCTCTCAAGCGCGGCATTTAGACCGAATTCTTTGCGACTTGGGCTTCGCCCAACCACTAGTCGTTCACTTAGAAGTCCCATTCCACGTTCTGGTAAAGCGGCTCTCGGCTCGCCGTCAATGCGAGGATTGCTGCCGCGTTTACAATGGCGGTGTTCGCTGCGAGGATTGCGACGGTAACTTAGTGCAGCGCATCGACGATCGCGAAGACGTGATCCGCGAGCGCCTACGTACCTATCAGGTCCAAACCGAATCGGTTGTGGATTTTTATCTCTACGGCAAGTATCACATCGTGAACGCCGACCGCTCTCCCGACGATGTGTTCCACGACATAGAAGTGTTGCTGGAGCCAGTACTTGTTCGCGCCACGCGCGTGGTGCGTGCTTAGACGTACGCTATTTAGATCCAGCCGACACCGCGGCGTAGTGATCGATCCAGTCCTGCTGTGCGGGCGTCTCTGGCACGGGGACGCCGCGGGTGCGCAGGTCATCAGTGGGAGGGCCTCAGCGGCGGACAATATTGGGGACTGGGCATCTGCGCCGCCGAATGTGGCGGCACGCACTCGGAACTACCAGATTCCTTTGAAGTAAACTGGGAGTTTCGGACGCGCCTCCGGAACTCCCTGGACCTTCAATGAATCGCGAATATCACAAGTGGAAGAGCGGTGAACTGTACCGCGATATGGAAATGCTGACGTACGGGCACGCCGGCTATCCTGTCCTTGTTTTTCCTACCTCTAAAGGCCGCTTCTTCGAGTTCGAAGATCGCGGCATGATCGACGCACTGGCGGGCAAGATCGACGCTGGCCAGATCCGGGTGTTTTGCGTCGATAGCGTCGATGCCGAGAGCTGGTACAACTACGGTACCCATCCCAAATGGCGGGCAGTGCGGCATGTTCAGTACGACAACTACATTCGCAACGAAGTGGTCCCGTACATCCGCTGGGTAGCGGGCGGCAATGCGCTGACAGCCGCGGGGGCGAGCTTTGGCGCCTACCATGCGCTGAACTTCACGCTGCGGCATCCGGAACTGGTGACGTACTGCCTGGCGATGTCGGGCGCCTATGATATCCACTCGTTTGTGAGCGGGTATTACGATGAGAATTGCTACTTCAACTGTCCGGTCGATTTCATGCCGAACGTCAGCGATAATGGGATTCTGCAGCGGCTACGAACCGGCACCAGGATCGTGCTGGCGGCAGGGGATTGGGATATCTGCCTGGGGCACACACAGCGTATGTCGGACATCCTGAACAGTAAGGGCGTCCCCAACGAACTGTCGATCTGGCAGGGGCACTGGAAACACGATTGGCCGTTGTGGCAGCAAATGGTGCGCACGTTCCTTTAGCGGAGAGGCGAATAGCGATGCGGAAGATTGGCGTTTTATATGGGATGGAGCAAACCTTCCCGCCGGCCCTTGTGGATCGGATCAATCAGATGGGCGTGCCCGGCGTGGTGGCCGAGCACTTGAAAGTCGGCGGCGTGAAGATGGCCGATTCCAGCGGCTATCGCGTCATCATCGACCGCATTTCGCAGGACATCCCATTCTACCGGGCTTTCCTCAAGAACGCTGTCCTCAGCGGAACCATTGTGGTAAACAACCCGTTCTGGTGGACCGCTGACGACAAGTTCTTCAACTACGCGCTGGCCTCTAAAATCGGCATCGCCATCCCGCGCACTGTGATTCTGCCGCACCATTCGCATCCGCCGGACACAACCGCGCAGTCTATGCGCAACCTGATCTTTCCGCTGAACTGGGACGAGATCTTTAGTTACGTTGGCTTCCCCGCTTTCCTCAAGCCATACTCGGGCGGCGGCTGGAAGCACGTGTATAAGGTTGATTCTCCGGAAGAGTTCTTCGCCGCTTATAACCAGACAGGCGATCTCTGTATGACGCTGCAGGAAGGCATCGACTTCAAGGAATACTTCCGCTGCTATGTTGTCGGCCAGGAGAAAGTCCACGTGATGCAGTACGACCCGAAGCGGCCTCACGCGGAACGCTACGTACTCGACGCGCCGCCTGTGGAACCCGGGCTGTACGCGCGAGTGGTGAAAGACTGCCTCACCATCTGCCAGGCCCTGGGTTACGACTTGAACACGGTGGAATTTGCGGTTCGCGATGGCATTCCCTATGCAATCGACTTCCTGAATCCCGCGCCTGATGCCGATTACTACTCGGTAGGCGCGGAGAACTTCGGCTGGATCGTGGATGCGGTGGCGGAGATGGCGGTGAAGAAAGCTCTCAGCGACGAGCAGCCGACGGCGGGTTACCGCTGGTCCAATTTTCTGAACGGTGTGTAAGTCAGTTAGAGGTGATTCATGAGGCCAAGCTTAAGTATCGGCATCGAAGAAGAGTACATGACAGTGGATCCCGAAACACGGGATTTGCGATCGCATGTCGGTGTCGAGATTATCGAGAAGGGCCGGCTGATCCTCCAGGAGCGCATAAAACCGGAGATGCACCAGTCCGTTGTCGAAGTAGGCACGGGCGTCTGTCGGGACATGAAGGAAGCGCGCCGCGACCTGACGCAGCTTCGCAGCACTCTCATCCAAGTCTCACGGGAGAACGGTCTGCGCCTGGCCGCGGCCGGAACGCACCCCTTTGCCGACTGGCGGGTGCAGCAGATCTACCCGGATGAGCGCTACGCGAACATCGTGGAAGACATGAAGATGGTGGCGCGCGCCAACCTGATCTTCGGTTTGCACGTGCATATCGGCATCGAGGACCATGAGGACGCCATCCAGATCATGAACGCGGCGCGCTACTTTGTGCCACACATTCTGGCGCTGTCCACCAATTCGCCCTTCTGGCTGGGCATGGAGACCGGGCTGAAGAGCTACCGCTGCAAGGTGTTCGATAAATTTCCCCGTACCAACATCCCGGATTACTTCCCCAGCTATGGTGAGTATGAGAGCTTCATCAACCTGCTGGTCAAGACCAACTGTATCGACAACGCGAAGAAGATCTGGTGGGACATCCGGCCGCACCCATACTTCCCGACGTTGGAATTCCGCATGTGCGACATCCCGATGCGGATGAACGAAACGCTCGCCATTGCCGCTTTGATACAGGCGACGGTGGCGAAGTTGTACAAGCTGCACTCGGCCAACCAGGGCTTTCGCTTGTACCGCCGGGCGTTGCTGATGGAAAACAAATGGCGCGCGGCGCGCTACGGGATTGACGGCAAGCTGATCGATTTCGGCCGCCGCGTGGAAGTTCCCTTTCGCGAACTGATGGACGAATACCTGGACATCATCGACGACGTTGTGGATGAGCTTGGATCGCGCAATGAGATCAACTACCTGCGCCACATGCTGGAGAGGGGTACGGGAGCGGACCGCCAGTTGGCAGTGTTCCGCGAGACCGGCGACCTCACCAAAGTTGTGGACTACATGATCGCCGAAACAGAAGCCGACGTTCTTCAACCGGAGAACGCGACGATGAAAGCAACCTACTGATGAACTCAATCGCGGACATTCCGTTTTCTCCCGACCTTGTGCAGGGCGCTCGCAATGCCGTCAGGACGTGCCTGCGGATTCAGCCCACGGAGAAGGTAACCATCATTACGGACCTTGCCACTCAAGACATCGCCGCCGCGCTGGTGTCTGCCATTAATGAAGTGGGCGCGCCGTATCATGCCTGGGTGCTCGAGGAGATGGCCGCCCGGCCGCTGGTGACAATGCCAGCAGAGATCCTCGAGGATTTGGAAACCAGCCAAGCCAGCATTTTCGCCGTCCAGGTGCAGATGAACGAGCTGAAAACGCGGATGCAAATGACGGAAGTGGTGAACCGGCGTAAGATCCGTCATGCGCACATGGTGAACATCACGCGCCAGATCATGCTGGACGGCATGCGCGCCGATTTTCTGGCAGTGGACGCGTTGAGCCAGAAGATCTGGGAAATCGCCACCAACGCCAGTTACATTCGCGCCACTACGCCTGCCGGCACTGACATCACCGCCAAGATCAGCCGCGACTATAAATGGTTGAAGACCAGCGGCATCATTACGCCGCATAAATGGGGCAATTTGCCGGGCGGGGAAGTATTCACCACTCCGGAAGACGTGAATGGCACGTTTGTGATCGATGGCGTGGTGGGGGACTATTTGTGCGCGAAGTATGGCGACCTGCGGGAGACGCCTCTTACCATCAAAGTAAAAGACAACCGGTTAGTGGAAGCGCATTCCGAGAATAAGACTCTGGAGAACGAGTTCTGGGACTATACGCACACCGATGAGAACAGCGATCGTGTGGGCGAGTTCGCCATAGGCACCAACATCGGCGTCCACGATGTCATTGGCAACATCCTGCAGGACGAGAAGATCCCGGGCGTGCATATCGCGTTCGGCAATCCCTACGGTGACCACACCGGCGCCCAGTGGTATTCCTCCACGCACATCGACGTGGTTGGCCGTAACTTCAACATCTGGGCTGACGATCGCATGATCATGCGCGACGGCCACTTCCTGCTGGCAGCGTGATTCCCGAACTGCGCGAGGCCTTCAACCGGAACTACCGGCCGCAGAAGTATGCCGCGTTTCTTGCTGGTATCGATGAAGCCAGCGGCACGCACGTCGGCTTTCGCAACTCGGAGACGCCGTGCTTCTTTGAGGAGGGCCTGCTGCAGCGGATGGCCGAAGCGGGATCGGAGTTGTTGCGGCAGTTACTGGCGCACCCTACCTATCGCGCGGAATCAGACCTCATCATTCCCGCTGAATTCCATGTGCCGGATGAGGCGCCGCATCCCCTCTTTGTCCAGGCCGACTTCGGCATCGTCAAGGGCGATTCGGGTGAGTGGGAGCCGCGGTTGGTGGAGATTCAGGGGTTCCCGTCGCTGTACGCGTTTCAGCCCGTGCTAGCAGCCGAATACCGGCGCGCGTATGGTCTGGATGAGTCGTTGCACGCATACATGGGACGGCTGACAGATACGCAGTACAACTACTTATTGCGCCGCGCCATCGTTGGGAATCACGACCCCGAAAACGTGGTGCTCCTGGAGATCGACCCGTGGCATCAGAAGACCCTGTGCGACTTTCTGGCCACCGAGAAGTTGTGCGGTGTCCACCCGGTTTGCATCACGAAGGTGATCCGTGAGGGCAACCGCCTGTTCTACGACCGCCATGGCAAGCGGGTTCCGATTCATCGGATCTACAACCGTGCGATAGTCGATGAGTTGCAGCGGCGCGAGGCGAAGCTGCCGTTCGATTTTCGCGATCCACTGCAAGTGGAATGGGCCGGTCATCCGAACTGGTTCTTCCGCTTGAGTAAGTTCTCCATTCCCTTCTTCGACCATTACAGCGTGCCGCGGACGTGGTTTTTGGATGCGGTGAATGAACTGCCTTTGCCGGCGGAGAACCTGGTGCTGAAGCCGCTGTTCTCTTTCGCCGGCTTGGGTGTAGTGGTGGGGCCGACGGCGGAACATATCGCATCGATCCCCGCGGACCGCCGGCACGATTACATTCTGCAGGAGCGCATGAACTTCGCTTCAGTGATTGAGACC
>JBDTMC010000486.1:0-5855 GCA_039934475.1 Bryobacteraceae bacterium | reverse complement strand
GACTACCGTCGACGCCGGGTTGCATCAAGATTGTGCCACCGAGTGGACTGAGGAGAGTTAAGGCCGGATGAAAGTTCTGATCGCTGACGACAGCAGCGTATCGCGAAGGCTTCTGGAGGTGACCCTCCAGCGCTGGGACTACGACGTGCAGGTAGCCTGCGATGGGGCCGAAGCGTGGAGTGTCCTGGAGAAACCGGAAGGGCCGACGCTGGCAATTCTCGATTGGATGATGCCTCGTATGACAGGGCCCGATGTGTGCCGGCTGGTACGGCAGGGCGACCGCGAACAGTACGTTTACCTGCTCCTGCTGACCAGCAAGGGCCAACGGGAAGACTTGATAGAAGGTATGGAAGCGGGCGCCGACGACTATCTGGTGAAGCCGTTCGATCAGAACGAACTCAAAGTTCGTTTGCGCGCAGGCCGCCGGATTTTGGATCTTCAATCGCAATTGATGGAAGCGCGCGAAGCGCTGAGAGTTCAGGCGACCCGGGATTCCCTGACCGGATTGTGGAACCGGCGGGCGGCGTTGGAAGCGCTGTTGGATGAGATGCGCCGGGCTACACGGGACGGTGGGGCGATCGGAGTGGTGTTGTGCGATCTGGATTACTTCAAAAAGGTGAACGACACATACGGGCATGCCGCGGGGGACTCGGTGTTGCAGGAGGCGGCGCTCCGGATGTCGCAGGGATTACGCTCCTACGATACCGTCGGCCGGTATGGAGGCGAGGAGTTTCTGATTATCCTGCCGGGCTGTGACGATGACGTGACAGAGCAAAAGGCGGAGCGGCTGCGGGAGCTGCTAGCTGCGCACACGGTGCACGCGGACAGCAACGAACTGGTGGTGACGGGGAGTTTCGGAAGTACCTGCTGGACGCCGGGTTCAGGGATGACTCTGGAGACGATTATCGGGGTAGCCGACGACGCGCTGTATGAAGCCAAGAGGCAGGGTAGGAATCGGGTGGTAGCGTACCGGGCGGAGCGGCGGGTAGTGCCCGCCTGAACCTGCCGGCTGTATCAGTCACCACGCTGCGCGATGGAAAAGTGGCTAAGCGTGGCGGCATAGCCGGCCAGACCACGGAAGAGGGCTTCCGCGACTTTCTGGCGATATTCCGCAGTCTTCAACTCGGATTCTTCCTTGCGGTTGGTGACGAAGCCGATTTCGGTAAGAACACTGGGCATTGACGCCCCAATCAACACAATGAAGGGCGCCTTCTTCACGCCACGGTTACGGGCGTTGGCGACGAGTTTCGCCGAGATGGGGAAAAGCGAGGCCTGAACCTTGGTGGCAAACTCACGCGATTCGTCGCGCTTGTCCTGTTTGGCGATGCGTTCGAGGATATTGCTGAGTTCGTAGACCGACTTGTCGTGGCCGGCGTTCTCACGGGCCGCGACTTCGAGATCGAGCTTGGAGTTGGTGAAGTTCAGGTAGTAGGTCTCAATGCCGGCGGCCGTGGGGTAGGGCGATGAGTTGGCGTGGATGGAGAGAAAGAGATCGGCCCGATTGCGGTTGGCAATGGCCGTGCGTTCGTCGAGGGGAATAAACTTGTCGTCCTTCCGTGTGTAAACAACTTCACTCCCGAGGCGCGATTCGATGAGCTGGCCGAGGCGCAAGGCGACGTCGAGAACGAGATCTTTTTCAGTGAGACCACCAGGGCCGGTGGTCCCGTGGTCATGGCCGCCATGGCCGGGGTCGAGAACGACTTTTCCGATTTTGAGACCGAGAACACGCGTCAGTGATCGCCCGCCGTTGCTGTTGCGCGTCGCCGGGACGGCCGATGGCAGGGAGGCGACGGTTTCAACCAGCGGTTTCTCGATGGGCTTGTCGACCGGCTTTGCGGCTACCGGAAGGGGAGTAGCGGACGTGGGGAGGGGCGGCTCAATGACGGCGGCTGGCGTGAGTGCCGGGGGCGGCACCGGGGTGGGCGCAGCCTGAGAGACTAGTGGCGCAGATGAGGTGGTTGTCGGCGGCGGGGTAAGTACAGGTTTGTCGGCAGCGGCGCGCACCTCAATGATGAGGCGGGAGGGAGTTTCGAGTTTGGAAACGGTGTGATCGAAGGGACCGGTGAGGTCGAGGACGATACGGGAGATGTCGGGGCGGGTTTGGGCGACGCGGATCTGCTTCACCATCGGGCTTCCCACGGAGATGGTCTGGATGCCGCGCGAGGCGGCGGGCAGGCGGAGACTGGCGCCTTTAATATCGAAGAAGAGGCGGTCGGGGTTGGTGAGTTTGTCGCTGCGGTACGTAAAGTCGGCACTGACTTCGATGGCGACGCGGGTCACTTCGCCGAGAGTCCAGAAACGGACGCTGGTGACGGCGGGGGATTGGGCGGCGGCCGGGACGAAGGCGAGGCAGAGGGCAAGGAATCCGGATTTGGACGGGAGGATCACGGTCCGCTCCGGGTGCGCAGATGGAGGCGACCGTGGGCGTCCGTATACTGCTCCAGCACGGGATGCGATTCAACCGGCTCCGTTTCGGGCTCTTCCACTTTGGCCTTGGCGGGCGCTGATTGAGCTTGGCGCTCGCGAGCTTCGGTGAGCTTTTTACCGACCTTGACGACGTAGCCGGCGGTTTCTTTATATGGCGGGACGTCCTTGTATTTGCCGACAGCACCTTCGCCGGCATTGTAGGCAGCCAGGGCGAGGCGGTCGTCCTTGAACAGAGTCTGCAGATACTTGAGGTATTTCACGCCGGCTTCGATGTTCTGTTTCGGATCGAAGCTATCGGTGACACCGAAGCGGCGGGCGGTGGATGGGATCAACTGCATGAGGCCCTCGGCGCCTTTGGGCGAGAGAGCGAAGCGGTTGTAGTTGCTTTCGACCTGGATGACGGAGTGGACGAGGAGCGGGTCGACGTGATGCGTGCGTGCGGATTCGTCTACGATTTGAGCGATAGATTGGGGGGCTTGTGCGCCCGGCGCCGAAGGCGCGACCACCTTGCGGACGAGACGGCCACTACGCGGATCGACTTTCACCACGGTGCGGGCGAGGTCCGACGGGTCGCGAACTGTTTCTGCCGCGAAGGTGTTTCCGGCGAGCATTACCGCTCCAAGGATAAAACAAATAGACAGCAATTTGTTTCCACCATTATAGCGAGACCGAGGATGTCTTTCCATCTGTAAATCTACAGCCAATGTTATTATTTTGCCATGCGTTGGGGGGGATATGTGCTGGCCGGGGGACGGAGTAGCCGAATGGGGCGCGATAAGGCACTGTTGCCGTGGGGCGAGGGAACGGTTCTGGACGCTGTCACGGAGGCAGTGCGGACGGCTGTCGGAGAGGTCGTGCTGGTGGCTCCCGAGGGACGGTATGTGGGTTTCGGCGGCCGTGTGATCAGCGACAGAAGACCGGAGATGGGGCCGCTGGCAGGGATCGAGAGCGCCCTCGGGGATAGCGGAGCCGAGTGGACACTGGTGGTGGCCTGCGACATGCCGCGGTTGACCGCCGCTTTGTTGGGCCGGTTGCTGGCCACGGTGGAGCGTTGTGATTTCGACTGCGTGGTTCCGGCGACCCAGGACGGCCGGTTGCATCCTTTGGCGGCGGTCTACCACAGGCGGTGTCTCCCGGTTTTTGCGGCGGCGCTGGCGGCGGGGACGCGACGCGTGCTCGACGCGGTGGCGCGGTTGCGGGTGATGCGCTGGCCGGTGGCGACGGAAGACGAATGCCTGCTGGCCAACGTGAACACGGCGGAGGAGTGGCAAACGCTCTTACAATCGGAGGGAGAGGGGCACTGATGGACGAGTTTCCGCATTACATCGAGTTCCGGCACGTATATAAGACGTTTGATTACCCCGTTCTGGTCGATTGCAATTTTTTTGTGAATGGCGGGGAGACGGTGGCGGTGATTGGGCGGTCGGGTGTAGGGAAGTCGGTCTCGCTCGGCCATATCATGGGATTCCTCAAACCAGATGAGGGCCAAGTGATTGTGGCGCATGAAGATATAACGAATTTTACCGAGCCACAGATGCGCCAGGTGCGGAAGAAAGTGACGATGGTCTTCCAGTCGGGGGCGCTTTTCGATTCGCTGACCGTGGGCGAGAATATTCTGTTCTCGCTAGAACTGCGGGACGATTATGACTCTAAGAACAAGGAAGACGTCGTGAACGGACTGCTGCAGATGGTGGATCTGCTGGAGTTCAAGGACGTGTATCCGACGGACCTTTCCACCGGGTATAAGCGAGCCGTGGCGATTGCGCGGGCGCTGGCGGCGCAACCCGAGTGCGTTCTGTATGATGAGCCGACGACGATGGTGGATCCAATCATGTCGGATCACATGGGGAATCTGATGTTGCGGCTAAAACAGCAGTTGGGTCTGACGAGCGTAGTGGTGACGCACGACCTGGACTTGATGCGAAAGGTGGCGGACAAGGTGGTGTTTCTGTTTGAAGGTCAGGTGATCTATTTTGGGCCGGTGTCGGACCTGGATAAATCCGATCACCCACACATCCGCGAGTTCATGGCGATGGATCGGGTGGAGATGGTTTAGGCATGAAAATCGGACTCCTGGTGGTGATGGTGGTTTTGCCCGCGGCGGCGGGCGGTTGGACGGCAGAGGAGCGGGCAGCGATGGAGCGGATTTCCTCCGACTCGCTACGCGGTCACCTTTCTTTTATCGCCAGCGATCTGCTGGAGGGGCGGGACACGCCGTCGAGAGGTTTGGACGTGGCTGCCGAGTATATTGCGGCGCAATTCCGGCGCGCCGGCCTGCGGCCGCTAGCGGATGGGACGTACTTTCAGTTGGCCCCGTGGAGCGTGGCGGAGGTGGACTACGAGGGGTTCCAACTGCGTGTGGATGAGGGCGACAAGAAACTCGAGTTCGACAAAGACAATGTGCGGGCGGTGACAAGCGAGGCGCTCCATTTAGAGAACGCTGAGATTGTAAAACTGGACTTGGCGGAGTCAGCCAATTGGACGTCAGAACAGGTGGCGGGGAAGGTAGTCGTGCTCACCGGGGGGCGCGGGTTCCGCGAGATGACGGCGGCTCGCGGGCTGCTGGCGAAGCTAAAGCCGAGGCTGGTTTTGACGCTAACGGGCGGGGGCAGCGGGAAACTGCGGAATCCGGACGAGCCGCCAGCCTATCCGACACTTTCCCTTACGGATGGACGTTTCCGAAAGATGGTTGATGGGTGGAAGGCCGGGCCGACGGATGCGCGGATATCGGTGACCCTGAAGGCCCCGAAACAACGGCCGGCAATTCTGAAGAACGTGATTGGAGTGTTGCCAGGCTCGGACCCCGCTTTGAAGGACACGTACGTTATGGTGACGGCGCACTACGATCACATCGGACGGACCGAGGGCGAAGGCGATGTGATTAATAACGGGGCGAACGACGATGGGAGCGGAACGGTCTCAGTGATTGAGATTGCGGCGGCCCTGGCGAAGATGCCTGTGGCTCCGCGGCGGACGATTGTTTTTGTGACGTACTTCGGAGAAGAGAAGGGCCTGTATGGGTCACGGTGGTACGGGCGTCACCCCGTGTTTCCCGTGGCGCGGACGGTGGCGGATGTGAATTTGGAGCAGTTGGGGCGGACAGACGCGCCGGGCGGGTCGACTGCGGGCAAGGCGAGTGTAACCGGGTTCGATTTCAGCGATGTGGGGCAAGTGCTACACAACGTGGGAGCGGAGTTTGGGTTCCAGATCGATAACGACCCCGGTAACGAGGCATTTTTCGCGAGGAGCGATAACCAGGCGCTGGCCGATTTGGGAGTTCCATCGCATACGATAGCAGCGGCGTACGAATTCCCGGATTATCACAAGGTTGGGGACGAATGGCAGAAGATCGACTACGACAATATGGCGAAGCTGGACCGGGTGATCACGGCGGCAGTGCTGGAGATTGCCAATAGCTCGAAGAGACC
>JBDTMC010000485.1:0-5868 GCA_039934475.1 Bryobacteraceae bacterium | reverse complement strand
GTCGAACCAGAGATTAATCTTGGCCAGGTACTGACTGGGAGCCTCCTGCAACAACGCCATGCTGTGACGCACGTTAGCAGCCAGTTCAGGCGCAGCCTTTTCCAACTGCAGGGCCATCATGCGGGCGTTGTCCAGCGTCTTCCCGGGATCCGCGATCCCCGCATCGCCCATGGCCGCCTTCAACTTGGCAAGCGCCGCCTGTTCCACTGCGGTGAGGTCCGGCTTCACATGACCAGCACCGAACTCGAGCAGGAATTTGGTTAGTTCCTCACGGTGCACCAACTCACCGAGCTTCCATGGCCCCACGCCCACCGAGGCGACGGCGGAATTCGTCAGCACCAGTTTCGCCAGCGCCTCCGCTTCCATCCGGGTCACTCCAGGATGCAGTTGTTCGAGCATGTCCGTCAGACCCTTGAAGAGGTGGCGCCCGCGCGAAGCGCTGATAGACAGAAAGAACTGCGTAACGAGCGTCACGGCCATGCTCACCACAAGCATCACCACTGACAGCCCAATCAGAATGTCGATGGACTTCAACATATAGTCTCCAGGATGCAATTTCGATTTCGGCTCATCATGTGCGAATTACGGCTACTTGTCAATGGCCGATTACCCGGAGTATCCACATATCCCATATAATCGACGCAGAAAGGGATTCCAGCTTTACTCTCCCTGTTCGTGAAGGAAAGCACCGCGCCATGTCCACAACTGAAGTGACCCCCGTCGGTCCGCATACAAACGGGCACGCCGGACCGGTCATCAACGATTTCAGCATTCAGGTTGCCACCATCAATGGATCGGGCAGCCAGACCGCCAACAACGTCCTGATGCGTTCCCTCTTCCAGATGGGCATTCCGGTGTCAGGCAAAAACCTGTTCCCCTCCAACATTGCTGGACTGCCAACCTGGTTCACGATCCGCGCCAGCCAGCACGGGTATATTGGACGCAAGAAGGAGATCGACTTCTGCGTCGCGATGAATCCGGAGACGGCTCAGGAAGACGCCGCCAAGCTGGATGCCGGCGCAGCCATCGTTTACGACGAGCCTCTGAAGCTTAATGCTACGCGCAGCGATCTGCACTTTTACCCTGTTCCCTTCGACAAGCTGGTAGGACCGGTTTGCCCCGAAGCAAAATTGCGCAAGCTGGTGCGCAATATGATCTATGACGGCGTTGTCGGGCACCTGCTCGGTATCGACTTCGAGGAGATCCGCAAGGCGCTCTACAAGCAATTCGGACCGAAGAAGGTGAAGGCCGCCGAATTGAACTGGAATGCCGTTCTGGCAGGCCGCGAGTATGCGGAGAAGAACCTCACCAAGACGGATCCGTTCCAAGTGCAGCGAACGGATAAAACCGCCGGCAAGATCATCATCGACGGCAATGCCGCCTGTGCGCTGGGCTGTATGTTCGCCGGCGTGACCGTGGTTACGTGGTATCCCATCACTCCTTCGTCGTCTCTTGTGGAATCGCTCATCGGTTATCTGAAACGGTTCCGCATCGACAAAGAGACAGGCCGCGCCACTTATGCCGTCGTGCAGGCTGAAGACGAAATTGCCAGCATCGGTATGGTAATCGGCGCCGGCTGGGCTGGCGCGCGCTCCATGACTGCCACTGCCGGTCCCGGCATCAGCCTCATGAGCGAGTTCATCGGCCTCGGTTATTACACCGAAGTACCCGCCGTGATCTTCGACGTGCAGCGCGTCGGTCCCTCCACTGGCCTGCCCACTCGAACCATGCAAGGGGATATCCTCATCAACGCTCTCTGCTCCCACGGCGATACGCGGCATCCGATGCTGTTCCCTTCCAGCCCCGAGGAGTGTTTCACCCTCTCTGGCGCGGCCTTCGATCTGGCCGAGTTCGCTCAGACGCCGGTCTTTGTAATGAGTGATCTTGACCTCGGCATGAATAACTGGATGGCTGAGGCGTTTCCCTATCCGGAGCAGGCCATCCCGCGCGGCAAGGTGCTCAGCGCAGCGGATCTGGACCGCCTCGGCGGCTTCGCCCGGTATAGGGATGTGGACGGCGATGGCATCGGATATCGCACCCTTCCCGGCACCGATCATCCGTCCGCCGCGTACTTCAGCCGCGGCAGCGGACACAACGACAAGGCGCAATACTCTGAGCGCGAGGATGACTACGTGAAGAACGTGGATCGCCTGTCGCGTAAGTTCGAAACCATCCGCAAACACCTTCCGGCGCCCGATATCCAATCGAACGATACGGCATCCATTGGCATTATCTGCTGTGGCACGTCTCGCTACGGGGCCGAGGAAGCGCGCGATCAGCTGAAGAACGAATATGGGATTGAGGCCAGCTACTACCGGACGCTCGCTTACCCGTTCCACCCCAGCATTCACGACTTCATTGAGCGTCATTCGCGCATTTACGTCGTCGATCAGAACCGCGATGGCCAGTTATTGGCGCTGATGCGGCTTGAGTTCCCCGTGGACGAGATTGCGAAGCTGCGCAGCGTTCGTTACTACGGCGGCATGCCTATCGACGCGCGAACCATCACCGACGACATTCTGCGCCAGGAGGGAATATGAGTACGACCGTCACGCCTCCGCCCAAGAAGGTAAACCGGCTGGGGCTTGAGGTTCTCAGTTATAAAGGCGGTAAGACCACCCTCTGCGCCGGCTGCGGCCATAACTCCATCTCGGAACGCATCATCGAATGCTTCTACGAAATGGGCGTGAAGCCGACGCAGGTGGCGAAATTCTCGGGTATCGGCTGCTCGTCGAAGTCGCCCGCCTACTTTCTCAACATGGCTCACGGGTTCAACTCCGTGCATGGCCGCGCTCCGGCGGTGTCCACTGGCGCCATGCTCGCAAACAAGAACCTAGTCGGCATCGTCGTCAGCGGCGATGGCGACACGGTGTCCATCGGCCTAGGCCAGTTCATGCATATGCTCCGCCGCAATGTCCCGTTGACTTACATCATCGAAGACAACGGCGTCTACGGGCTCACCAAGGGGCAATTCTCGGCCACCGCCGACTTGGGCGCCAAGCTGAAGACAGGCGTGATCAACGATCTGCCGGCAATCGACGTCTGCCTGGCCGCCATCGAACTCGGCGCCACCCTGGTGGCAAGGTCATTCTCCGGCGACAAGAGGCAACTGCAGGCCATCCTCAAAACTTGCATCGCCCACAACGGGCTTTCGATTGTCGATATCGTTTCGCCGTGCGTCACCTTCAACGATCACGAAGGCTCCACCAAGAGCTATTCGTATATGAAGGAGCACGAAGAGCCGGTTCATGAAATCGATTTCGTGCCCTTCTTCGAAGACATCAGCGTGGAGATCGAAGAAGGCACCACTCAGGAAGTAACGATGCACGACGGCAGCATCCTGCGGCTGAAGAAATTGGGCCGCGAGTATGACCCGACCGATAAGATGGGGGCGCTCCGTATCATCCACGAAGCCCATTCCACGGGCGACGTGCTTACCGGCATCCTCTACGTGGACAGCCACAAGGAGAATTTCCTCGACATGCTCCACGTGGTAGACCAGCCGCTGGCAACGCTTCCGGACACGATGACCCGCCCGCCGCGCGAAGCTTTGAACCAGATCATGGAAGAGCTGCGCTGACCGGTCACGACAGAGTGCGTGTTGTGCTGGTGGCCCCGAGAAACCCGCTGAACATCGGGGCCGCCGCCCGCGCCATGAGTAATTTCGGATTCCTCAGGCTGCGTGTTGTCAACCCTTATGAAGTGGCTTACCGCGAGGCCAAGAGCGCGGTGAACGCCTCTGCCGTGTTGAATGACTCGGAGCAGCCGGCAACGGTGGCGGAAGCGGTGGGCGACTGTACACTGGTCGTCGGCACCACGTCGCTCGGCCATCGCCAGTTGCAGCATCCTCTGCGCCGTCTGGAATATGGCGGCAGACTCATCCGTAAGCACCTCGACGGCGGCGGCACCGTCGCGCTTCTCTTCGGTTCGGAGAAGTTCGGCCTCGGCAATGAGGACATGTCGCACTGCCACTGGTTGATTCGCATCCCCACTCGCGATGAGCACGAATCCATGAACCTGGGCCAAGCTGTCGCGGTGTGTTTGTATGAGCTGATCCGTGACGCCGCCGCGGCCCGCCACAAGCCAGAGGCGGTGGTCGAAGCCAAGGCCGAGGACTTAGAGCGCTTCTCCACCATCCTCCTGGAATTGTTAGAAGTGTCGGGCTACACCAACCCCAGGACGGTGGTATCAACGGAGGCCAAAGTACGCCGCATCATTCGTCGTCTCAACATGCCCGGCAATGACTCACAGCAGTGGGCCGGGATGTTGCGGCAGATCCTCTGGAAGATCAAAGGCCGGGAGTAGTCGGCAAAGCTACTTTTCGATATCCCGGTGGGTGCCTTTCACCCGGTAACCGGCTTTCGCGAGCCGCTTGCGAATCTCCTCGGCGATCATCACTGAGCGATGGTGGCCACCGGTACAGCCGAAGGAAATTGTCAGATAGCTCTTCCCTTCCCGAATGTAGTGCGGCAAAAGGTACGTCAGAAGATCGCTGATCCGGGTGATGAATTCCACTGTTTGTGGAAAGGATCGAATGTACCTGGCCACCCCGGCGTGCTTCCCCGTGAGATGTTTGAACTCCGCAATATAGTTCGGATTAGGCAGGAAACGGACGTCGAATACAAGGTCACTATCCGAGGGAACACCGTGCCGAAAGCCGAAGCTACTGATGTAAACCATGATCTGGCTCTCGTCGCGGTTGGCGCCGAACTTCTCTCCGATTAACTCGCGGAGTTCGTGGACGTTGAACCTTGAAGTATTGATTACATGGTCGGCAAGGGGACGTATGGGTTGTAGCGACTCCCGCTCGGCGTGGACGCTTCTCAGGACCGATCTGTTCGTGCCCAGAGGGTGTGGCCGCCTGGTCTCGCTGAATCGCCGCACAAGGACATCGTCATCGGCCTCCAAAAACACCAGCTTCAATGTGAGGGTCTTTTGGAGTTCCCGATATAACTTCGGCAGGCGCTTTAGGCGCTCACCCTCACGGATATCTACAACCAGCGCCGAGCGCCGGCTTTGTGGCGATTCATTGGCCAGTTTGGCGAACGTCGGGATGAGGTCGACCGGCATATTGTCGACACAGAAATATCCCAGATCCTCAAATGCCTTAAGGACGGTGCCCTTTCCGGACCCGCTGAGGCCCGTAATAACAACCAACTCCCGCTGTATGGGCGCGGCTGGTCCGGATTCCAGGGCCTTTTTCGGCCGGACGGCCTTACGCGGAGGGGTACCGCCGGCTTTCTTAACCATTCGGTGCGGGTATCAGGCTTCAACGAGCACAAAGTGGCCGTCGCGGCGGCGCAGCAGCACGCTAACGCGATCCGTCTCGGCATCGCGGTAAACCATGTAGTCGCGGTCTTTGTCCATCTCCAGGACCGCTTCGTCGATTGTCATCGGTTTCCGCTTCGAGTTCTGATTGACGCGGAAGATCTTGCGCTCCGGTTCCTCCTCGGGAAGCTCAGCCGCGGCAGTTGCGGCAGTCGGAACCGTTTTCTCTTTGGAGCTAATCCGCTTGCTGTCGCGCAACTTCGCTTGCAGCTTGAGGAACTGCTTCTCCAGTAGCTCCACCGCCTTGGTGACAGCGGTGAAGGTGTCCCCGTCCGATCCCTTACACACCATCGGGTGATCGTACCAGTTCACCGTAATTTCGGCGTGAGTGAGATGGCGCTCCGTAGTGAGAACGATACGAACATCCTTCTCGCCCCGGCGGTCAAGCAACTTGGCCAACTTGGCGAACCGGCCGTCCAGTTTCTTTTCCTGGGTGGCATCCAACTTCGCCATTTTGCCCGTGTAGCTGATCTTCATTTTGGCGTGCCTCCTCGGCAGACCGGACGAGTGGATGGGGTGGGCCGTCCTCGCCTTCGGGGC
>JBDTMC010000484.1:0-5897 GCA_039934475.1 Bryobacteraceae bacterium | reverse complement strand
CATCCGCTACTCCGACGGGACGCCGGTCAGGTCGGGCGACTTCCGGGCGTCGATTGAGGCGGATCCGGAGATTGGGGCCTACCTGACTGCGGAGCAGATTGGCGAGGCGTTTTCGCTGGACCGTCAGTTGCGCAACGTGGACCGGATCTTCGAGAGAGTCTTCGGGAACGAATTCAACGAAAAACCGTGTTGAAGTGTTGAAAGATTTTCGGAGAAAACCACATCAACCTTGTTATAATCAATTACTTACCTCCATGTTGATATTTTCAACATGTGTTGAAAGTGTTGAACCTCTCACCGTCCGCTGGCGCAACTTATCCCGCCGCGGGTATTAGAGCATGAGGTCTACGGCATTCGTCCAGTCATGGATCATAAAGTATTGATTCGACTGGAGAAGTTGTTCCGGGAAACGGGGCAACGGCGTACTAGGTACGGTACCGAAGAGCGTGCGTGCTCAAATTAGCGGTCGAAAATCGGCAACTTCGGTTACACTGTTATCGTTAACGTAAGCCTAGGCAATCCGAAGTTCACGAGATTACCAGGCGCGTAACAAGAACCAAGCCTTGGGAATACGGACCTTTCTTGGGCGACCTAGCTACTGGGAGAGGAGTCACTTCACTTGTTTGACGAACCGCATGGACCGGCACATCGCCTTGTCATGGCTCGAGTCCTGCTTGCGGACGACGACCTGACATCACGCCTGACCCTACAGACCGTTCTGCGCGCTGGAGGGTATGCGGTGGATGCAGCCGCTTCCGCGGCTGAGGCCGTAGGCATGATGGACGAGCGGGAATATGAGCTGGTGCTCAGCGACTTGCATATGGAGACGCCGGAGTCTGGCTTGAAGGTACTCGCGCACGCCAAAATGATGGACTACAGGCCCGCCACCGCGATTGTTTCGGTGTCGCGCAACGACAATGGCGGGGAGGTGGGACGCCACATTCTGATTGAACCGGAAGACGTTCCTGAACTGCTGGATAAGATCGCCGATTTGATCAGCGACCGCGCGATGCGGCGGGTGAATCGCGAGATGCGCCTGTCGGCCTGCGCAGGCTAGGGCAAGGGCGGTGCCCTTGATATCCCTTCGGATTCTGTGAAATTGTCAACGCTGTTACTCGTGTCTCTTATCTGGACCTGTGCCTCTTGGGGCGAAACACTGAAGGATGGCGAGTACCGGATTGCGCTACCTGAGCACAAAGGACAGCTCTCATGGTTCATCGACGGATATAAGATCGTCGAGAACTCGGCCAAACCCGATGGAAGCGAGATCGGAGTGCGCGGGCGGGATGCTTCGGGACAGCGGACCTTCCTGGGCTTTCTGTTCCTTGTAAGGGAAGCTTCGCCTATGACCGGTGCGCGTTGCCGTGAGGCCGTCCTGGCTGAGGAAAAGAAGGCGAATGGGACTCTGAAGATCATTACGACAGCGGAGATTCCCCGATCGGATGCCTTGCCTGTCGCTTTGGTTGCTTACTCGACCGCGAACCGGGACGGCTCATTGGCTTACCGGGTGCGAGGCTTTGTCGCGGCGAACGATCTATGCGGGGACCTGGAGTTCTATAGCGGCAAGCCGATTGGCGATGACGATCCGAGTTTGAAGAAGGCGTTTCTGAGCTTTCAGCTGGACGTCAACCACGTACCACAGTTCAGCGACGTCGCATTGTTTGCTGAGATTCTGTTTCGGAAGCAACAGTATCGGGCTGCGGCGCCGATGTTTGAGAAGTGTCTGGCCATGGTGCCGCCGAATGGCGCGCCCTTCAAATCGGCGAAGTTCGCAAGGCGGGTGATGCGCGATCAAGCCGGGATGTCGTATGGAATCTCCGGCGATCTGGTGAGGTCTCGCAGCATCTTTGAAAAGGGCACTAGCGAGGATCCAGACTATCCCATGTATTACTACAATCTGGCGTGCGCGGATGCGGGGGAGCAGAAACTGGCCGAGGCGCGCGTTCATCTGCAGCAGGCGTTTGATCGGAAGGCCAACGTGAATCCCAGCGAGGCTATGCCTGCCCCGACAGAGGACGATTCGTTCACTCCTTTTAAGGGCAATAAGGAGTTCTGGGCGTTTCTGAAGCGGCTAGAGGCGGGCAAATAGCGGTGTCCGGCAGGAAAGTAGAACGGCGGCCGAGGGTTTCCCGAGCGTCTCTTAGGGACCGGCTGGGTCGCGGCAGGTTCTACCAGATTACGCGCACCGGATAAGGGTCAAAGGCGCAGTCCGGGGTCACGATCACAAGACCGCCCATGAGCGCCTGTGCTATTAGTAGGCGATCAAAGGGGTCTTTGTGGAAGAACTCGAGCTTTTCAGCGGCCAGAGCGTCGATTTCGGTTAGCGGTAAGCTTTCGATGCCCGAGGATTGACGAACGGCTGGAATCAAGGTGGAAGGATCGATCGAAGGGCAGGGAGATCCCCCCGAGATTGTACTTGCGGGAAATCTCCCAGACGGCGGTCATTGGCTCGAAGGCGTGAGCATCCCAATGCACTTTGCTCTTCAGCAACCCAGCAACACGGGCAGGACGAGCGGGTGGCGTTTCAATCGAACGCAACTCCGCCACTGGCTTGTTATGGCGGCAAGCAACGATCACGTCACCTTGCTCAACCTGTTCAATGTAGCGGGAGAGGTGAGTCTTCGCCTGTTGAATGTTGACCTTGATCATGCCTTCGTAGAACTAACCTCGGACCCATTCAGGGAGCCTCAAGCTTAGGACCAGCGCGGATCACGAGATCTCGGCCTTGAGTCCGTTTCTGGCGGCTCGCCTTCCAGGGCTGGCGCGCGTTGGGTGGTGTCTGTTTACTCGGAGACTTCACGCCGGTGAGCTATGCGCCTAACATCGATAGTTCTAACGCCAGCGTCAATTTCGTAGACGGCCCGATAGTCACCGATGCGGATGCGCCATTCGCTTTCACCGCCTTTGAGTTTCTTGCAACCTGGAGGCCGTGGAGACTTAGACAGTGCCTCGATGCGTGGCACAATCCGAGCGACTATTTTTGCAGGAAGCGCGTTCAATTCCTTTTCCGCGCTGGCGGCCAAGAAGACCTGGTAGTTCACGGCGTAAGCTTGCCGCGCTTCAACAGTCCGGCTTTAACCTTTTCCAACGGCACCCGTTTCTCATTCTTTCGGGAGCGGGAGACGAGCACATCCTCTATGTCCTGCCAAAGCTCACGATGCTTTTTCAGATCGAGTTGCACCGCCACCTTGCGTCCCTTCTCATCCGTGACGAACTGGATACCGTTCATGCTTCTATCTTCCTTCAGTTGATGGCCCCGGCGCATTTTACTCTCGTTCGTGCATCCCACGCATTCATTTGCGACCTAGGGCTTCACTTCGCGGTTTGGTAGACGGTTTGTTCGAAGGCGTCGAGGGCTCCGGCGAAGAAGTGGTCGGCGGCTTCTACCCAGAGGAGTTGCTTGGGTTCGGGGAGCGTCGCGACGAGGGCTTCTAAGTCGGGGCGGGGGCCGAATTGGTCGTTGGTGCTTTGGATGAAAACCCTGGGGACTACGCACTGGACGAGGAATTCGCGGTTGGGGTAGACGGTGGGGAAGCCGACGGCAATGATGCGGTCGGGGTGGCCTAGTTCGCAGCCTAGCTTGAGGGCGATGCGAGAGCCGAAGGAGAAGCCGGCTAGGGAGTATGGCAGGTCGGGGTAGCGGCCCAGGAGCCAGGATAGGGCGGCTCGGGCATCCTCTACTTCCCCGATTCCTTCGTCGTATTCGCCTTCGCTTAGGTTCACTCCACGGTAGTTGAAACGCAGGACTACGGCGCCGGCGCGGCGGAGCCCGCGGGCGAGACGGTGTACTACCTTGTTGTGCATAGTGCCTCCATGCTGGGGGTGGGGATGGCAGACCAAGGCGGCGAATTGGGGGGTGCCGTGGTCGGGTTCCTCCAGCAGGGCTTCCAAGCGGCCAGCGGGGCCGGCGATGGGGGGCGATTCGATTCTACGGGACATGCTCTAGTTGGAGCGGTAGTTGGTGAACTGGAGTTCGACTCCGAAGTCCTTGCCGCGGAGGAGTTGCATCGCTTCCTGGAGGGTGTCGCGGTCCTTGCCGGCGATGCGGACTAAGTCGCCTTGGATGGACGCCTGCACCTTTTTCTTGCTTTCCTTGATGATCTTGACGATTTCCTTCGCTTTCTCCGTGGGAATGCCTTGCTGGAGGGTGATTTCCTGACGGGCGGTGGAGCCTCCGGCGGTCTGGATGACTCCAAAGGAGAGGTTTTTCAAGGGGATGCCGCGCTTCGCCATCTTGCTTTGCAGGATGTCGATGACGGCCTTCAGCTTGAACTCGTCCTTGCTGGAGATGACAATTTTGTTGTCTTTTTCGTTCAGCTCGATACGGGACTTGCTGTCTTTCAGATCGAACCGGGTGATGATTTCCTTGTCCGACTGTTGGATGGCGTTCACCACCTCGGGCATATCAATCTTGGAAACGACGTCGAAGGTGTTGTCAGGCATAGTGGGGTCTTTTAATGGCCGAGAGCGACGAGAACACGCTCTGTGAGCTCTTCGATCATTTTAGGCAATGCAGCGTCGAGTGCAAGCGTTATTGCGGCACGGACCCGTTCAGGATCGATTTCCGGAGTGACGGGCGGGGCGGGTAGAGGTGCGGGAACTTCGGCGGCGGGTGCAGGCTCGGGCTGCGCCGCGGGGACGTCTTCCGAGAAGAGACCTCGGGCGAAGACGGCGGCCTCTACCAGGGGCCGGATGGTCTCCATCAACACCGAAGCTTCGAAGGGCTTCTTGAGGATGGCGTCGCCACCGACGCGACGCACTTCCTCCTCTTCAATGGGCTCCAAGAGGCCGGCCGTCAGCACGACGCGGGTGTGCTTGTGGCGCGGATGGTTTTTGACGTACTCGCAGATCTCGTATCCGGAGCGATGCGGGAGGAAGACGTCGGCCATGATGAGGTCCGGATCGGTGTCGCGGAGGCGGATGAGCGCGGTTTCGCCGTCGGTGACGGAAACCACTTCAAAACCTTCCTCGCGGAGGATCCTCTCGCCCATCCGCTGGGCGTGAGGGCTATCGTCGGCGAGCAGGATCAGACTCATTTTTCAGCCGGAGGAGCCGGAGCGGGAGTGGTCGGCGTCGCGGCAGGCGTGGAGGCCGGAGCCGCGGCGGGAGGAGGCGTTTTCGGCTTCTTCGGTTTCTTTACCTTGAACTTCGGAATGGCGCGGTAGGTGGGCTGCTCTTCGGGCTTGGCCTCAGCCGGCTTGGCGGCTTCCACCGGCTTAGCTCCCTCGGCGGGCGCGGCGCCAGCGGGGGCCGGTCCGGCTGCGGCACCGGCGCCAGGATTGGCGCGAGCATCGGGTTTGCTATCGAGAACGCTGGAATCGGCGACGGTGGACACGGTGACGTCGCCATTGAACCCGGCGGCGGCAGGCGCGGCGGGTACAGGCACGCTGACGGGGATACCGGGCCGCATGGCGGTCATCACGGGGGTACCGGATTTAGACGCCTTCCGCACGTCGGGCCCCTTCTTGAGGACGCTGGTGACGGGGTTCATCATGCCTGGCTTCTGGTAGTTGGCATCGTCGTACTTCATGCGGGCGATGGCCACCGGATCCGCTTCAGGGATAGGCATTTCCAACTCTTCGAGGCGCTTTTTGGCATCGTCGGCGCGTTCGCTTAAGGGATAATCGCGGACGATCTTAGCATAAGAGTCGCCGGCCCTCTGGCGGAACTTGGGACCCATCTTCGTATAGTCGTCACCAAGCTGGAACAGGGCGTCGCCGGCGTTGCTATAGAGCGGGAAGTGATCGGTAATCATCTGCAAGCGGTTCGAGGAAGCGGCCCAATTGCCCTTTGCGTGATAGAAGGTACCGACGCGGTATTCGCCTTCGGCAATGGCTTCCTGGATGTTACGGAGGATCTGCTGGGTTTCCGGAACGAACTTGGAGTTTGGGAATTGT
>JBDTMC010000483.1:0-5910 GCA_039934475.1 Bryobacteraceae bacterium | reverse complement strand
CATCGTCAAGTTCCGGTCCACCGTTGCCGGAGTGGATGTCTTCCGCGAACAAGTGGCCGTGTCAATGGATCAGCAGTTCAACTTGATTGCGGTTTCCGGCTTCGTCACTGGCACCGCGTCGGGAGTCAATCGCACGTTTGCGCTGACCCCCTCCCAAGCCATTTCCCGCGCCATCAGTGACCTTCTGGATATCCAGGTCAGTGACGCCTCGCTGGTGCGTTCCGGCGGCCAGGGACCGTACGAACATTACTCGGCTGCCCCCGGTGTGAGCGCTTTCCATTTCATCGACCAGGCTCGCGCCAAGAAGGTTTTCTACCGTCTGCCCGGCCGGCTCGACGCCGCCTACTACGTTGAAGTCTCCGTCGCCCGCCCGGGTGACCACGATTCCAAGGCGTATAGTTACGTAATTAGCGCTGCCGACGGCCAGATGCTGTTCCGCATGAACCAGACCGCCAGCGACAACTTCGGTTATCGCGCCTGGGCCGACACTGCCGCCGGCGGCTTGCGCCTGCCCTTCGACGGTCCCCAGGGCAACTCACCCACGCCTAAGGCCAACCCGGTTCCCGATGGCAGTGTTCCGCCCTTCATCGCACCGAATTTCCTCACTCTCCAATCGGGTCCCATCAGCACCGGAGATCCTTGGCTGGCGCCGGGCGCAACCTTCACTCTGGGCAATAACGTGGAAGCTTTCGCCGACCTAGCATCGCCCGACGACTATCAGCCCGGCACTGCCGATACCTACGCTTACACCACCTCCGCCGGCAACTTTGACCACCTCTATGACCTCAACATGGCTGCCGGTTCCTCGGCCGAGCAGACCCAAGCCGGAGTCACCCAACTTTTCTATAACGTCAATATGTTCCACGACTGGTACTACGATGCCGGTTTCAAAGAAGTTGACGGGAATGCGCAAAAGTCCAACTATGGCCGGGGCGGTCTGGAAAACGACAGTATCTTCGCCGAAGATCTGGACTTCGCCGGACGCAACAATGCAAACATGGCCACCCCCGCCGATGGCGCACGGCCGCGCATGCGCATGTACGTTTGGGACGGCCCCCAAACCAGCACCATCAGCGCCACCGGTGGCGTGACCGGCAGTTTCCCCAACGGAACCGCCGATTTCGGTCCTTCGAATTTCAATGTCACCGCCCCGCTTCTCCGCACGTCCCCCATCGACGCCTGTAATCCGGTCACGAACAACCTCACCGGTAAAATCGCCTTTGTCGATCGCGGCACCTGCAGCTTTGTCATTAAGACGAAAAACGCGCAGCTGGCCGGCGCCTCCGCCGTAATTATTGCCAACGTAGCCAGTTCGACCAACCCTGAAATCCCGCCCGGCATGACCGGCGTGGATGCTACGGTTACCGTCGGAACCCTCTCTCTGGCCCTTACCGATGGCAACACGTTCCGCACTGCGCTCGATGCCAGCGTCGCAGTCACCGCCACTCTCAACCGCGTCACCGGTCTCAGCCGCGACGGTGCGCTCGACAACCAGATTGTCGCTCATGAGTGGGGTCACTACATCAGCAACCGTCTTGTCCAGGATGCCTCCGGTCTCAACACCAACATGGCCAGCGGTCTGGGCGAAGGCTGGGCTGATTTCCACGCCATGCTGCTCACAGTGAAGGCCGAAGATACGGCAGTGGCCTCCAATTCCACTTGGAACGGCGTCTACGCCATGGCCGGCTACGCGACCAACGATTTCTACTTCGGTATCCGTCGCGTCCCCTACTCCAGCGATTTCACGAAGAACCCACTCACCTTCAAGCACATTTCCGAAGGTGTAGCGCTGCCCCCCGGAGTGCCCTATGCCTTCGGCCAGGACGGCGTCGGCAACTCCGAAGCGCACAACACCGGTGAAGTCTGGGCATCCATGTTGTGGGAGTGCTATGCATCGTTGCTGCGCGATACCCAGGGACCCACCCCACGCATCTCATTTGCAGAAGCCCGTAGCCGCATGAAGAAGTACATCGTGGAGGGCTACAAGATGACCCCCACTTCGCCCACTCTTCTTGACGCCCGCGATGCCGTTCTTGCCGCCGCCTTCGCCACAAGCAAGACTGACTACCAACTCTTCGCCCAGGCGTTTGCCCGCCGCGGCGCTGGCACCGCCGCCGTGGCGCCCGATCGCTTCTCTTCCACCAACTCACCGGGGCTGGTTGAGAGCTACGAAGTCGGCGGCGCGTTGACGCTGCTGTCCACTTCCTTGGACGATACGCTTAGGACTTGCTCCGCCGATGGCATCCTCGACAATGGCGAAGCCGGCCAATTTCTTCTCACCATCAAGAACACCGGAGCTCGTCCCCTGGTCGGCACGGTTGCCAGCATCACTTCCACCAACCCGAACGTCCGGTTCCCCTACGGCAACGTGTTCCGCATGCCTAACAGCAACCCGTTCGATGAAGTTACAGGCGGATTGGTTGTCGGTCTTCAGGGCGCTACCGCCATCGGACAGGCCGATTTCTCAATCACAGTGAGTGATCCGCGCCTGCTCACCGGCACGCCGGCCACTGCCACTTTGTCCACCTACGTCAACGCCGATTCAGGTACCGGTTTTACCACCGACACCGTGGAGTCGCCGGTCAGCACCTGGCTTCCGCAGGCGGCCATCGGTTCTGGACTCTTCGCTCGCGTCCAGACCTCCACCACACCGCTCAACTATGCTTGGAACGGTCCGGATTCCGGCTCGTTGGCCGATCGCTCGCTGATTTCGCCTAACCTCTCCGTGGGCGCCGGCAACTTCAGCTTCAGCATCAGCCACCGCTATTCGTTCGAGTTCGATGCCAGCGCCCGATACGACGGCGGTGTCATCGAAATCACCACCGATGGCGTAACTTGGACCAATATCGGCACCGGCTACAACGGAACTATCTCCAATTGCTGCAGCAACCCGCTGACCGGAAGATCAGCCTACACCGCGGCCAGTTCGGGATACCCTTCGTTCGTCACGCAAAACATCAGCCTCGGAACCACCTACGCCAATCAGATTGTGAAAATCAGATTCCGGATTGGCGAGGACGAGGCAGGTGGCGCTCCCGGTTGGGATGTCGACAACATTACCTTTGTCGGCCTCAAGAACAAGCCGTTTACCGGTCTGGTAGCTGACCCCGGCTGCCCGGCCACAACTAGCTCCAACTAGCTCCCGCGGAAATGGGGCGAACCCCTCGGTTCGCCCCAAACCGAAACAGTTACCATAGAGTCAAATACCCTATGCGTTTCTCCCGGTGTTTTCTACTTCTCCCCCTCCTGGCTGTCCTGATGCAAGCCCAAACGCCGTCACTGGAATCCCGCCGTAAGGCCTTCAATGACTTGCTCGCCGAACAGTGGGAATACAGTCTTCGAACCAGCCCCGAATTCGCCTCTATCCTCGGCGACAAGCGCTTCAACGACCAACTCTCCGACCTTTCCCTCAAGTCCATCAAACAGCGCGAAGAGGACGCCCGCGCCTTCCTGGTTCGCTTCCAAGCCATCGACACCACGGGATTCCCCGACCAGGATTTGCTCAGCCATCGCATCATGATTCGCGATCTGGAACACAATCTGGAAGGCGTCCGCTTCAAGGACTACGAGATGCCCGTCAATCAGATGGGCGGCCTCCACCTCAACGCGGCCCAGTTTCCCTCCATGCTCTCCTTCACCAATGAGAAGGACTACCGCGACTACATCACGCGTCTGCACAAACTGCCCTTGGGATTCGATCAGACGATGGAGCTGATGCGCGCCGGCCTCAAAGACAATCTAATGCCGCCACGATTTCTGCTCGAGAAAGTCGTCACCCAGGCCGCCGGTCTCGCCGCCATGAAGCCGGAAGACTCGCCCTTCGCGGAGCCGCTGAAGAAGATGCCCGACACGCTTGCCAAAGAAACCCAGGACGCCATCCGCCGCGACCTGCTCTCGGCCATCGCCAAAGACGTTTTGCCCGCTTACACCCGATTTTCGGTCTTCGTCCGCGACGAATACGCACCCAAGGGCCGCACCGATGTTGGCGTCTCCGCATTGCCCAACGGCCCAGCCTACTACGCCTATCAAGTCCGCGAAGCCACCACCACCTTGATGTCGCCCGAGGAAATTCACCAGCTTGGTCTATCCGAAGTCGCCCGCATCGAGGCGGAGCAATTGACCATCGCCAAGAAACTCGGCTTCTCCGATCTGAAGACATTCCGCGCCGCCGTCAACTCCGATCCTAAACTCCACGTGGCGTCCGGCGAGGACATCCTCGACAAGTACCGCAAGTTCACAGACGGCATGTACAACAAGCTTCCCGAATACTTTGGCCGTCTTCCCAAGGGCCGCATGAAGGTGGAGAAGACTGAGGCGTTCCGCGAAAAGGAGGCCGCCGGCGCCGAGTATGCCATGGGCACGCCCGACGGTTCGCGCCCCGGCCGCGTCCAGGTGAACACCTACGAATGGGAGAAGCGCACCACGCCTGAAATCGAAAGCACCGCCTATCATGAGGGCGTGCCCGGCCATCACATGCAGATCGCCATCGCCCAGGAACTGCCCGCCCTGCCACCCTTCCGTCAGCACGAGTTTTACATCGCCTACACCGAAGGCTGGGCTCTCTACACCGAAGGGCTGGCTAAGGATATGGGTTTTTACCAGGATCCTTATAGCGACTACGGCCGCCTCGATAGCGAGATGTTGCGCGCTATCCGCCTCGTCCTCGACACCGGTGTTCATTTCAAACATTGGACCCGCCAGCAGATGGTGGACTTCTTCCACGCCCACTCCAACGTGGCCGAATCCGAGGTTCAGGCTGAGACGGACCGCTACATCTCCTGGCCGTCGCAGGCTCTCGGCTACAAGATCGGGCAGCTCACCATTCTCCGGCTTCGCGAACATGCGAAGAAGGAACTCGGTCCGAAATTCAACATCCGCCACTTCCACGATGAAGTGTTGGGTGGCGGCGCACTTCCACTCGACGTGCTTGGCGAGCGCATCGACGCCTGGATCGCCCGTGAGAAGCAGGCTGCCGCCCCCTCCGCCGGGGTATAGTGACTGAGTGGCCGCCGCGAAGAATCTTGGGGCGCGCATTGCGCTTATCAGCATGTTCGCCAGCGGCGGTTTAGCTGTCGCGAAGATAGCAATCGGCTATGCCGCCGGGTCCACGGCTGTTGTGGCAGACGGTGTGGAATCGGCCAGCGACGTCTTTGCCTCCGGTATTGTCCTCTTCGGCCTCACCATTGCCGCGCGCCCGGCCGATGAAGACCACCCCTACGGACACGGGCGCGTGGAAACACTCACTGGCCTTGCCGTCGGCCTCGTCCTTGCGTTTACCGGATTGGCCATCTGCCTCCGCTCAGTAGTCCGTATCGGAGAGGTACATGCGCCGCCGGCCGCTTACGTCTTTTGGCCCCTCGTTGCTTCTATCGTTATCAAGTTGGGCCTATCCACGATGAAGTTTCGCATCGGGAAGCGCATTCACAGCGAGGCTTTGCGCGCCGATGCCTGGAACGATAGTGTCGATATCCTCTCCGCCTTCGCCGCTCTTACTGCGGTAGGTCTCGCCATCCACGACCCTGTCCGGTTTCTGGCCGCCGATCACTACGGGGGCTTCATTGTCGGCCTGCTGGTCATCTTCCTCGGTCTGCGCGTCGTCCGCGATACGTCCATGCAACTGATGGACACCATGCCAGACGAGGAAACCATGCGCCGCATCCGCCTCGTCGCCCATACCGTGCCCGGAGCGCTCGCCGTTGAGAAGTGCTGGGCCCGCAAGACCGGGATGAAATATCACGTCGATCTCCACCTTGAAGTTGACCCGGGGCTCACCGTCCGCGAATCCCACGAAATCGCCACCCGCGTCCGCTTCCATATCATCGAGGAGCTCGATTGGGTAGCCGACGTCCTGGTCCACGTGGAGCCCTACGTACCGGATACACCGCCCTCCATACGATAATGAAGGTTTGA
>JBDTMC010000482.1:0-5920 GCA_039934475.1 Bryobacteraceae bacterium | reverse complement strand
CAGTTCTTCGCGAATCGGGTCGATCGGAGGATTCGTAACCTGTGCGAAGAGCTGCTTGAAGTAGTTAAACAGGGACTGCGGACGGTCAGACAAGCACGCCAGCGGTGTATCCACGCCCATCGATCCGATGGCTTCTTCGCCCTTCGAGGCCATGGGCGCAATCAGCGTGCGGACGTCTTCGTCGCTGTAGCCAAACACTCGCTGCCGTTGCAGCAATGTTTCGTGTTCCGTGGTGTAAGCGCGCGGCGGTTCCGGCAGCTTGTCCAGCGTAATCTGGTTCTCACGCAACCACTGGGCGTAAGGCTGGCGCGACCACAACTGCTGCTTCAGTTCCTCGTCGGGAATGATGCGCTTCTGGGTGGTATCCACCAGCAGCATCTTGCCCGGCTGCAAGCGGCCCTTGTACTTCACCTCTTCCGGCTTCACCGGAAGCACTCCGGTCTCAGACGCCATGATGAGCGTGCCGTCGTGCGTCACCAGGTAACGGGCGGGCCGCAGGCCATTGCGGTCCAGCGTTGCGCCAATCACCCGGCCGTCAGTGAAAGCCACAGCCGCCGGGCCATCCCACGGTTCCATCAAAGAGGCGTGATATTCGTAGAACGCCTTCTTATCCGGATGCATAGTGTCGTCGGCGTCCCAGGCTTCGGGAATCAGCATCGCCATCACATGCGGCAGGCTGCGTCCGGCCATGGTGAGCAATTCCACCGCGTTGTCGAGCATAGCGGAATCGCTGCCACCCGGCGTGATGATGGGGAACAGTTTCTTGATCTCAGGGAACAGCGGCGAACTCAGCACAGACTGCCGGGCGTACATCCACGCCGCGTTGCCTTTGATCGTGTTGATCTCACCGTTGTGGCAGATGTAGCGGAACGGATGCGCCAGCTGCCAGGTGGGGAATGTGTTGGTGGAGAAGCGCTGGTGCACCAGGCAGATGGCGCTCATCGCGTCGGGGTCGGACAACTCACCATAGAAGTGTGGAATCTGCGGCGCCAGCAACAGGCCTTTGTAGACGATGGTGCGGCAGGACAGTGACGGGATGTAGAAGAAGCTCTTATCGCGGATGTCGGAAGCGGCGATTTCAGTTTCGCAGCGCTTCCGCACTACGTAGAGCGTACGCTCCAACTGGTCTTCGGTCATGCCGCCCGGACGGCGCACGTAGATTTGTTCGATGTAAGGTTGTGACGCGCGGGCGACGCGGCCAATGGCATCGCCAATCACCGGCGTATCGCGCCAGCCTAGGACTTCCAGCCCTTCCTCGCGGACGATCCGCTCCAGGACGCCTTCGCAAATCAACCGCTGTTGCGGTTCTACCGGTAGAAAGACCATCCCGGCGCCGTATTCGCCCGGTGCCGGAAGAGAGAACCCGAGTTTCGCGCATTCCTTCGCAAAGAATTTGTGGGGAATTTGAATAAGGATGCCAGCGCCGTCACCAGTCTCCGGGTCGCAGCCGCAAGCGCCGCGATGCGTGAGGTTGATGAGAATCTGGATGCCTTTGAGGATGATATCGTGCGATTGCTGCCCGTGGATGTTTACCAGGAACCCGAGACCGCAGGCGTCGCGTTCTGTGGAAGGGTCATATAGACCCTGTTCCGGGGGCAGGCCGCGCGTGGACGATGCGAAAGGAAAACCGACGTGGTTCATGGCCGTAGGTAAAAGTATAGGGCGTGACTACTGTATTCGTCAATCTGAATTTATGTCTTGACAATATTCGTATAACTGATACTACAATGGCAGCGGTGACCTTCGATCAGCTTCACCTTTTCCGGGACATCGTCGTAACCCGGAGCCTCAGCCGCGCGGCTTCGTTGAACGGCATCAGCCAATCGGCTGCAAGTCAAAGTATCCAAGAGCTTGAGAAGCACATCAACGTCGAGTTGCTGGACCGTTCCACGCGCCCTCTGGCAATGACTACAGCAGGCCGGCTCTTCTACGACCTCTGCCGCGACATACTGCAACGCAAGACACAGTTCGACGCCGACCTCCAGGTTGTGAAGGGTGAAACGGCCGGCACGGTTCGTGTGGCCGCCATCTACTCCATCGGGATTTCGGAGATGGCCGGACTGGAGAGCCGTTTTCACGAACGGTGCCCTGGCGCGGAACTTGTGGTGGACTACCTGCGCCCCGAAAAGGTCTACGATGCCGTTTTGGAAGACCGCGCCGATCTCGGTTTGGTGAGCTACCCTGCCGGATCCCGCGAGATTGCCGTGATTCCATGGCGGCGTGAAGAAATGGTTCTCGCTCTCGCCCCCAGCCACGAACTCTTTCGCAAACCGATGATCTCGCCGCAAGACCTCGAGGGCCAGGATTTCATCGGCTTCGACGAAGACCTTCCCATCCGCCGCGACGTGGATCGCTATCTGCGCGAGCAGGGCGTGGAAGTGAATGTCATCATGCACTTCGACAACATCCAGAGCTTGAAAGAAGCGCTCACACTCGGGGTGGGCGTCAGCATCCTCCCTGAGCGTATGATGCACGCCGAAGTGGAACTTGGACGCCTCGCCGCCGTGCCCTTAGCAGCAGCCCTGTTCCGTCCGCTCGGCATCATCCACCGCCGGCGCAAGCGCTTTTCTCCACTCGCCGAGGAGTTCCTCGGACTGCTTGAGCCTGCAACGGTCGCCGGCTAGAACGCAAAAAAGTAACCGACTAGTACTTTTCGGTATCGCCATAGGCGTATAAATGGCGAATATATTAAGTATAAGTATTTATCTATCATCCTGTCTTACGGTATACTCCCATAGGTTGTGTCCTACCGGACAATTGCCAAAGAGCATACAAAAGACAGGTTAATTACAAATATGTGGAAGCTCGCACTCACTCTATCGCTGGCCGCCGTGCCTCTCACCATGGTCGCCCAGACGGTAGACGAATCGAACCCGGCGGTGGTCACCGCACGGGGTCACTTCGCAGCCAATGCCAGGGCCTATGGCCTGACGAATCCGGCTGCTGAACTTCGCCTTCGCGCTATCCGCGCGGGTAAGGCTATCAATCACGTCCGCTTCAACCAGTACTTCAACGGCGTACCGGTTTTTGGCGGAGAGGCAATTGCACACGTCAACGGCAGCGGCGGAGTCACGGTTACGAACTCCCTTGCCGGTAATATCGCAGTCGATACGATGGCGAAAGTGAACCCGAAAATCGCGATTGAAATCGCCGCCCGTCAAGCCGGCATCTTGGGCGCCTACACAGCCAACATCGCCGATTTGAAAATCGTTCCGGCAGGCGAATGGAGCCCCAAGGCTGTTCTCGTGTGGCACATCCAGGTTGTTGCTGAGAACGATACCGACGTGGCCAAGCAGTTTGACGTGTTCGTCAATGCCGCCGATGGCTCTGTCGTGAAGGCGATCGACACCCTGCACACCGCCGTCACTCCCGCCACCGTCAGCGGCAACACCATGTGGTCCGGTGTCGTCAGTGAACCCGGCGTGTTGTACAACGGCGCCACCTATTTGCTGCTCAGCGCCAGCCAGAGCAGTCTGTCGACGAAGAATCTGAATCATGCCACTTCCGGCACCGGTTCCTATATCGGCAACACCACTGCCACTTTCGGCAATGGCAACCGCGCCAATAACGACCCCAGAACCGCTGGTGCAGACGCCCACTACGGCTCCACCAAGACCTGGGAATACTACAAGAACACGTTCGGCCGCAATGGTATCGACAATACCGGCCGCACCTCCTATAGCCGCGTTCACTACAGCAACAACTACGAGAACGCCTACTGGAGCGATTCCTGCTTCTGCATGACCTACGGCGACGGTAAGACCACCTTCTACGCCCTCACTTCCATTGACGTTGCCGGCCACGAGTTGTCCCACGGCGTGATGGCTTCCGAAGCCAATCTCACCTACTCCGGCGAGTCCGGTGGGTTGAACGAATCCAACTCCGACATCTTCGGCACCATGGTCGAATACTACATCAACAACGCTTCGGACACCCCCGATTACTGGATCGGCGAGCGGATCTTCAAATCCAACTGGAGCACCGGCAGCTATATCCAGACTTCCGCCCTGCGCTACATGAACGATCCTCATAAGGACGGCGCCAGCCCGGCCTGCTGGTCCGGCACCCTCGGCAACCTGGATGTGCATTACTCCTCCGGCCCCAACAACCACATGTTCTACTTGCTCGCCGAAGGCGGCACCAGCAAGTGCAACGGCAATGTGGTTAGTGGCATTGGCCGCGCGGCCGCCTCGGCCATCTGGTATAACGCCATCTCCAACTACATGACTGCCAGCACCAACTATGCCGCAGCCCGTACGGCGGCGTTGAATTCCGCAACTGAACTCTACGGCGCCGGCTCCCCGCAATACAATGCGGTCGCCGCTGCCTATACCGCCATCAACCGCCCGTAAGGCTCCTGCGCATCTCGAGTGGTTAGAAGCGCCGCCGTGCCTCATTCGGGGCCGGCGGCGTTTGTACGTCTATACTGGGATTTTCGGTGCCCGCTTCCACCCAAAGTTTGACCGCCCGCAAGTTCTTCTCCCGAAGCGGCCTCCTCTCGCGCTGGCATCCCAATTACGAATACCGTCCCGGACAGTTGGAAATGGCCGAGGCCGTGGAATCGGCGCTTGCTGAGCGCCGTCACCTGATTGTCGAGGCAGGCACCGGAACGGGTAAAACCCTCGCTTACCTGGTTCCCGCCATTCTTTCCGCACAGCGCATTGTCATTTCCACCGGTACGCTGAATCTGCAGGAGCAGTTGTTCTACAAGGACCTCCCCTTCCTCCAGCAGCACTTTGAAACTCCTCTCCGCGCCTGCTACATGAAAGGCCGCAACAACTTCGCCTGCCGCCAGAAGATCTACGACGCGGAGAAAGAACCGATTCTGCAGGGCTTGGAAGAAGTGGCTGATTTCCAGGTCATTCGCGAATGGGAGAAGACCACCGAGACCGGTGACCGCTCGGAGATCAAAACACTGCCCGAAGGCAGCTCCGCATGGGGCAAGATCGACGCCCGCCGCGAACTCTGCACCGGCCAGCGTTGCAAGCAATTCGACCGCTGCTTCCTTACTTTGATGCACCAGCGCGCCGTGGACAGCGACATTATCATCGTCAACCACCATTTGTTCTTCGCCGATCTTGCCGTGAAGGAAGAGGAATACGGTGGGATCATTCCGCAGTATGGCGCGGTGATCTTCGATGAGGCGCACGAAATCGAGGACATCGCCGGCCAGTACTTTGGCCTCTCCGTCAGCAATCATCAGTTTCTCGATTTGCGGCGCGACGTCAGCGTGATGGCACGCCGCAGAAACTTCGGCTCCCAGGAATTGGACCGCGCCCTGGAGATGATGCAGGAGCACGCCGAGCGGTTCTTCGGCCTCTTCCCCATGGCCGAAGGCCGCACCGGCTTTCAGGAGCATGACGCGTTTCTCGAGAAGCACTCCGACGCTTATCTCGCCGTCTTGCGGATTCTGGAACTGGTCGGTTCGTACCTGCAACTAATCAAGGATTCGCCGGAAGAGGCAGTCCCGCTCTTTCGCCGCACCCGCGAACTGGCTGACCGCGTGGTTACGTGGATCGAGGCCCGCGAAAAAAGCTACGTCTACTGGGTGGAGCGCCGCGGCCGTGGCTGCTATCTGCAAGCCACGCCCGTCGATGTCTCACAGTTGCTGACGCAACGGCTGTTCAACGAAGTGGACACCGTCATCCTCACCAGCGCCACGCTCGCCGTCGCTGGAGGCTTTGAGTTCACTGAGAAGCGGCTGGGCATCCCGGGACCGCGGTCGCTTATAGTCGAAAGCGAATTCGACTACCCGAACCAGGCTCTGCTCTACGTGCCGCAGCACCTGCCGGACCCTCGCACCCCTTTGTTCAGCCGCGCCGCAGGCGAAGAGATTGCCAGCTTGCTGCGGGCTACCCAGGGCCGCGCCTTCGTGCTCTTTACCAGCTATCAGCAAATGCGCGTGGTTTACGACTACGTG
>JBDTMC010000481.1:0-5923 GCA_039934475.1 Bryobacteraceae bacterium | reverse complement strand
GGAAGAGAACGCCGCCGCCGATGCGTTGATCGGCAGCAACACTTCGTCCATTCCGATGACCCTATTGCAAAACGAAGCCAAAGTGCCGGAACGGGTTCTCGGCATTCACTGGGCTGAACCGGCGCATATCACCCGGTTTATGGAAATCATTTGCGGCGAAAAAACCGGAGCCGAATACGCGCAACGAGCAGTGGATCTGGCGCGCGGATGGGGCAAGGAACCCACTCTGGTAAAGAAGGACATTCGCGGCTTCATCACCAACCGAATTATGTATGCGATGTTGCGCGAGGCGTTCTTCCTGGTGGAAAACGGGTACGCTACGCCCGCCGATGTAGATCGCTCACTGCGCAACGATCTTGGCTGGTGGATTACTTTCGCCGGCCCCTTCCGTTTCATGGATCTCACCGGCATTCCCGCGTATGCCGCGGTGATGAAGGATCTCTTGCCGGAGCTTGACTGTAGCAAAGAGGTGCCGCGGTTAATGCGCGAGACCGTGGGATCGGGGGCTCGCGGCGTGTCAAACGCAAAGGGCTTTTATACCTATTCCGAGGAATCGGCTCGGCGCTGGGAAGAATTGTTTCTGAAGTTCAGTTATGAGATCCGGGCTCTCGCCCAAAGATATCCGGAGCATATCGGCGACGTACACTCGTAAGAGCCATGAGCCACCACGATAGCGACCGCACGATTGAAAAAGGCGCCCCGCTCTTTCCTGACGCCGGGAACTGGAACATCCTGAATGACGACTTGCTCTATCCCGTCCTGGTGCTCAAAGAAAGTGCCCTTCATTCGAACATTGATGTGATGGCCCGATGGTGTCGGCAGAACGGCTTTCTGCTGGCGCCGCACGGCAAGACCACCATGTGCCCGCCCATCTTCCAACGACAGCTTGCGGCCGGCGCGTGGGGCATCACCGCGGCAACAGCGCAGCAGACACTGGTGTGCCTGAAGGCCGGCGCACGCCGCGTTCTGATCGCGAATCAGGTGGTGGGCAAAGTGGCCGCGGGCCTGCTGGCCAGGGCGCTCACCGATGACGTCGAGATCTATTGCCTGGCCGACAGTGTCGCCGTAGTGGAGCAACTCGCCGCGTACCTGCATGAGTTCAGCCCCGCGCGGCCACTGCGCGTCCTGATCGAATGGGGCCGGCCCGATTGGCGAACCGGTGTTGCAAGCCTGGAACAAGGCATGTCCGTGTATGAGGCCATCCGCCGCCATCGTCCAGTCTTGGAGTATGCCGGTGTCGAGGCCTTCGAAGGCACCGCGCACGAGCACACGCAGGCCGAGGAGTTTCTCCAACGTGCACTATCCTTCGCCGGCTCAATGCCGGAGCCCGAAGGCGCGCCTTTCCTCTTCAGTGCTGGCGGCAGTTCATTTCTCAGCGGTGTCTTGAAATACTGCGGGAGTGCTATCGACCGCTATTCGGTGGTGCTTCGCAGCGGCTGTTACGTGACCCACGATCATGGCTTCTACGCCGACAAGTTGAAAGCCGCCCAAGCACGCGGCGATTCAGCCGCGCCTGCCTTCACGGCCGCTCTTGAACTATGGGCCGTGGTGCAGTCCGTGCAGAGCCCCGAATCCGCGATACTTACTTTCGGTAAACGCGATTGCGCCTACGATCTGGGACTGCCCATCCCCTTGCACGCCGTGCCGCGCGGTTCGGGACTCGGGGATCGCGTATCCCTCGATGGAGCAGCCATTAAGCAAATCAACGACCAGCACGCGTTTCTGACCGCCTCGCCCGTCCCGTTGTCAGTGGGCGATCGAGTCTGCTGCGGAATCTCTCACCCTTGCACGGCTTTCGATAAGTGGCGCGTGATTCCCGTTGTCGATGACGCCTACAACGTGCTCGACTTCTACCGCACTTGTTTCTAGTGGCGTGTCACGTGGTCAGCCGCCGCACTAGATCAAAATCTCCACCGACATCAGTCAACCGGAAATTCCGGCCGTTGAACGGATACGTCAGGCGCCGGTGGTCGAGCCCCAGCATAGCCAGCATGTTGGCATGAAAGTCGTTGACATGAACGCGATCCTCGGCGGCCCGAAACCCTAAGTCGTCGGTGGCGCCGATCACCCTTCCACCTTTCACTCCGCCGCCGCACATCCACGCTGAGAACCCGTAGGGATGATGGTCCCGGCCATCCTTTCCCTGCATCACCGGTGTACGGCCGAACTCGCCCACCCACACAATTAGCGTCGATTCCAGTAGTCCCCTCTGTTTCAGGTCGGCGATCAGGCCAGCGATGGGCCGGTCAATTTTGGCCGAGTTGTCAGTATGATTCTTATCGCACTCGCCGTGCCCGTCCCAATCGGTTGAGATGAGCTGCACGAACCGCACACCGCGCTCCACCATCCTTCGAGACAGCAACGCCAGACGCCCAAACTTTTCCGTCGCCTTCTCATCCAGTCCATAGAGTCGCCGGATATCCGCGGGCTCATTCGATATGTCCACCAGCCCGGGCGCGGCCATCTGCATCCGAAACGCCAACTCGTAGTTGTTGATCTGCGCTTCCAGGCGCGTGTCATCTTCCCGCCCCTTCAGATGTTCGCGATTCCAGGTCTCCACTTGCTTCAGCAGTACTTCCTGATCGTCGCGCGTGACTCCTGCAGGAGGCGACAAGTTCACAAGTGGCGTACCTTCGGCACGCAGCACCGTTCCTTGATACACGGCCGGTAAAAACCCGGATGAATAGGAATTGCGGTTGCGTCCGCTGATGGGGCCATCGGTCATCATCACGAAGGCCGGCAGGTTATCGCATTCGGTTCCCAGGCCATACACGATCCAGGCGCCCGCGCTGGGAAACCCGGCGCGGATCGAACCCGAGTACAAGAGGTTTAGCGCCGGGCCATGAATAAACGCGTCGTGATACATCGATCGAATCACGGCAATATCGTCCGCGTGTTGCGCCGTGTGTGCGAAGAGGTCGGAGATCTCCAGGCCCGATTGCCCATAGCGCCGGAACTGGCGGCGGGACCCCATCAACTTCGATTCCGCCACGCGGATGAATTGCAGATTGAGCCCTTGTGCGTCGAAGCTTGGCGGAATCGGCTGACCATCGTACTTCTGTAGCAGCGGCTTTGGGTCAAAGCTATCTACGTGGCTCGGCCCGCCCTGCATGAACAGATAGATCACGCTCTTGGCTTTGGCCGGCCAATGCGGCGGCTTTGGCGCTAGAGGGTTTGATGACGAAGCGCCAAGGGAATTGAGCGCCATGCCGCCGAATCCAAAAGAGAAACGCGAAAGGAACTCGCGCCGTGATGATGCGCTGGATTGTCGATCGCAAAGCATAAGAAGTTAATCTACAAACGCAAACTCGTTAAGGTTAAACAGCGACAGGCAGAAGCCTTCCAGCGACAGCCGGGAAATCAGAGCTACGGCTTGCTGCTTCTCTTCACCGGAGGGCGAGCGCGCCAGCGCCAACGTCCACGCGCGATCCACCATTGCACCAGTATCGGGGCCCGATTCCGCTCGCAGACGCGCCGCGAATTGCTTCGCCTGCTCCATCGCCACCCGATTATTCAGGAACCACAACGCCTGCGGGGCGACGGAACTGACATCACGCTGCGGACAACTCACTGAGTTGATCGGATTATCAAAGGCCTCGAACATCGGATAGGGAAAGTTGCGCCTCACCAGCAGATAGACGCCGCGCCTGTTGTGCTGCGCCGGGTCGGCGTTGGTTGGCCACTGCCAGGCGGAGCCGAGTCCGTCGATTTCGTCGGGACTCAACGGCGGAGCCACGGGCGGGCCGCCGCGCTGAAGGTTCAGCGTACCCGCCGCCGAATGCATCGAGTCCCAAAGGGCCTCTCCCTCCAGCCGCCGCCGGTTGAAGCGCCAGTGATAAAGGTTGTCCCGATCGATGCTTAGATTCTTCTCGTTCTGTAACGAACTGGCGCGCTGGTAGGTTTCGGACGTCATGATCAGCCGGTGCAGTTCCTTGATGCTCCATTTCCGGGCGGGGAATTCCGTCGCCATCCAATCGAGCAATGCCGGTAAAGTGGGTGCGGAGCCCTGCCGTCCGAAATCGTTTGGCGTGGCCACCAGCCCTCGTCCAAAGTGCCAAGCCCAGACCCGGTTCACAATGACGCGCGACGTGAGAGGATGCTCCGGCTGGGTGAGCCATAAAGCGAGTGCCTTCCTTGCCAGAGGAACGCACTGTCCGGAGCAATCGTCGAACTTGATATCACCAGCACCGAGGAAGGCGGGCAGACCGGCTTCCACTCGGGACTTCTTGAGGGACAGTTCCCCGCGTCCATATATAAAGGTCGGTGGAACCAGCGCAGGATCGCGATGACCCAACACGGAAGCCACCGGAATTTCCATCAACCCATCCCACAGCCCCTGCGCGGCATCCCGTTCCGGAACATCTAGCACCGCCTTGCCAATTCCCTCCAGCAGCAACCGGGAACGCTCGGCCTCCGCCTGGCTCATCTCTTTTTCGATGTTGATTCCGCGAACTGCAACCGCAACCTTCTCCGCAAGGGGCTTTTGCTGTGTAGTGCGCGCTTCGTCCTTCGTATCGTACGCCGCGATTTCCTCTTTTGTGAAGGCGCGCTTGCGTTCTTCCGTCAGCCGCTTGCGCACGGATTCCTGGTGCAAGCGATAGGCGGTTCGAGCCTCGGTCACTGCGATGACTTTGGGGAAGTACTGGCCGTGATCGCGGATCGACATGCGGTGCACAACGGGAACTTCCGTTTCCGTCGAATACGCGAATGCCGCGGCGAGCCGATAGTAGTCGCGTTGGGGGATGGGGTCGAACTTATGGTCGTGACAGCGTGCGCATCCGAATGTCAGTCCCATAAACAGCGAACTAGTCGTGTCCACCCAGTCCGTCAGCTTCTCGTACTGGAGTTTCTCCGAATCCATGTTCGACTCGTGAACCTCCGGACCTAATGTATACAGCCCCGTCGCTACCTGCGCCTCCAGATGTTCCAGCTTTTGTTTCGGAATGTCGTAGGTACCGCTGAGATCCAAATTGTCGGGCCACATTTCGTCGCCCGCGATCTGCTCCTGGACAAAACGATCGAACGGCTTGTCGTCGTTGAACGACTTGATGACATAGTCCCGATAGCGCCAGGCGTTCTTGAAGTAGATATCGGTTTCGTAGCCGCCGCTGTCGGCATAACGCGCTGCATCCAGCCAGTGCCGGCCCCACCGTTCCCCATACTGAGGAGACTTCAAGAGCTCGTCGATGAGCTTAGGCCAGGCGTCAGGCGAGGAATCGGCAAGAAACGCGGCCACCCGATCAGGCGGAGGAGGAAGACCAACGAGATCCATATAGGCGCGCCGGATCAAAGTCGCCTTACCCGCACGCGGCGCAGCCGTCAGCCCTTTGGCCGCCAGTTGTTGATCGATAAAGGCGTCAATCGGGTGCAGGCTGCCCGCAGGGACAACGAGCCGCACCGGCTTACGAAACGACCAATGGACATCCGTCGAGGCAGCCTTCGTGCTAGTACTCCAACCAGCTCCGGCAGCGATCCAAGAGCGCAGAGCCTCGACTTCAGCTTCCGCTAACGAGACCGTTCCCGGAGGCATTTTGAGGCCTCCCTTACCTGTCACAGCGTCCAGCAAAAGGCTCTGTTCTGGCTTGCCGGGGATGAGCGCTGGTCCACGTCCGCCACCAAGCAGTGCGGCATCCCGGTTGCGCAAGTCGAGGCCGCCCATTTTCGATGCCCCGTGGCAGCTGAGGCAACGCTTCGACAGCACGTCGAGCGCCGGATCGGCGGCATCGAGTGTCCCAATGGCGGCCAGACATAGTAACGTTGCGATTCTCATTGATCGGCCCAGATTTGCTCTCTACAGAGTTTACGTCACCCGAGGCCGAAGCCATTCGCCACTTGCCGAGCATCGGCATCAGCCCGCCGGTGGCGCACACACCGTGTATCGCGCTTGAAAACAGAGTCCACAAACTCCTGCGTAAACTTCAGT
>JBDTMC010000480.1:0-5983 GCA_039934475.1 Bryobacteraceae bacterium | reverse complement strand
TACCGAAGGAGATCCTGGGCGATATTGTGCCTCCCGGCACGCTTCTGGGACCACTGCTTCCGCAGCTTGCGGAGATGGCGGCATTAGGAGAAGTTCCAGTATTTGCGTCGGCGGGGCACGATACGGCGGCGGCTGTGGCGGCGGTTCCGGCAGAGGGCGACGATTGGTGCTACATCAGCAGCGGGACGTGGTCGTTGATGGGCGTGGAATTGGATGAGCCGGTAATCAACGATCAGGTTCTGGCGGCGAATTTCACCAATGAAGTGGGTGTGGATGGCAAGATCCGGTTCCTGAAGAACATTGCCGGGCTGTGGGTCCTTCAGGAATGCCGGCGGGCTTGGGCATTGGAAGGAACCGAATACAGCTACGGACAGTTGGCGGAGATGGCGGAGGCGGCGCGGCCGTTTGTGGCGGTGGTTCCCCCGGATTACTTCATTGCTCCGGGGAAGATGCCGCAGCGAATTGCGGACTATTGCAAGTCGAGCGGGCAGGCTTCGTTTGCGAACGACGGGGAAATGGCGCGAGGGATCCTGGAAGGCTTAGCGCTCCGCTATCGCGAAGTGGTGGAGATCCTGGAAAACCTGACCGGGCGGAAGCTGCGCACCATTCATATCGTCGGCGGCGGGAGCAAGAACCGGCTTCTGAACCAGTTGGTGGCGGATGCGACGGGATTGCGCGTTGTGGCCGGTCCGGGCGAGGCGACGGCAGCGGGCAACGTTCTGGTGCAGGCCATGGGCGCCGGGGAGTTGAAAGACCTGGCAGCGGCGCGCGCCGTGGTAGAAGCGAGCTTTGAGGTTGAGGAATTTCTACCGCGGAATCCGGGCGCTTGGGACACAAGCTACAAGAAATTTCTGGCCCTGCGGTGAGTTAGGGTGTGAACCTGAAGACGGCGCCTTCGTTGAACGTTCCGCCGTGCACGGAGGCTCCGTAAAGGGTAGTTCCCGCAGCATCCCTGGCCATCCCGTTGTAAATGAACGCGCCATCCGGAGCGCCTGAAAACCGGTAGACGACGTTGTATGCGGGTGTAGAGCCATCCAGAGCGATCTTGAAAATAGTGCCACAACTACAGCCGGCGCCACCCTCGCTGGTTGTGCCGTAGAGGTTGCCATCGGTAGCCGCGACCAGCGTACTGATGGGGCCATTGCCATCGAGGCCGCCCTGGAAGCTGTAGAGGGCAGTTTGAGTCCACACACCGTTACTGCGGCTGAGGCGATAGATGCTGCCGAGATTGTTGGCACCGGCATAGTAGGTGGTGCCGTAGAGGTTCCCGTTCGCATCAGCCACAACGGCACCGTAGGGGAAGCCGGCTCCGGTTCCACCCTGGAACGAGTATAGGGTTGTGAGGGTCCATTCGCCGGCTGGTGTGGGAGCGAGTTGGTACAGGTTGCCGGCGCCCTGAGCGCCACCGGAAGTACAGACGCCGAGGAGACCGCCTGAGGCCGTGAGAATGAGGCGGCCCGCCGATCCTCCCAAGCCATCGGCGCCGCCAGTGAACGTGTGAATTAGCCTTTCTTTCCAAGTGCCGCTGCTGTCGAGTTTGAGTTGGTAGACGATGCCAAACCCGAGCCGGCCTCCGGTGGGAGTGGTGCCATAAACAGCGCCTTGCGCGTCAACGGTTACACCGGATCCCGGCCCGAAGCCATCTCTTCCCCCGGTGAAGCTGTGGACGAGCTGGTAGGTCCAGGTGGTGCCCGATTTAGCTAGCTTGAAAACGACGCCGCAGCCGGTATCGACACAGGGTCCGACATACAGGCCACCGACACCGGCAGTGCCGTAGAGGTTGCCGGCAGAATCGAGGGTGACGCCTTTGTAGGGTTCGCCACCGTCGACGCCACCGCGGAAGCTGTAGAGAACGGTGTGTGCCCAACCTGTGGGGGACGGCGATAGTTGAAACACGGTGCCGGAATTGAAGGCACCGCCTTGCACGGTGGTGCCGTAGATGTTGCCCTCGCGATCAATGACGAGGTCTGTGTCGGCGTACTCGCCGTCTTCGTCTCCGGCGAAGCTGTAGACGATGTCGCCCCGCAACGGCAGGACGAGCGCTGCAAGAGCGGCCAGAATGACTGCAGAGTGTGCGATTCTGTTTGCCATTTCCAGATTGTACGTCCGCAGGCGGCTATTCGTAGCGTAGCGCTTCCGACGGATCGACCCTGATGGCGCGCCGCGTGGGGACCCAACAGGCGAGCAGGGAAACGGCGGCGAACAGGAAGGCGACACCGATCAGCGTGGCCGGGTCGGATGGACTTATTCCATAGAGGAAAGACTTCAGCGCGCGGGACAGAATGGCGGCCGCGAGGACTCCGGCGACGAGGCCTCCGGCAATGAGGCGAAAGCCTTCGGCGAGGACGAGGTTGCGAATATCGGCTTGCGCGGCGCCCACGGCGGTGCGGATCGCGATTTCACGCCGTCGTGAGGCCACCGAGAGGGCCAGCACTCCGTAGATTCCGACGAGGGTCAGAACGCTACCCACAAGGGCGAAGCCTGCCAGGAGTTGCATGGCAAAGGCGCGGGAGGCGAGCGAATCGCCGCGTATTTGGTCGAGGGTTTTGACGTGTTCCACGGCTACGGTGGGATCGACTGCACGCAGTTCCTTTTGGACGGCGGAGATGAGCGACTGCGGATCAGAGGCGGTTCGAATCACGAGGTGTTTGGAGAACGGAGTAGCCTGCCAGAAGGACAAGTAGATTTCCGGTTGTGGCGTAACGGTAAGATCGCCGGTGCGGCCGTTAGCTACTACCGCAATTACCTCGGTGGCGGGATTTTGACGGCCGCCGGTCCAGAGTTTTTTACCGATGGAATTGGCTTTGGGAAAGTAGCGGTCGGCGAAGGCCTGGTTAACGATGGCGACGGGAGGCGCGTCGCGACCATCGCTGGCGCGGAAGTCGCGGCCCTCAGCGATTCCCAGGCCGAGCAGAGTGAAGTAATCGGAGGAGACAGAACGGAGCGGCATGGTGATGCGATCGCTCTCTTTACTGGCGATGGGTTGGCCTTCGATTTCGACAGAGCCGGGCCAGCTGGTACCGGTGAGCGGCACGCCCCATGCAAAGGCTGCCTGCTGTACGCCAGGGAGGGCGGATACGCGGTCTAAGGCGCGGCGATGGAAATCGATGGAACTGCCTTGTACCGCGGTAACGCTCATGGTGAGGATGTGACTGGTGTTGTAGCCGGATTGGACCTTCGATAAATTGACCATGGTCTGAATGAGCAGGCCGGCGCCGACCAGGAGGGCGAGCGTGAGAGCGGTTTGAACAAGGGTTACGGCCCGCAGTAAGCGGCGTTCTCCGAGGCCGGCACTACTCTTTGGGCCGGCGCTTTTGAGGACCTGGTTGGTGTCGAGTCGAGAGGCTCGGAAGGCGGGAAAGAGGGCGGCCAGGACGGCGGCCAGAATTGCGGAGGCGAGGCCGCAAGCGAGAACCGGCCAACCAGTGGTGACGGCGTCGAGGCGGGGTATGGCGTGTCCGCCGATCAGTTTGAAGGTCCTGACGATTCCGAAGGCCAAGGCTATGCCGAGGGTGCCGCCCGCGAGTGCGAGGATAAGGCTCTCGGTGGAAACCTGACGGAACAACGCGCCGCGGCTCACTCCGAGGGCGGTACGGATGGCGTATTCCTGCTGGCGTTGCAGTCCGCGCACAAGAAGGAGCGCCGCGGCGTTGCCACAGGCGATCAGGAGTACGATGCCGGCGGCTGCCAGCAGGGGCAGCAAGATGCGGCGGCCATCGCTGTTTAATTCGTCGGAAAGAAGTTTCAGGCGCGGTGCGAAGCCGGCAAAATCACGTTCTGCGAGCGCCTCCCTTTCGACGAGAACGGAGAGCTCCGCTTGGGCTTGAGTGGGGGAAACACCATCTTTCAGCCTGGCTATGACGTTCCACTGCGCAGCCTTTAGACTAGTCGGCTGAGGGGCAGCAGGGCGCCAGAAATCGACGTGGGCGTTGACGTCGTAGTTGGGTTCCTGGGCGTTGTCGGGGGAGGGGAGAAAGCGGATGGCTGGTGGCATCACACCGATGACGGTGGGTGGGGTATCGGATCGGCTGATATGGATGGTACGGCCGACGATATTTGGGTCGCCATTGAACTTTCGCTGCCACAACTCGTGACCCAGAATTATGACCGCCGGCGCACCGGACTTGGTGTCGGCGGCATTGAAGGCTCGGCCGAGAACCGGTTGTGCTCCAACCACAGCGAAGTAGTCCTTGGTGACCCACATACCCTGAAGCGATTCGCTGCCTTCGTTTGATACGAGGAAGTTGAACGTCCAGCCGTAGGCGGCGATGGCTTCCAAGGTTTTGGCTTCGTTTTGCCAGTCCATCCATTGCAAGGCGGGCCAGAGGCGGGTGCCGGCAGCGGGTTGACGGTCGCTGCGCACGGCCGGAATCAGGACGAGGCGTTGCGGTTGGCGGTACGGGGGTGGGGTAAGTAATACGCCTTGAATGAGGCTGAAAACGGAGGAAGTCGCGCCAATGCCCAAAGCCAGCGTCAGCACAGCGATGAGCGTGAATCCGGGTTGCTTCAGCAGTATTCGTATCGCCAGGCGCAGATCTTGCAGCATGGTTCTTCGACGGTGATGGCCGGTAACGGTTAGGGGAGAAAATAGAAGAAAGACAGGCCGCCGGGATGGGGCCTGTCTTTGGTGGTTCGGATTAGCGGGGTGGTAGTGGCGGATTCTCGCGGCTGGCGATGATGCGGTCGATCATGCCGTAGGCGAGGGCGCCTTCGGGTTCCATGATGTAATCGCGATCAACGTCCCGGGCAACACGTTCAACAGGTTGGCCGGTGGCGTCGGCGAGGATGCCGTTGAGGATTTCGCGCATGCGGAGGATTTCCTTCGCATAGATGTCGATGTCGGCGGCTTGGCCGGCGAGGCCGCTCATGGACGGTTGGTGGATGAGAATGCGAGAGTGAGGCAGGCTATAGCGCTTGCCTTTGGTGCCGCAAGCAAGCAGCACAGCGGCCATGGAGGCGGCCTGACCGAGACAGTAGGTCACGATATCGGGCTCTACGAGGCGCATCGTATCGAGGATGGCGAGGCCGGCGGTGATGGAACCACCCGGCGAGTTGATGTAAAGGGAGATATCGCGTTCCGGATCTTCCGCGGCCAGGAAGAGAATCTGCGCAATGATGAGATTGGCGACGTTGTCGTCAATCGGCGTTCCGAGGAAGATGATGTTCTCTTTGAGCAAACGCGAGTAGATATCGAACGCGCGTTCGCCGCGGGAGGTCTGCTCTACTACCATGGGCACTAGCATTGAGTTAGGGTCCAGCCTTTCCGGGGCAGACCCTCAATCCAGCGCCAAGGCGCAAACGGGAGGGTCAGCTCCCTTTCTTGACAGTGCTTCGCTTAGCTTTACGACCGGGTTTTTCCATGTTCCGGCGCTTCAGCTCGAGGGCCTTGGAGAGGTCCAAGATGGAAGTCTGTTCCAAATAATCCATGATACGCGAACGGAGCGCCTTCCAGCTATCGTGCATGCCGCAGGGCTGTTGGTCATTGCACTCGGCCATGCCCGCGGGGCAGCGATGGTAGTCCTCGAGGCCGTCGACAGAATCGACGATATGGAGGATGGTGATATCACTGGCGGGCTGGCGAAGACAAAAGCCACCGGTGGGGCCCTTGCTGGAGCGCAGGAATCCCTTGCGCGCGAGTTGTTGAAGGATTTTTGCCAGGAAGTGAGACGGAATATCCGCCTGTTCGGCAATCTGTTTCACCATGGCGTATTTCCCGGGCGGTACTTCGGCCAGGTGAACGAACGCACGAATCGCGTACTCCGCGGAGCGTGAATAGATCATCTTCTCCTCTACATCTCACAACTAAATATGCTTTTATCTTAAATGCTAACCGGTTACAGATGCAAGCGGCATCTTTAACGCTAAATGAGATTACCGTGGCGAGGGATGGGACATCACAGCGCCACACGGTGTAATCTGGAGGCTTGTAGTGTGAAGTTTCCGAGAGACTACCATCGGCGCGGGGTTGTATTAAAGATTGTGC
>JBDTMC010000479.1:0-5995 GCA_039934475.1 Bryobacteraceae bacterium | reverse complement strand
GCCATAGGTATAGGTATTCTGTTCAAAGGAGTGGTCTGCCTGCTGAATAAACAGATCGGCATAATTGCAGCTACAGGAGGTCGTTAACAAAAAATCTAGGCGGCCGTCGTTATTTACATCGCCAGATGTTCCTCCGCCTCGTTGAGTATCGTATGAATCTTGGTTGGGAACGATCACTCGCATTGAATAGCTGTTGCTATCAGTCCCAATTACATGAGTGTCTTGTTCAACTGCAGCGCTGATAGTACCGACAATTCCCGTGGTCGGTCGCAGCAGGTCTACTGTCCCATCGTTATCGAAATCGATACCATCGCAGCCCCACGCCCAGCGGCCCATCTCCGAGCCTGAAGCCGTCTCCTCGAACTTTCCGTCGCCACGATTCCGATAGAACGAATTCCCCTTCGAATGCCGCCGGTAAGCCTCCCCCAACTTTCCATCGCGAACCGGCGCGAAGTTCGGTGAAGCCGCCACACGCTGCCCGCTGGCGGTCCACATATTCGCCACATACAAGTCGGCGCGGCCATCGTTGTCGGCATCAAACCAAGCCGCGCTCATCCCCGGACCCATATCCTCCACGCCGGCCTCATGCGCTACATCGCGGAACCGCCCGCCCGTGTTCTTATACAGGTTCTTTCGCCCGAAATCGTTGGCAACGTACAGGCTGGGCCATCCGCTGTCGTCGTAATCGCACCACGCGGGAGCAAAGCTGTAACGGTTGTTGTTGTCGTCCATCCCCGTCGCTGCCGTCACATCCTCAAACACGCCATTCCCCGTATTCCGAAACAGGTAGTTCGGGGGCCCGTTCTGCGCGTCGTGATACGGAACCGGATAGCGATAGCGGTCTTCACTCTGGAAGTACACATACGTGCAGAGGTACAAATCCAGCCGCCCATTGCGATCGTAATCGGCCGCTGCCATTCCCGTGAAAGTGCCCTGCGGCGCCGTCGCAAACCGGAATGCCTTCTCACGATAGGAAAACTTACCCGCCCCATCGTTCACGAAATAAAGAGGCCCCGCACTCGACAGCACGACAGCATCCTGCACGCCCGCATTCCGAAAATCCGCAAACAGCGCACATGAAGTGTCGTCCAACACGTCCAGCCCGCTCTCATAGGTGATATCCACCAGCAGGCCCTCGGCCGAACGTTTGTACAGGCGGTTGGTCAAGCCACCGGGCTGGCACACATAGATCTCGTCCCAGCCATCGCCATCGATATCGCCCACAGCCACGCCATTGCTGCCGTAGATATCGATGCCGCTCGCCGAATCCAACCGCGCCCGCCAATAGGGAATGCCTCTTCGCAGCTGCGCTTCAAACAACGCCTGCCCGCCCAGCAGATTGGTCGTAATGTCCGTGAACAAAGGCTTCGGCGCGGTCGCCAAGCTTTCCGACACAGGACGGAATCGACGCAGCTTTCCATCCTTCCACTCCATCTCCCACTCGCCCACGCGATACGCCAATGGCTCAGTGGAAGCGACTTCATACCGCACCCGGTTTCCTGGCAAAGCGAAGAACTGCAGCCGCCGCACTCGCCCCAAAGACCTCCGCCACGCTGCCCAACCCGCAGCAAAATCCCCGCCCGCATACTGAGCCTGCGATAGCGAAACCAAACCCTGCCGCACCGGTACCCTATACCGCGCCGGCATCGGCGACCCGCCCTCGAAGTCCGCCGCCAGCGCAATCTCAAATCGCGCCAGTCGAGCCTCGATCTCCATCGCCTCGCGCTCTTCGGAAAAGTCATCCGTGCCCGGCACAATGAACTGCCGGTACGCCTCATGCGGCGCCGGCTTGCGGAACGCAACCGGAAAGGGGGTGGACGCAAAGGCAGAAGCAGGCTGCGCCCATCGCAGCGCTCCTGCCAACGGCGCAGCCAATATCGTGCGCCGCGAAACCTTCATGCCAGCCCCAGCCATTCCCCGCACGCGCGGTTCACTTCCTCCAGCGTCGCAGGCTTCTTCAGAGCGAGCAGAGGAAAGTCCGCTGGAGCCACAACGAGCATTTCGTCCATCGCCTCGGCCACAAACACATAAGCGATATTGCGCCGATACTGCGCGTACTTCTCGAACTCCTGGAACGCGTATTTGTAGAACACTTCCAGATCCACGTATGAGCCCAGAGTATCCACCTGCGTCGGCACCGGACTCGCCGTTTCCGGATCGTCAAAAATCAGCAACCCCGTAAACGGCTTCACCTTGTTGCGGATACCGAACGAAATCACACACAGTCCTGGGCGCGCTCGCCGCACCGCCTGCACGGAGGCCCATTCTACAAACGTGTTGTTCAACAGCAGCGTTCCATTGCCGTTCAACAACACGCTCCGCAAGAACTCCGCCAGCAAAGGATCGGCGTCTACCTTCGGCAGGCCGCTTGGCATTTTCATCGCCCGCAGCCGTTCCCCCAACTCGCGCGGGCCGCGAATCTGCTGCACTTCCACCACGCGCCGCACCTCATCCATCAGCTTCTTGCGATACGCCAGCAGTCCGTCGTAACTCAAGTAGACCGCGTCACCGGCCTGTGCTTTAAGCCGCGTCCCCGTCTCCACCACCCAAGTGTCGTAAGCCGACCTCGCCCTCTTCTCTGAGTACCTCGCCATGAGGCTGTCTTTCCCGCCCAACAATGCCGGCACAAACGCATCGGGCTCCACACCGTCGATCTTCAGAGACACTCGCTGCCCGCCTGGAATCTGTTTCCACATCCGGTCCGGACCCACTGGCAGATCAGCTGGCGAAAGGATCAGCGCCAGCGAAGGCCGTCCCTGCTTAGAGATCTCCCCGTCGATCACCGGGTCCACGCGCGCAAACAAATCGCTGATAGCCTTCCGCCACGCAGGATACTTCGGCGACCGGTTCAGGAAGTCAACATGCTGCAGTGTAAACTCGTGGCGCGGCCAGTTCTTCTCATTCACGCCCATCAGGTTTTCCGCCGCCACAACAGGCTCAAATAACGCCGTCAGCTCACCCGCGGGCACGCGGTCAAACAGTCCAAACAAAAGCTCAAAGTAATGTTGTTCCGCGGGAAACAACAGATCCCAGTCTTTGATACGGTCGTAGAAGTACGTGGTGAACGTTACCGGCAGCCGTTCAAACAAGCCCTTGTCGATCAGCTTGCCGAGCGCTTCCGATACCTTGGGACGCCCTTCCATCAGCTCAGCTCGGGCAATGACCGTCCGGCCATCTCCCCCGTCTTCACACCCAGCAGGGACGCCGTTGTGGCCGCGATGTCGATATGTGATATCGGCCGCTCCGTCTCGCCCTTCTCCACACCCGCGCCCATCGCCAGCATCCACATGTTGCGGCACGACGCATCGCCGCTGCGATGGTTCAAAAACCCGTTTGCAGTGTTGGCATCGCCGTCGCGGCCCAACTCAGGCAACACCAGCAGGGTTGTCTTGTCCTTGTAATGCGGGTTTGTGCGGATCTCTTCCCACAGCATGCCTACCAGGCGGTCCGTCTTCGTCACCGCTTGCAGATAAAGCGAGTACGAACCCCAATGCGCGACGTCCATGTCCCAGAAGTTCACCAGCATTACGCGTGGTGCAAACTCGCGCATGATCTCGCGCGAGACGAAGTACGTCAGCTCATCGCCCGACGTCGGAGATTCCGGACCATTGATGTATTCCACCAGGCTTCGGCGCAGAGTATCGCGCACTGTGCGATCCAATTCGCGGCCCGCTTTGAAGATCGTCCACCCAAGACCCTCGTAGCCTTCGTTGAGGATTCCTTCCAACTGCCGCAACATAACCTCGCGGCTGGCCGCCCCATCGCCGTCCTTCTTCTTCACTACCTCGCCGACGGCATCCAGCAAAAGCTGCTTCGGCAATACCAGGTTGGCCCCGTACGGCGTGCCGAAATCGCCAATGTCGCTGTTCGCCAAAGCGGAGAAGCTCTTGTTGGTGCAAACCGCCCAGCAATCCACTGCTTTCGCTTTGGTGGCTTTACGGTAATACTCGAAAATCGTCGGTGACGCCGGGCGCTGCATCCCGAAGTCGTCCACTCGCTGCCATTGCCCGGTGAGGATGCTACCGGAAGAATTGAAATGCGAAAGCACGCCCGCGTTCGTGCAGGTACGAAAGAATCGCCCCTCCGGCTTCAGCGCGGCCAGTGCCGGAATGTTGCGCAACCCCTCGGGAGCAAACGTCTCGCTGTATCGCACACCGCCGCCGAAGGTAACGATAATCACCTTTCGCTTGTCGCTCGGTATAGTCTGGGCGGCCAGCTTCCATGGCATTATCCGGTCCGCGATGGCCAGCCCGGAGAGTTGCAGAAAACGCCGTTTAGTGAGCTCCCACATCGCTCAATACTCCGTGATCTCTCCGCCTTGGATCTTGTGCTTCGTTTTGCCGCCCAGGTCGAGAGGTGTATCGTACCCCGCCAGAATCTCCCCCGTCGGCGAGTAGTATGGTCCAATGTCGCAAGCCATACTGCCCTTGCCTTCCGCCACAAAAGTAACCTGGGTAATCAGCTTGGCCGACTTATAGCCGTACTTAGAGGGATCAATCATCCGCAGCGGCGCGCCATGCCGGTCTGCCAGCGGCTTCCCCGCCATATCCATCGCCATCAGCAGTCGCGGCGAAGCCATTTCCTGGAGGCTCATGTACTCATACCATTTGTCGTGGCAGTCGAAGCGAACCGCCTTGGCTCCCGCTTTCGGCTTGACAAGATCCATCAACGAGCCGAACCGGAACCCGCCCCACGAAATTCGCGACGACCAGCATTGCACGCACTTCATGCGTGAACTCTGCGTCTGCTGCGGCAGCTTTCGCAAATCCGCCACCGTCAACTCCAGCGGCTTCTCCACTAGTCCACTTATCCGCAGCTTATAGCTGGATGGATCGATAGGTGCCACTGGGCTGTACCACATGATACGCAAGTTATGTTCGTCTGGCTGATCGCTGGGGAGCAGGAGTTTGCCCTTGGAAGGGGCCTGCGCTCCAGCGGAGGCAGCGGACAAGGCGGCCAAAAACATGCGGCGATTCATAGGGACCCGGTTCCTTCTATCGTAACCTAACGTCAGACGCGGCATCCCGCGTCTTGGCATTCAGCTTCTCGTGTAACGCGCGCTCTGCCGCCGCTTCCTCGCCACGCCCCATGCGGTCATATACGCGCGCCAAGTGATAGTGCGTCTCCGCCAGCTTCCCGTTCAAAGCAGCGCTCCGTTCCAGGTGCGTCGCAGCCGCCGCGAAGTCCCGACGCCGCTCCAGCAAACATCCCAACTCGTAATGCGCCTCGGCGCCGTTCTCATCCAACGTGAGGCTCTTCTCAATCAACTTCTGGGCCTCTTCCGCTGCCGGCGGAAAGCCCGCTGGAGGCAACTGCGCCGCCAGAGCCTTCCCGTGTAATAGATAGCCTAACGCGTCGTCTGGATGTCGCACTTCGTACTGCCCAAAGCGCTTTACCAATTCCGGCAACCGGTCCTCGGCATGTTCCAGCATCTTCCCCAAAAATGAGTACGGCTGCGGCACGTCGGGATCCAGATCCATCGCTCGTAAGAACGCCGTCACTGCCTCAGGAAACCGCCGCTGCCCATACAACGCCACACCATAGGCCAGTTCCAGTTGGACGCTCTTATCGAACGTGCGCCGCCCGTCTTCCAGAACCTTCACGGCTCCCGCAAAATCCAAACGCGCCAAATGCGCCTGTGCCAGCAGAAAGTAACTCTGCTCCTCGTAAGGATTTCGCGCCAGGGCCTTCTCCGAGGCAGTCTGTGCTTCAGCGAACTTGCCCGCCGCCGACCACAACTGCGCGGCCACCGTCCAAGCCCCTCGGTCCCCGTCGGCTACTTCCGCGTACCGCTGTTGATAGGCCGCCGCTCGCCCCACATCCGGAACAATCTCCCTGTACAGAAACGCCAAACCTTGCAGGACCACTGGATCGGAAGCGCCCGCCCCAGCCGCCTTCAAGGCCGCTACGCCGGCCTGAGCCGCGTTCTTCCGCCGCCCATATGTCTGCGCCAGCATCATCCAAACCCGCCCATTCCGCGGTTCCGCCTTCGTAC
>JBDTMC010000478.1:0-6009 GCA_039934475.1 Bryobacteraceae bacterium | reverse complement strand
CGAATTTGTCCATGAGTCAGCGGAGGAGTTGAAGGCCGTGGCGCGAGCATTTCGTTCCGCACTCTCAGGGGAATTGTCGCCGCAGCAATTGGCGCGGGAGCTGCGGAGGATTGCGCCGCAGGGCACTACAGAAGGTAGTCTTTTCGTGCCCGAAGGTTACCTCACCTTACCGATCCTGCAATAGCTCATCTATGGCGGAATACAACAAAGTGGGCTTGTTGGCGATTCGCGACGGGCGCATTCTGCTGTGCCGCAAGAAGCACACGACATCTCTGTTGATCCTCCCGGGAGGATGTCTGGAAGTGGGCGAGACTGCGACGGAGTGTCTGCGGCGGGAGTTGCGGGAGGAGCTTGGCCCGGTGGAAGTGGATAGCCTCGCGTATGTCGGTACTTATGAAGACAGTGCCGCTGGGGATGAGGGAAAGACCGTAAAGATTCAACTATATTCAGGAGCTTTACACGGGGAGCCGCGTGCGGAGTCTGAAATTAAAGAACTTTACTGGTTCGGCCCTGAAGACGATCCGACACTGCTGGCGCCCAGTATCTTCAACAAAATACTGCCTGATCTGCTTGCCCGAGGCATTCTTTGGCCGGGCGTTCCTGTAGGCAAATTAATCGCGCCAGTGTAGCCCCATGAGGGTGATCCTCGTCCAAGTGAGTAGATCGACTGGAGAGGAGATCAAACAAATGAAGAAGCTACTCGCAATTACCGGATTGACGTTGCTATCACTTGGCTTGAGCGTGCCCTCGGCGTTCGGCGCGAGCGATGTGCGGCAGGACCGCCGGGAACTCGCCCGCGACAAGGCTGAATTGCGACATGATAGCCGTAAACTGGCCCGCGCGGAGAATAACGGCAACGTGGTCAGGGCGCAGCGACTGAAGCGTGAGGTCCGTCAGGACAAACGTGAGATCCGTCACGACGCCCGCGACCTGCGCCACGATCGTTATTGAAGCTGAAGGATTCAGCGACCGCTCGCTACAGGCTTGAGGCTGGGGCATTGACTAAGATTGGGGATCTGCTGGCCAGTCCTGGCCAGCAGACCTGTGCGCGTGGCCCTACTCGATGTGGCCCTACTTGATGTAGATTGTCGCCTCGTAGCCCGGGCTGTAGCCCAGCGGGAACAGGCCCGGTTGCGCTGAGAGTGGGATTTCCACGTTGAACTGATCGACTCCACATAAAAGGGATGGCGCAGCTCCCCCGTATTGCACTGGTAATTGAATGGGTGTGCCAGTGAAGAAGAGAGGCACCGCAGCGTTAGGGTTCAGGCCGCCTGTAGGACAGGGTGGCACGAGTGGACCGTTACCGGTTCCGAAGAACGTAATAGTGCTGCCGCGCGCCGCGGGATTGTCGGAACCGTTGACAGTGCCATCCTCATTGAGTGCGGCGGCTTGCGTGGAAATGCCGGGATGCAGGCGGAAGATGCCAGGAGGTCCGTACCAGTCCGAATCCATCATATAGGGGCCAAAAGTATGTCCGCCATAAGTAAGGGTGACGGCTACGGGCGGTGTGACGAAGATGGACCCATTCACTTCAAACGGCACCTGCGCGTTAACCTGACGCGACTGGACGTACAGCAACGGGGCCGCGATTCCGTTGAAGAATACCTGAACGCCTGCGAGCGTACGTGGCAGCTGGCTGTCCGAATCGAGTTGCGCGGCGACGCCGGTATCCGGACCGATGCCGAACCCGGTCAGGCTCACGAGTTCTCCGGGTGAGACGTTCCGCTGGTAGTCGGAGGAGAAGCTGGCGCTATTCAGGACGTCCGGGGAAAGGCAGGCCGCCGCAGTCCAACCCGGTTCGCCAAAGCGGACCTGCGAGATCATAGCGCCTCCGTCTCCGTATGAGGAGAGGACGACCGAACCGTCACCTGGCAGCAGCATCCCGGTCACTTGAGCCCCCGTACGGCCTAGAAAAGTGGCGTCGCCGAGCGTTCCTTGCGGATTCAGGTGCAGCATCACGATGTCATTCGCCATGCCGAAGCAAGGTTGAGGGGCCGAGGCCGTCGGAATAAATCCTGCTCCCGTGCCCCTGGCAATGTAAGTGTCACCGGACGCGGCGACTGCGAAGCCTATTGGTGAAGGCACCACCCCGCTGTAATTGCCGTTAGCAACAGTGTACGTAGCCCACATAATAGCGGTGCCATCGGGCTCGAGTTTTGCGATGAACGCGGTCGGACCGTTGCTCCACAGCGGGACTACAGCGGTGGGCTGATAGGTTCCGGGGGTGGTGGGGAAGCCGGAACCAGCGTCGCCGGCGATGTAGATGTTGGCGGTGGAATCGAGCGCGATAGCTTGGCCGTTCGCGCCGCCAACACCGCCGAATGAGGTGGAACGTGTTATTTTCCCCGCGGGATCGAGTTTTGCCACCAGGGCGTTCGCGCCCGACTGGCCGGTAAGAAAGACATTCCCCGCGGCGTCGAGAACGAGCGCCGAGGCGACGCCGGAGTCGGGAAATTGGACTGTGTAGGGAAACGTGCCGCCATCGCGGGAAATTTTAACAAGAAAAGGGTGAGAGTCAGACGTGGCGCCGGCGACGTAGGCATTGCCCGCGGAGTCGAACCGGATCGCGTTTGGGGTCGCCAGGGCCGCGGGGAAGTAGGCGAAGTAGGCGAAGCCGCTGCCATCCGGCGTTAATTTGGCGGCAAAGGCCCGTGTGACCAGGGATGTGCCGCTGTACGAGTCCACTGTGCCGGTGGCGAAGAGCGCGCCGGACGCGTCGACGGCGATGTTCCGAAATCCGGAGTGAACACCACAGGTCTCCGGGGCATCGAAGGAAAATAGCAGATGACCTAGGGGGTCGAACTTGGTGATGTTCAGGGGCGCACAGACTGTGGGTCCGGTGAAACCTCCGCTGGCAACGTAGGTATTCAGCTGAGCATCGATGTCGGTTATACCGTCCGTGGGAATGGCTCGATTGGTGATCGTACCGGGGGCTTGGGCGTGGAGGCTGAGGGCGAAAAGCAACGCGGTTGCGACTCGAAAGGTCGCGGCGGTGGGTTGTTTCGCCACAGGTGGCGGCGGTAGGTGTGGTGCATTCATTGGATTTGGCGCTGGGTCGGTAATCCCACTAGCACGCCGAGGGCCGAAAGAGGCCAACGATTCGTACGGTCCGACCACGCAGCGGGTGCGCAAACGAGACCTTCTTACCCTCCCCTCGCCCAGCTACAGTCCTATGAATTTCACAACTCAGACGACGCTTCCCGTTGTTGGTGGAAACAGTTACACCTACACTCTTTTTGGCCAACATCTTTCGGGAGACCCTACGGATCAGTGCTACGGTCCGTACTCTGTACAGATCTTCTAGGAGTCGGGCATCCCACGGAGTTCAAGCTCGATTCGCCGGCGAACTGCAGACGACTTCGCAAGGCTCACTGCCCGCGCACCAGCCCCACAGGTTGGCGAGCGGGTATAATCCTGTGTGCAGCTCACACGCCGCAATTTTCTAACGCCCCTTCTACCGTCCCTTCTGGCGGCGCAAGCGTCGCCGGCGCTCGACTTCTCCACCCTTCCCAATTTCTGTTCGCATGAGCACTGGGGCAGTATCCCGTCCATCGGCTATGGTCCGGACGGCTTTCGAGCGGATGTGGAACCTGGGGCTTTGCCGCGCTCGCGCACGGGGCTACTGGACTTGGTTCTCGACCCCTACTTCGGGGGCTGGCTGGGTGCCGCGGGTGTCAACGTAGAAGAACTAAAGGCAGGGGCCAAAGCGCCCTGGGACACATTTCAAAAGCTGCGTCCGGCTTTGCGACGGCAGCAATTTACCGGGGTCGTGCAATGCGTGAGGCGGGGCGTCCTGATGCTGTATGGCGCGGACTTGCTGGCGCTGGACCGCGGTGGATTTGAGAAGTTGGACAACACCATTGACGCGCGCTACCGGGGTTTGTTCGCCTGGTATCGCACGGCCATGCGGCGCGCTCATTTTTCGGATCTGATTCGCCCGATGCAACCGGAGTTCTATGCGCCGAGGGAACTGAGCGTAGAGGCGAAAGAAGAGTTGGCATTCACGCGCACAGTGCTTCGCATCGATCCGTTTCTGGACCTGTGGCGGACGGACTCGCCGCGGCGCAGCGCGCTAGGAGCGATAGCCGGTGTGGAACCGGCCGATGCCGCGACGTGGCGAAAGTTCCTGGCGCGTTACTTCGAACTGGCGGCGGCCTTGGGTGCAGTGGGCACGAAACAACTGCAGGCCTACCGCAGACCGCTGGAATTTGCGCCACGCGAAGACTCGGAAGTTCGATTTCGCGGGGATCTGAACGCGGCGGAGGCGAGGGTGTTTCAGGACTGGGTGGTTCATGAGTGCTCGAAGCTGGCGCATGACCGCGGGTGGGTGCACCAGGTTCACGTGGGAACCAACAACATCACTGAATCGTCTCCGATGCCTTTACAGGCGTTGGCGCGCCGCTATCCGCGCATGAACATAGTGATGATTCATTGCTGGCCGTTCCTGAATGAAAGCGGCTGGCTGGCGAAGTTTGTGCCCAACATTTACATCGACACGTGCTGGCAACCGGTGTTGAACCCGCAGTTCTTTCACGACGCGATCAACTTATGGTGGAACTACGTGCCGACCCACAAGATCACCTGCGGACACGATTCCACGAGCATCGAGATGGCCACCGGCTCGTCACTATTCACGCGCGAGATCCTGGCGCAAGTGCTGGCGGAGCGGACGCGCGGAAGCGGTGTCAGCAGGACGGACGTCACTGCGGCGGCGGCGGCGCTGCTGCACGGCAATGCCGTCGCTCTGTACGGTCCACCGACTAGCGGACGCGGATAGTGACCGGGTTGGCGATCACGCCATCCACTGTGAGATACACCATCAATTCCATGTTCAGACCGGCAAGTGCCGAGGGGATGATCACGTTCACCTGATCAAGGCCCTGATAGCCGCCGCCGGGTCCGGCATACTGGACCGTTCCATAGTAGCCGCCGATGGAAGCGGTGACGTTTTTACCGCCGCGGAAACCGGTGCCGTAAAGGACCAGGACGGTGTCCTTTGAAAGATCGAGGGGCACATTGACGTAGGCGTTGCCCTGCGCGGCGAAAGTTAGCTGGGCTGTGGCCATTCCCGTCTGCTGCCAAAAGGCAGCGGCTGGTCCGATGCCATTTGCATTGGCTGAGAAGAGCGAGGGCGCCACATTCTCCACAGTGAACGTTTCGCGGCTGATGGTACCGGCGGAATTGGCGATGACGAGGTCAGCGGGTCCGGGTGCGGTTCCGTCGGGCATTAAGAAGTTGATCTGATCCTGAGACACAAAGACCAGCGACGCGGCGCGGCTGACGCCTTTCGCATCGGTCACTTCGGCCGTTGTTCCGGCGAGGCTGATGGGATAGCTGTTGGATGCTTCTTGGGCGGTGGCAAGATTCTTGCCGAAGGTACTCAAGTACGAACCGGGGGCGACCGGCGGGCGGAGGTAGCTGGCCGCGGAGAGCGAGGCCGCGCCTGTCTCCAGATCCAGAAGAATGTTGGTTCCGGTGTTGCCGTAGCCGCTGCCATCGTTGATCATGTACATCATCATCTGGCTGGCGTCGGCATTGAAGTCGAAGTCGGCGACAACACCACCACCGTCGGCGTTCCAAGCAGCACTGCGCTTGTCGTTGAACCAGCTCATCTTGTGCTTGTTCCCGCCGTCGAGATCCATGGACCAATATTCGGTGAGGGTGGAGGAGGGGGTACCGCCGTCCCCATAAGTCTGAGTGCTGGTCATCCAAATGATCTTGTTCAGACCGGGGATGACGTGAGAGTGCTCATCCCACTGGGTGGGCGTGTTGGTCCAGGTAACCTCGAGACCGCTTGTGATTGTGTCCGGGCCTTTGCCGGTGCCGAAGCTGTTCTTCCAGCCGAAGCCCTGGTGTTCCAAACCCATCGCTTCCGGCTCCGGCGAAACGTGAGAGGATTCGGCCGCACCGTGCGTTTTGCCAAAGCTGTGGCCGCCCGCGATGAGCGCGACGGTTTCTTCGTCGTTCATGGCCATGCGGGCAAAGGTGTCGCGGATATCTTTCGCCGCG
>JBDTMC010000477.1:0-6034 GCA_039934475.1 Bryobacteraceae bacterium | reverse complement strand
TAAGACTTCCCCCAGCCGGTAGCGATACAGTGAAGGTTGGGGGGAATCTGTGGGGCGTGGCTGTCAGGCGTGGTTTGTTCTGTTGGCGTTGATGTGCGGCTGCACAAAGACCGAACCTGTGCCGCCCAAGGTAATTGGCAAGCCCATAGCGGTGTCCGCACCGCTTGGGCTGCCACCGGTCCCGCTTGCGGCGGAAAATCCGATCACCGCTGAAACCGTTGCGCTCGGCAAGAAACTCTTCTTCAGCACGGCCCTTTCGGCCGATGCCACCATCTCGTGCGCCAGTTGCCATGATCCCAAAGCAGGCTTCGCCGATAGCCGCCGCTTTTCGCTGGGAGTGGACGGCAAGCTGGGAACGCGCAACGCGCCTCCCGTTCTGAATGCCGCCTATAACAAGGCGCAGTTCTGGGACGGCCGCGCCGCAAGCCTCGAGGCGCAGGCATCCGGGCCGATGATGAATCCCATCGAGATGGCCCATACGCCAAAGGGCGTGGAGCGGCGACTCGCTGAAGACCCTCAACTTAGCCCGCTGTTCAAAGCCGCCTTCGGCCCGGGCCCTGTAACCCTGGCGCAAGTCACCTATGCGCTGGCGGCGTACGAGAGGACAATCGTGCGCGCGAATTCACCCTTTGACCGCTACCTCTACGGCGGTGACTCGAAAGCGCTCAGCGAATCTGCACGCCGCGGCCTGCGCCTGTTTCGCGGCGTCGCCAATTGCTCCTCTTGCCATCTGATCGGCGAGAAAAGCGCCCTGTTCACGGACAATCAATTTCACAACCTCGGTGTTGGCATGAATGCCGAAGGCGAACTCACTGACCTTGGCCGGTACGAAGTCACCCATCGCGATGGCGATCAAGGCGCTTTCAAAACGCCCAGCTTGCGCAATGTCGCCTTGACGGCGCCGTACATGCACGATGGCAGTTTGAAGACGTTGAAGGAAGTTGTCGATTTCTACGTTGGCGGCGGCAACGCGAATCCCTACCGCGACAAGCTGATCCAGCCGCTGACGAATTTGACGAAGCAGGAGCGGTCGGACCTAATCTCGTTTCTCGAGTCCTTGACCGGGGAGGCAATGCCATGAAGTTGTGGGGCGTGTTGGCCGCGCTGTTGCTGTGGGCGGGATGCACTCAGAAGAAACCGGAGCCTCAGTACTTCCACGTCGACCCGGCCACGGCCGGCAGCGTGCAAGGAGTGGTGCGCTTTGAGGGCAAGGCGCCCGCCGCGAAACGAATCTCAATGGACGCCGAGGAGGCTTGTCAGTCGCTCCACAAAACGCCTGTCTTCGACGAGCCTGTCAAAGCAGCGAAGGACGGTGGTCTCGCCAACGTCTTTGTGTATGTGAAGACCGGGCTTGAGGGCAAGGTGTTTGAGCCCGCGAAGACGGCAGTAGTGCTCGATCAGCACGGGTGCCAATTTGTGCCTCGCGTGGTCGCCTTACAGACGGGACAGACACTGACAGTCAAGAACAGTGACCCGGTATCGCACAACATTCACCCGATGCCCAAGAACAACCGCGACTGGAACCAGCAACAGCCTCCCGAAGCGGCGGATCTGCAACGGCACTTTGCTTTTCCCGAAGTGATGATCCCCGTGAAGTGCAACATTCACGCCTGGATGAAGACGTACATCGGTGTATTACCGCATCCCTATTTCGCGGTTACCGGAGAGACCGGCGAGTTCACGTTCCCGTCACTGCCGCCGGGTAAGTACACAGTCGCTGCCTGGCACGAATCGTTCGGCGAAATCAAACAGGACGTCGAAGTCCCGCAAGGCGGCAAAGCTGCCCTCAAGTTTGAATTTCGCTAGCGGCTCTGCCCGATGCCCAGCTTCCACGAAGCGAACGGCGTCTTGTCCAATTCCAGTCCATCCACCAGGTACTTCAGCCGGTTGCTCGCCGCCGATTTTGTTTCGGCGCGGTCGGCGAGGAAGTAAGGCGGTGTTGACTGATACCACAACCGTGCCGTCACCTTGAAATGCGTCACGTCGATTCCCGCCGCTACCGCAATGCTGTAGCGGACTATCGAAGTGCCCGATCCATTGGTGTAAGCGGGATCGGTGGCGGCGTTGCCCTCAGGGTGTGTCGCCTCCAGGAAGTACTTCGGGATTTTGATGCCCGGCGGACCATCACGTTTCCATCCCACCGGCAGCAGGCGGTTGTCCTTCACGATCTTGTCCCGCTGCAAAAAGCTCGTCGTGAACTGATCTTTGGCATTCAGTGTCAGTTCCTCGAAGATCTGAACCTGGTTCGACGATTCGATCGGTGTACGCAAGTCGTAGTGGTGCTGGTATTGGTTGTTCTGGAAGTACTCCGTCGGCAGCACCAGGCCCGCGCCATCCACAATCTCTCCCTTCGTATTAGTAGCCCCGGAAGTGAAGATCGGCTTACCGTCCTGCAGTACTGTAACTTCGAGGAACGCGCGCCGGAAGCCGACGCCACTGGGGAAGCGGTGTCCCGTAAGATTGGTTACTTCGACGTCGGCGAGCAGCCGGCCGGGTTGCAGCTTCAGGGGCGCCACGGCAACGCTTGCCGTGTTGTGTTGGGCCTGTTCGACGACATTGGCGATGGCATTCGGAAGATCCGTCGCCAGACCGGACATGTAGTCGAACCCCCGCACACCAAGGACGGTATTGTTCCCGTTCTCATCCTGGAACTGCTCGAACATCAGCAGCAGCAATCCATTCAATCCAAGGAATTCATGACGCCGGATTTCGTTACGGTAGCGCACCGTGATGTCTTTGGGCGCCGCCAAATGATCGGAAGCGGGCAGCGTAACGTCCTGAATGTTGGCCAGACGGCCTGACAGGACCGGGATGCTGATGCCTTGGGCGTGGTTCTCATAGCTCGTCGCCATGTGGCAGGCCTGGCACGATTTCGCCTTGGAACTTGGATTGAACTCATCCTGGAAACTGCTGTTCAGCCACTCCAGATAAGTGGCCTGCTCCACGCTCATCAGTTTCGGATTGGGGCTATCCAGCACTGGCAGATTAATGGTGTGGCATACACCGCAGAGACGGGAACTTCGCAGGAACTGGCTCTCCTCGGGCTTCAAGTTGAGTGCCTGGCCCATCGGGAATTGCGTGATGTCCTTATAGGGCCCGGCGACCGCGCCTGGTTTGGTCTCGTCGTACTGTCCGTTGATGTAGTTGTTCAGAAACCAACTCAGGTCGTAGTTGGGAGGCGGCGCGATGCGATGGCACACGGCGCAACTGATGCCATCCCGAGAGAGTCCTCCGTAGGCGAATTGGGGACTCGTTGGATTCTTCGTGAACGGCCATTCGGCGTCGTACTGAAACTTACTATCGGGCGGTATCTTGTTCGGGTTGATTCCGTTGTCCCAGTAATAGCTCTTGAAACCCATCGCGCCATGGCAGTTGAGGCAGATGTTGGTGATGTCTCCAGTGCGCGAGGGCGCGTAGGAGAATTCGCTGTGAAGCTGAGCGTAGAAGACAGGGTCCCGGCCCGCCAGGCCCATCGGGGACCAGCGCCACTCGCCATACTGCGACGCATTGATGTCCGTGGAATAAAACATATTGGCGCCGTTGACTGCGTTCGGCGCGCTGGCGCTATGGCAGGAGGTGCACTGGTCGGACGTGAGATACCGCGGGGGATCGGTGGGACCGGCTACCTTCTTGTCCCAGGGTTCGGGCGGAAAAGTCTGTATGCCATCCGGACCCTTCAGCTTGGTGGAGCGCACAAAGCCGGGACGGTGCGCGGCGGGTAGCGCGTTGTGGCCGTGCAGGGCTTGTGCTTCCGGCGGTGTCGTGTCGCCGCAAACGGGGGGCACGGTGTAGCTTTTCTCCCAACCCACGATGCGCCACGATTCGTCAACACGGAAAGTGAGCGGCCACGCGTTGCCTTCGCCTGCCGACCCTCGGATATTCGAAAGCGAAGAGAACGTAAATTCGCCGTCCGCTGAGGCATGGCAGCGCACACAATAAATGCCGTAACCCGCATTCGGGTACTGGAAGGGATTATTGAAATTCATCCCAGGATTCCACACTTCGCCCCACAACCACCCATCGCGCGAGGCCTTCGCATTCTTGATCATGAACGTCCAGTCATTGGAGCATCCCTTGGGGTTGTCCTCCCCCATCGCGAGGTGCGCCGCGGCCGGCGGTTTGAACTGCTCTTTGATGATGACCGCGCCGTCTTTAATCGCGCCTTTACGCCCGCCGAGTAGCCAGTCGCGCACTTCCGGAGAGTAGAAGACTCGAACCGAGGGATGTGTGCCGTAGCTCTGGTTATTGATGAATGGTCCTGTGTCGCGCAGCCCAACGTCTTCGCACCAGCCCAGGTTGCGGTATTCGAGAGAGCTGAAATAGGCGAGGACTTGCTTCTCAAAGGCGATCGGCTCGCCGGGTTCCATCACGGCCGGTATTTTGAGCTGGTCGGGAACAGGCTGGGCGTAAGGGCAAGGGTTGGGAGGTGCGGCCAAAGCCAGGGTAAGGGCCTGGAAAAAGCCAAAAAAGAGCAGGCATTTGCGATTGGGCATCCAGATAAGTTCCGGGTAATTCTGGATAACTATGTCCCGAGCACGAGGAAAAGTCAAGGTCGTGTCGCGGCATCCCGTGTCCGCCGACGACGGCAGACCCTTGCCTTGATCGAGTCAATACGCGAGCGGCTTCTCTTCGCCCAGCGTGCGTCGAAACGAAACCGGGCCCCGGTGTTCAGGCGGCGTCGCGAATGCCGATGGTCAATCGCTTCCCGATGGCAGCGAAGGCAGCTTCGATCTGGTTGAGCTTTGAATGATGTGTGATATCCAGCAACCGGTCTATCTGGCTCGGAGAGCACTTCAGCCGGCGGGCCAGATCCGCCTTCTTGATTCCCTCGGCGCGCAACGCGGAATAAAGCATGAACTTCGCCTCGCTCAGAGCGGGAATCCTTACCATGCGCATGCCTCGCTTTAACTCGCCCGTTGCGGGTATGTCGGCCCACTTCTCGGTGTAGAAGGTGAGAGCCAGTTCGAGGGCCTCCGACGCCATCGCTACCGCCTCTTCGATTGTTTCGCCTTGCGTGATGGCTTCAGGCACGTCTGGAAACGTAACCACAAAACCGCCAGATGTTTTATCCTTCGTAAACTTTGCGGGGTATTCCATGGTCCTCCTCATTTCAGTCCAAGCGCTTTCCATCACCGGCATGCGGCAGCAAGCGCCTTACCTGGGGTGGGCTTGCCCGATATAGACTCTGAAGCATAACATCGGGTGTACTACCTTACAATATGAACTTGCGGCTCTTCCAAAAGTACTGGCGACGCGCCGCTTACATATTCGGCATCCCAGTATTGGCTTACGTGATCCTCTTCCTTGTCCAGGTGCATCAGAAATCCGACTGGATGAAATCCGTAAGAGAGGACTTTCCGAGGTCTACGGATCGAGAGTTGAGTTCGAGGACTCTGGACGTCCTGTGTGCTGCGCCCGCGTCAAGAAGAACAGTGCCGGGATTTTGCGATACGCAGGATCTACTTAGGTCTCTCCGCTGGCTGGCCGTGGCGACGATTGGCGGCACCCTCGCGCTCTTGATCGCGATTCATTGGGCTGGTCAACGGTGCCGCCGAGATCGGCGTCTGCTGATCAGGCTATTCAGGGCGGGGACGTATGTGATGACTGCAGCGACGCTAGCCATCGTAGTTTCGCAGGCCATCCTCTTCATTGCCATGTCGTATTTCGGGCCTATGGAGTTCATACATCTCGTGATAAGCGCGGTTATTGTCCTGACGGCTTTTGGCGCGGTTGCGGCGGTTTACAAGATCACGGTTCTCTTGTTCACATTCAATCAAGAGATCTCGACCGAGGTCGACGGGAAGTTCGTGTCGCAGCAACAAGCCCCGGAACTTTGGAGGTTGGTGGCGCAGACGGCCGCGGCGGTGGGCACAGCCCCCCCGCAAAACATCGTCGTTGGAACGAACGCCACGTTCTTCGTTACGGAGACCAAGGTCAAGACGGAGCAGGGGTTCGCCGCCGGGAGAACACTCTACCTCTCGTTGCCCCTCTGTCGGATTCTCAGCAAATCCGAACTGGGATCGGTGATTGCCCA
>JBDTMC010000476.1:0-6048 GCA_039934475.1 Bryobacteraceae bacterium | reverse complement strand
GAAAGACTTCACGGGGTGGAAGGTCAACGAGAACACCGCGACGTTCAGCATTAAGGACGGCGCGATTGTGGCCCACGGAAACCGTAGCCATTGTTTCTACGTGGGCGATTTCATGAACCACAGCTTCAAGGATTTTGAATTGAAGGTAGACGTGATGACGCTGCCGAACGCCAACGGGGGCATCTACGTTCTGACGGAATTCCAGCCCGAAGGGTGGCCGAAAAAAGGGTTCGAAGTCCAGGTGAACAACAGTTTCCCCGGCGACCCGCGCCGCACGGCAAGTTTGTACATGGTGCAGGACATCAAAGAGCAGCTTGCCAAGGACAATGAGTGGTTCACCGAACACATCATCGTCAAAGGCAACATCATCAAAGTTCTGTTGAATGACAAGGAAGTAGTGAACTGGACGCAGCCCGCGGATTGGGCGGGTGTCCCGGACGATACGGGACGGCGGATCGCGCCGGGAACAGTGGGCCTGCAGGGCCACGATCCGGGAAGCACGGTTTATTACAAGAACATTCGCATCAAACCTCTGAAGTAAATAACGTTGGTCACAAAATGACAGGCGCACGGTTGCCGCGCGCCTGTCATTTTGTGTTATCGCCTTCCTGCGCCGGCCGTGTGATCCCGCTATACCCGCACGCACGCGTCTGACATAATTCTCACGTGCATTCTCTCCAGCGACTGTTACTTGTCTTGGCATCCTTACTATCTACAGCGGTGACGGGCGTCGCTGAAGATAGAGTCTTTGCGCTCCTGTTCGGACCGACGGATGGTTCGAAGTTAGCCAACGCCGCTGCGGCGGCCGCTACGCAGGCGGGGGCTTGGCTACAGACGCCAGGCACCGACATCGAGTTACGGCGGCCGGGAACTCGCGATGGTCAGGAACTGACGAAGCACTTGAAGGCGGACGTGTTGGAGCGAGCTGTCCTGGACGCGGCCAGACAGGGCGGCGAGGCGAAATTGAAAACCTTCCTGGACGGCGTAGAGTTCGCGATTTTCGCTCTGGCGCGGCATGGTGGCACGCGATATCTGGTGGCGACACTGGAAACACCGGCGTTGACGGACGACGACACTGCTCGATTGCTGGACATTACCGGAACGGCCAATTCGTCTCATGTGAAGATCCTGCTTGTGGACTTGTCTAGCGCGCCCGGCAAGCAGGGCGCTGCGGCTTGGAAGACTCTGGCTGTTGAAACCGGAGGGGCCATGGTCGCAGGATTCGCGGAACTCGACGCCCTGATACCAAAGCCCGAACTACCGGTTGCTGCGCCCGCGGCAGGTCAGAGCATGACAGTGCAGGCCGCGCGCGCTCCAGTTGCGTTCATCGGGTATTTCAAAACCGCCCCAGCTAGTGCCAAGCGATCCGGTTCCACGCTCGCTTCGGGGCGGGGTTTGTTGATCGTAGAAGCTCCCCTGCGGAACCTGGAGTTCGCGACGGAGGGCAAGAACTACAGCGTTCGGGCAAAATTGACGCAAATTGCGCGGCGCAAAGACGGAGAGATAGCGTGGCAGGCGAGCAAAGAAGTGGCGGCGAAGGGTCCCACATTGAAGGCGGATGCGCGCAAGGCGGGCAGCTTTTATCTCTTACGCGAGGTCCAACTGCCGGCGGGAGAGTATACGTTGGAGGCGACGGTGGAAGACTTGAACGCGTCTCAGACGGGAACAATCAAAGAGCCGCTAAGGGCGCTGGATACCCTGCCTGGACTATCGATGAGCAGCGCCCTGTTCGTGCGCAAGCTGAATAAAGGCTCAGACGTCTTTGAGGCCGATCAGGTGCTGCAGTATGAGGGTGAGGCGCTGGCGCCAATGCTGAACCCGGAGTTTCCCGCCAACCAGCCGTTTGAACTGCCGGTGTATTTCCTATTCTATCCGGACATGAACGGAAAACGCCCGGAGTTGAAGCTGGATATTTTGCAGAAGGGTCAGATGGTCGGTGGGTCGACACTCGCATTCACGGATAACATGCGCGATGACTCACGTTCCGGACGGGGCACATTGGGTGGGGAGCAGAAGCACGAGTATCCGTACCTGGCCAAACTGGCCAACGCGCTGTTCAACGCGGGGGACTACGAGGTCCGGATTACCATCCGTCAGGACCGGTGGGAGGTCTCGAGTACGGCCCCATTTCGCGTTCGTTAGTGGCCACCAGTTCCACAAAGCGCATAGAATGATCGGAACACCCATGCGCAGGATTCTGGTCAACGAATGTAAGCAGGAGATCTCTTCGTTCAATCCGGTGCTGTCGCGGTATGAGGATTTTCTCACTGACCATGGGGAAGGCGTACTCGCGTATCACCGCCACGTGCGAACGGAGGTGGGTGGCGCCCTGAGTGTCTTTCATCAGCATCCAGACCTGGAAATCGTTGGCGGTTATAGTGCCCGGGGGATTACGTCCGCGGGGACTTTGTCTAGCGCGGGCTTCGCTCGTATCGCTTCCGAGTTCCTAGCGGCCGTTCGCGAAGCCGGCCCGGTCGATGGAATCTACTTCGCCTTGCACGGCGCGCTTGCGGCCGAAGACGTCGATGATTGTGAGGGCTACCTGCTGCAGGAGACGCGCAAGATTGTCGGGGAAGCAGTTCCGATCTCGGTGTCCCTCGATCTGCATGGGATTTTGACCGATCGGATTCTGCAACACTCCTCGGTCGTCTCGGTTTATCACACGAATCCACATACGGACTTCTTTGAAACAGGCCAACGTGCGGCCCGCCTGCTGCTTCAGTTGCTCGATAAACGGATACGCCCGGTGGCCATTCGCGTTCCGATCCCGGCGTTGGTGCGCGGCTCTGAATGCATGACAGAGACGGGCAAGATCAGGATGTGCCTGGAGCGCGCGGTGAAGTGCCTTTCGGGCGGGCTGTTCATCGGTAATCCGTTTACCGATGTGACGGACCTTTGCTCGAATGTGTTCATGACCTCGGACGGTGATTCCACCGCTTGCGTTCAGGAAGCGGAATCCATCGCCAGTGAATTCTGGGAGATGCGTCACCTGATGCAGCAACCGCTGACGACTCTTGAGGAGAGCGTGCGGATGGCCGCGGAACTCACCGGCCGGGTGGTGCTGGTAGACGCGGCGGACGCCACCAGTTCTGGCGCTCCCGGGGATTCCAATGCCATCCTCGCCGAATTGATACGGCAGCAATGCACACGCACCGTGCTCGCTCCTATCGTGGATGCTCCGGCCGTGACGAAAGCCTTCCAGGCGGGCGTCGGCGCCAATATCACTGTCGCCGTGGGCGGCACTTTGGACTCGCGCTACACGCCGATTGAGGTATCCGGCTGTGTGCGGCTGCTCTCCGACGGCAAGATGAACAGCGAATCGTACGGCGAGTTTTGGTATGCGGGTCCAACGGCGGTGCTGCAGTGCGGACCGGCTACCCTCGTGCTGACATCGCGGCCAGTCAGCCTCTATGACCGGACGCTGTTTCTGACCAACGGTCAGGATCCTGCCAAATTCGATATGACGATAGTGAAATCGCCGCTGTGTCAGCCGCGCTTCTTCGAGGAAGGAGCCGAGCGGCTCATCAACGTGGATGCGCCGGGCGCCACCAGCGCGAACCTGAAAAGCCTGGGCCACACGCAATGTGCCAGGCCGCTTTATCCGCTCGACCCAATCGATCACTACACACCGCAGGCGCGCGTGTTCCGGAGGCAATTTTGAAGATACGAGAGATCACGGCCTACGGGCTGAGAGGACGCACGCCTGAGGGCGGCTGGTCCAATGAACTGCAGCCTGAGGACTGCGTCCACACCATCATCAAGGTGGATACGGACGAGGGCCTCGTGGGCTGGGGTTCGGTCTTCACATCGGAGTCGCTGGTGAAGGCTTCGCTTGAGATTCTGCGTCCGCTGGTGCTTGGCGAGAATGCGCTGGAGCCGGAACGGGTCTCAGAGAAACTGCATCAGAACACGTTCTGGCTGGGCCGCGGTGGCTCCATCACGCACACCATCAGCGGCATCGATATCGGGCTCTGGGACATCCTCGGGAAAGCGTGTGGCCAGCCTGTGGGCCGGTTACTGGGCGGACGATATCGAGATCGTATCAGGCCCTATGCTTCGCTGCTGATGCGCGAGCCGGAGCGCATGTCGTCTGAACTTCTGCCAGTGAAAGAGCAAGGCTTCCGTGCGTTCAAAATCGGATGGGGTCCGTTCGGACGCCGCGACAACAAGACCGATGAAGCCATTGTTCGAGCTGCCCGCGAAGCGATCGGTTCCGATGCCCTGTTGATGGTGGATGCCGGTGGCAGCGACGCGTACTGGCCTGGCGATCTGAAGTGGGCTCTGCGCGCCGCGGAAATGCTGTGCGATTACGACGTGTACTGGTTTGAAGAAGCCTTGCACCCGGACAACCTCAACGACTTCATCACCCTGCGCCGCGCCTCTCGTGTGCCCATCGCAGGTGGCGAGGTGCTGACACGCCGGCAGGCCTTCGCGCCGTGGTTGGAAGGTGGCGCGTTTGATATCGTGCAACCCGACGTTACAAAATGCGGCGGGTTGAGTGAGCAGCGCCGCATCGCGTGGAGTGCTCGGGAACATGGCGTGCGCTTTATCCCGCACGGATGGAATACTACGGTGGGGTTGGCCTCCGATCTGCAAATCGCATCGGCATTCCCGGAGACGACGCTCGTCGAATATCTCACTGGCTCGCCGTTCATCGACGAGCTCCGCGCCGGCGGCTGGCATCTGGATGCGGATGGTATGCTGCCTATCCCCGATCAGCCCGGCCTCGGCATTGAGATCAATCCCGATGCGCTCGCTGAGTTCTCGCGCGTGCGCTTGTAATGCCGATCCTCTTCTATCTTTGGATTGCGCTCGCCCTAAACTATCTGGACCGGCAGATGGTGTACTCGATGTTTCCGGCCCTCAAAGCAGATCTTGGCTTCGATGGCGCCAGGCTCGGCTTGATCGGCGGCATCTTCCAGTGGCTCTATACGCTTTCCATGCCTTTTGCCGGGCGGCTTGCGGATGTGTGGCGGCGCGACATTCTAATCACTTCCAGCCTCGTGCTGTGGAGCGTAGCGGCGCTGGGCTGCGGCTTGGCCGGAACAGCAATCTCGTTCCTCGGTTTTCGCGCTTTGATGGGAGTCACGGAAGCCCTGTATTACCCCACGGCCCTTGCGTTCATTGCTTCTCATTACCCGGCAGCCAAGCGGTCCCGCGCTCTCGGTATTCATCAATCGGCGCAACTCTTCGGAGCAATCGCAGGCGGTTCCTATGGCGGATGGGCGGCTGACCATATCGGATGGCGCGTGGGATTCGGAATCGCCGCCGGGGCTGGCGCTGCCTATGGCGGACTGTTGTGGTGGGGGCTTCGCTCCAAGCGAGGGAGTGTGGGAACAGGCGCCACCGGAGCCGCCGGTAGTATCGCGCGCATGATCCGCTCCCGCTGCTATCTGGCGCTGTGTGCGGCCTTCGCGGCTTTCTGTGCCATGCAGTGGATCTTCTTCGCCTGGTTTCCGACGTTCCTCCAGGAGCGCTTCCATTTGTCCATGACGGACAGTGGGTGGAACGGAACGGTGTTCATTCAGGTCAGCGCGATCGCCGGTCTTCTTGCGGGAGGCGCACTGGCGGACCGGCTGCGTCTGCGATGGCCCAGCGCCCGGCTCCATGTCGCGGCCGTTGGCGTGTTGCTGAGCGCACCGTTTGCTTACTTAACTTTTTCGGCGAACAGTTTGAACGAGGCGCGGGTGTTCTCGGCGTTGTTCGGCGTATTCGGCGGATTGCTGGCTGCGAATGCGTTCGCGGCCGCCTATGACATCCTCGATAGCAACAGCCGCGGGCTCGCGGGAGGCGTTTTGAACATGATGGGCGGCATCTCTTCCGGGGTGATGATTTACGTCGCCGGGGTGTTCAAAGATACCATCGGCTTCTCTAACTTGATGATTGGTATGTCAAGCGCGGCCGTGATTACAGCAGTGCTGTTAATGTATGTCACCGCGGCTGGCCCAATGCCGCAACCAGAGTCGCTATGAAACGGACTTTCCTGTTAGCCGTAGTCTTGTCTAATACGAGATGAGCCTGAAGCCAAGGTTCGTTTCCAACACGAGA
>JBDTMC010000475.1:0-6095 GCA_039934475.1 Bryobacteraceae bacterium | reverse complement strand
AATTCGTGCCTGTACCAATTTTTCCGGCACACGGCGTTGCACCACGGGCTGCTAGGCCAAAAGAAGCATGGCGCCATAGAAGTAACATCTTGTTAGCAGATGTTTCAAAGTCAGGCGGGTAGGGATATGGCCCGCTTGGCTGATCTTAAACTCGACTATCGCCTGTTCATGATGGCGTACCCATACCGTCGGCTGGAGTGGCGTCCCGGGGCGATGCTCACGCGGCCCATGGCAGAGCTCCGCCTAGCGGTGGTCACGACGGCGGCCTTTCATTTGGCAGACCAAGCCCCGTTCGACCGCACCGTCCGCGGCGGGGATTGCAGTTATCGCGAGATTCCGGTGGATACGGATCTTGCGACTTTGCGGATGTCGCACAAGAGCGATGCGTTTGACGCGACGGGTTTGCGCGCAGATGCGAATCTGGCGTTGCCGTTGGATCGACTGCGGGAACTGCATCTGGCCGGTGAGATCGGGCCGCCTGCGGACCGGCATTTCAGCTTCATGGGATCAATCACCGCGCCGTCGCGATTGATCAAGGAGACTGCTCCGAAAGTGGCTGCTGCGCTACTCAAAGCGGGCGTGGATGCCGTGTTGCTCACGCCGGCTTGACCGATGTGCCATCAGTCCGTCGGACTGATTCAGAGCGTGATCGAGAGAGCGGGGATCCCAACTGTTTCCATCACTCTGCTCGAGGAAGTGACACGGAAGGTGGATCCACCGCGTAGCCTGTTCGTGGACCGCCCGCTAGGGTATCCGCTGGGGGAGGCGAATGCTCCAGAAGTGCAGAAGGCGATATTGCGGCAAGCTCTGGCGCTGTTGGGTAAAGCGGCGCCGCACCATTCTCGCTAGAGGATTTGGAAAGTCATGCGAACTCGGATTGGCATAATCGGCTCAGTCGCGGTCCTGGCGGGCGCCGGCTTGCTTTTGCTCTCAAGGCAACCGGGCGAACCTGTCCGGGCGGCTGCACGGATGCCCAGTTTCGATGCCGCCTTCTGGAAGACGTGGGGCGACGGACAGGCGGAACTGGCCGGCTATGACCTGACATTTCCGCGGTACGGAAAGCCGCGGCGGGGTCTCGCCGTAACGGTATTCGTGTCGGAAACGTTCTCCGATTCGGCGCGCGTCAAAGCCGATCCAGGGAAGCATCCCCGGTCGGATGAATTCTCCGTGATGAAGCTGAACCTCATCGAGGACTTCCAGACGGGCATCTACGATTACAACGAGGAGACGAGTAGTTTTCTTGCCTTGGAGAAGACTCCAGGGACGTTGACGAAGGTTTCGTTTGGGAGTCAGGAATGGTGCGGTCACGTATACGCGCAGTTGAAGTTCGATCCTGGTAAGCTGCGGCTTACTTCGCATAGTTACTTCGATGGCGAGGCAGACGACCAGCGGGAACTGGCGGCTCCGGCAGGGGGCATTGCGGAAGAGCAACTCTTCTTCTGGGCGCGCGGGATGGCGAATCCACTGCTTGATGCGGGCCAGTCGGTGACGGTTCCGCTGCTGCCTTCCCTTCAGGAGACTCGCCATTCTCACAAGCCTCTGGCTTGGACGAGTGCTCGTCTCTCACGGAGTATTGCCTTGCGCCAAGTCACTGTGCCCGCGGGACATTTTCAGGTGGAAACTTGGAAGGCGGAAATCAAAGATGGGCCAACACGGGTGTTCTACGTCGAGCCCGGCGGGGCGCGTCGCCTTGTGCAATGGGAAAGTTCCACCGGGGAGTCGGCCCGGCTGCTGGCGACGGATCGTATGAAATACTGGCAGATGAATCAACCAGGCGGGGAAGAGGCGTTGAAGCGCTTGGGGCTTTCACTGCGGCCTCCGCGTACACCGTAACCCATGCACTACCTTATCGTCGGTAACGGCGTGGCTGGCATCACAGCCGCATTCGCAATCCGCCAGCGGGAGCCGAAAGCGGAGATTACCGTTGTGAGCGGCGAGAGCGACTACTTCTATTCCCGCACGGCGCTGATGTACGCCTATATGGATCGCATGAACCTGCGCGATCTGGAACCCCACGAACGGCGGGTTTACGACGTTCAGAAGATCCGCCGCATGCGGGCGTGGGTGACCGACATCGACGCTGGCGCCCATACTGTGCGGCTAGATTCCGGACAGTCATTGCGGTATGACAAGTTGCTGCTCGCCACCGGATCCGCGCCGCGAATGCCCATATGGCAGGGGTTGGATGGCGTGCGCGAGGGCATTGTCCATTTCGTTTCGTTGCAGCACTTGGCGGAATGTGAGCGGCTGACTCCTTCCACGAAACATGCGGTGGTGGTGGGCGGCGGTTTGATCGGTATGGAACTGGTGGAGTGCCTGCGCCACCACGGTGTTTCCGTCACGTTTCTGGTGAGAGAGAAGTGGTATTGGCCAGTGGCGCTGGGTGCCGAAGAGGGTGCGATGGTGGAGGCTCACATGCGTCGTCACGGCGTGGATGTGCGCTTGGAAGAGGAAGTTTCCGCAGTCCAGGTGGATGGCAGCGGGCGAGTGACCGGGGTGCGTACCAATCGCGGCAACCAAGTGGACGCGCAGATGCTCGGAGTCTGCATCGGTGTGCGCCCAGCCATCGATTTTCTGCGGAACGTAACAACGCCGCCGGCACTGGATCGCGGCATCGTGGTCTCACCAGATTTCCGGACATCCCTGCCTGATGTCTACAGCGCCGGCGACTGCGCGCAGGTCGGCAACCTGGTGGAGCAGATCTGGTATTCGGCGAAGCGGCAAGGGGAACTGGCCGCGCGCGCGATGCTTGGCGATACCGTCAACTACGTACCTCCGACGTTTTACAACAGCGCCAAGTTCTTCGACATCGAATACACTACGGTGGGCGATCTGCTCCATCTGCCCGCGGGAACGCGCGAGTTCTTCCGTCGCCTGCCGCATCGCGAGGTGACGGTTCGCCTGTTGGAAGCGGAAGGGGTCTTCATCGGGTGCAATCTCCTCGGCTCGCGTTGGGATCACACCTGCTTTGAACGTTGGATTGCGGAGCGGCGCAGCCTGGACTACGTGCTGGCGCGCCTTCCGGAGGCGCAGTTCGATGTGGAGTTTGGACGGGTGAATCTGGAGGTGAAGTAAGCATGGTTCAAGCGGGGGCAGTGGCGCATTTACTGCATGACGTGAAGAACCGCGGACTGAGTGCGTGGATGATTGCCGCGCTGCTGACCGCCTTCTACCTGGTTTTGTATTTCACAGAGAGCTTCACGCCAGTCGCTCGGGCTTTGGGCATGGAGAGTAAGTGGACATTGTACGGTGCGCTCTATACGCTGGCCATCGTCGCAGGCGGCATCAACGTGATTCGCAAATACGCGCACAATCGCTATCAGGTTGTGCGGACCTGCGTGGTGATGTTCGTGCAGGTGGTATTCGGGTTTTCCGTGCCGCAAATCCTGAAGGCTCTGCACCAGCCGGAGTATTACTTCAGTTACCTGTGGCCGTTGAAGTTTGAGTATCTGACACCGTATCTGTTCTCGCTGCCTCTTCCGTTCATTCTCTACAGCATCGTGGGTTCACTGATTGCCGTGCCGGTGCTGGGCGCGTTCTTCGGCAAGCGCTGGTATTGTTCCTGGGTCTGTGGCTGCGGCGGGCTGGCGAATACGTTTGGTGAACCCTGGCGGCACCTTTCGGACAAGTCGACGACCTCGTGGCGTTTCGAGAAAGTGGCGATCCACACCGTGCTCGCCACGTGCCTGCTGTTGACGGCGTTGCTCTTTGCCAGTTGGGGCGCCGGCAATCGCTACCCGGCCTTTACACACACGGTGACGCGGTTCCAGACGTTTTACGGTTTCCTGGTTTTGTCGATGCTGTCGGGGGTGGTAGGCGTCGGCGCGTATCCATTAGGCGGCACGCGGGTGTGGTGCCGGTTCTTCTGTCCCATGGCCGCGCTGTTGGGGTTAGTGCAAAAAGTGGGCCGCTACCGGATCACAGTGAAGAAGAACATGTGCATCTCGTGCGGACTGTGCTCAAAGTATTGCGAGATGGGAATTGATGTGCGGTCTTACGCGCAGTCCAATGAGAGCTTCACCCGGGCGTCGTGCGTGGGGTGTGGTCTGTGCGCGGAAGTCTGCCCGCGGGGCGTACTGCGCCTGGAGAACGTCCGCACCCGAGCGCCGCAGGAATCGGCCTTGATTCAGATCGCCGGCGTTTAGTTCGTGTTCGGTGATTCACACGATGAAGGCGATTTGCCGATGGTGGGTGCAATTCACCTAGTATTCTTTTCGATGTGCTGTATGTGCTGGAAGTCAAGGAAGCGATACGCCCGCTTTTGAGCCAAGCAATGAGCGATCCACTCGAAAAGGGATCTGAATTCAGGGCTTAGCTTGCGCAGGTCTCGGATGTGCTCCCAGTCCAACTCTGCCCTCTGCTTGCCGCTGCTTATTCGGGTTACAGAAATCCTCGGCGCAATTTTTTCTTCGAATTCGGAGTCGGCCATTTTAAGAATGTCCGATGCATTCGGAAGGGACTCTAGGAATTCCGTTGTTAAGCCGTACGAAACGACTGACACATCATATGAGGTACCAAGGCGACGAAGCTCATCGCTCAGGGTCTTGTCATCAATGCTGTTCGCCGACACCAAACTCGCGCTGTGGGCCCATTTGGAATTGCCGACGCATTGAAAGAAGCTCTCGCGAAAGTCTGGCATCGTGAGACGCACTTTCAATTCGGTACTCTGCAAAGAGAAGGGCTGTTCTCCAAGACTTGTTTTGACAGCTAAGAGATTCGGGTCAAGGCGATTGCCTTGATCTGTGACTTCCCAAACACCCCAATTCAGCAGTACGACGTCCGGGAATTTCCAGTGGTTCTTTCCGGCCGCACTATTGCTGGCGCGAGTGTGTTCCACGTGCATGGGAAAGTCGTTTGCCTGTTCGGCGTACCTTATGTAGATGGACCGAAATCGCTCTTCTAGCTGAGAATCCCGGCCAGCAGGTTCTCCAGGTCCTGGCGATTTCCCGAATTGGTTGAACGCTCGCCGCTTCGGCTCTCGGACTTGCGCAAATAGTATCCATGCCCATCCGCGATTTTTGCGATTGCCGAGGTGGCATCTTGAGACATCACCGAGAAGTGCTGCCGAATCGTGTTCTCGGCATACTGCCCGTCGAGCCGTCCGCGTACCTTCTCCAGTAGCTTCGTTCCGTTGATCGCGGCGTGAGGATCGGAGGATAAAATCTCCGGATAGAGTCGATTCAATTGTTCCCAGAGGGTGGCCAATTCGCGCTCCAATTATTTCTTACTTGCATCAAGTCGGGGGGGTATCGGATCGGTAGTATAGCAGGTATTGAAGACTGCCTGGTGCTGAAGTTGCAGCATGCCTATAGCCGGAACGCTGGCACATGATTAACGTCGATGAAGGGATTCCATTTGACAATCTAATGGAATCGCCGCATCCTGTATTTGGATGCCTAATGAAGCACGCGCTGGAGTCCTGCAAGGGACACTTGACCTCATGATTTTGCAGACTCTCGCCGCCTTGGGCCCTCTGCATGGATACGCCATCGCAGCCCGGCTGGAGCAAGTCTCCGGCGGCGCGTTGCAACTCAATATGGGCACCCTGTACCCGGGATTGACGCGGCTGGAGGCGCAAGGCTGGGTCTCGGCCAAGTGGGCCTATACGGAGTCCAATCGCCGGGCGCGCTTCTATGAATTGACGGCGAAGGGGCGAAAGCAACTCGCCGCGGAGCGCGATGGGTGGCTGCGGATGGCGGGGATCATGGCCAAGATTCTCGAGGACGCCCAATGAGTAGCTGGCTGTGGCGGCTGAAGAATCTGTTGCGTCGCGACGGTCTCTCCTCGGAACGGGCCGAGGAGATGCAGGTCCACTTCGATATGGAAGTGGAAGCCGGTCTTCTTCAGGGTCTGTCACGGGAGGAGGCTCGGCGCCGGGCGCGCTTGCGTGCAGGGCTGGTTTCGGAAGCGGTGGAATCAACCCGCGAGGAGATGGGATTCCGCTGGCTGGATGGCGCCGCCATGGATGTACGCCACGCCCTCCGCGCTCTCATCCACAACCGCGGATTTGGACTTGTCGCGATGCTTGTGCTGGCCGCCAGCGTCGCCATCAACACCCTGGTGTTCTGCCTCTTAGAGGGCGTTGTGCTGAAGCC
>JBDTMC010000474.1:0-6095 GCA_039934475.1 Bryobacteraceae bacterium | reverse complement strand
AACCAATCCTTTTGTTCGCTTGCGCTTCGGGTGCTCACAAACTCATAATTTTCAATATGATGCAGCGCCGGAGTTTACTGCGGGCCGCGCTTGGCGCGCCGTTCGCGCTGGGCCAGGATAAACCTTCTTCTCCTGTTCGTATTGCGTTCCTCGGGGCTAGTCATGCCCATGGCGCGGCTAAAATCCAGATGGTTCGCGATAACCCGCTGTGGGAACTGGTGGGCGTTTGGGAGCCCGATCCTGCGCTGGCAACCAAACTTCGCGCGAGCGGGATCGCTATTCTCGATCGGGCGCGGCTGCTTGAAGATGCCAGCATCCAGGTTGTCACCGTGGAATCGGATGTGCCGGACCATGCGGCCGATGCTCTGGCAGCCCTGCGCGCCGGCAAGCATGTCCACGTGGAGAAGCCGCCGTCCACAGACGTCGAAGGCCTGCGTAAACTCCTGGATGAGGCACAAGCTCGCCGGCGACTGCTGCAGCAAGGCTATATGTGGCGCTATCACCCCGGGATCAATGCGATGCTGGCAGCGGCACGACAGGGATGGCTGGGCGAGGTATTTCAGGTGCGGGCCACGATCCACACACTGGTTCCCGCGGCGGAGCGGGCGGCTGTGGGGCGGTATCGCGGCGGGCAGATGTTCGAACTCGGGTGCCATCTCATCGACCCGCTGATCCGCTTGATGGGTGACCCGCTGCGTGTTACCCCCACCTTGCAACACCGGTCTGGAGATGCGCTGGCCGATAACACGGTGGCGATCTTTGAATTTCCGCGCGCGCTTGGCATTGTGCAATCGGCGGCGATTCTGCCAGGCGCCAGCCGCCAGCGCGCCTTTGAAATCCTTGGCTCCAACGGCAGCGCGGTTCTTCGACCGATTGAGCCGGGGGTTTTGCAAATTGATTTAAAAGACGCCGCTGGACCCTATGCGGCCGGCACGCAGACGGTCGCTCTGCCGGCCTATCGACGGTATGTCATCGACTTTGACGAACTGGCCAAGGCGGTTCCAACGGGTGCCGCCTTGCCAGTAACGGCGGCGGAAGAGTTGCGCGTGCAAGCGGCGGTGCTGGCCGCCAGCGGCATGGCGTAGTTACGTCGCCTGTTCCAAGGTGGGCTGTTCCAAATCGTAACCTTGCGCCACCCAGGCGTCGAAACCGCCTCGGAGCGGCCGCACACGCGACACCCCGGCTCGTTTAAGTTTCAGCGCCGCACGGGCGCTGGAGGCTTCGTTTGGTCAACTGCAATAGAGGATGACTTCGCGGTCGCCCAGCAGGTGGTGCGGTTCCTGGTCCAAATCCTCGGGTCTCATTCTGAGGGCTCCGGGGATGATCCCAGTGGTCCATTCGGCGGGGTGACGGTAATCGACGATGACGATCTGCTCACCCGCGTCCAGGCGCCGCTTCACCTCCTCAGGCTCAATGCGCGCCACACGCAATTCGCCATACACTTTGCGCCGCTGATAGTATTTCCAGGCGATGTAGCCGCCTAGTGAGGCGGCGAGGAGGGCGCCAAAGCCGGATCCCATACGGTCGCCGATTCCGGCCAGCCATTCCAACTCCGCGCGGAAGAGCCACCCGAGCAAGACATAGCCGCTCACCCAAAGCGTGGCGCCAATACCATCAAAGATGAGAAACTGCCAGCGAGGTACGCCGAACGCGCCCGACAGCGGGGGCGCGACGGTGCTCAAACCAGGGACCCATTTGCAGAACAGTAGCGACTTTACGCCGAACTTGCGGTAGAGGTCCTGGGTGCGGCGGACGCAGGTATCGGGTTCGAGGGCGATTTTGCAAAGCAGGTGCACGATGGCATCGCCCTTACGAACGCCCAGCTCGAACCAGATGAAATCGGCGATGAGCGAGGCGATGACGCCGACCAGAATCACCTGCGCCGGCAGCAGCGCGCCCATCCCGATGAGGGCTCCCGCCGCCAGCAGGATTGGCGCGGCGGGGATGGGAAGACCCATCTGCTCGGCAAACACGGCTGCGAAGATCAGCAACTGGCCATGACGTAGCACGAACTGGATAACCTGGTGCACCTCAGTATAGGATGCACTAGTGGCCCTTGGAGTACCGGGCAAAGTAACCGTAATGCTTGAAGAAGCATCCCTTACAACGTGAGCTTTCGGATTTTCACCGTTTTTCTTGTCGCGATGCTCGGCATCGTCAGCGCGCAGACGCCCGTGCGGCGGCCCTATAGCACGAGGTCGTCGAGCGGGCGGTCAACCGGCGGCAAGGATACTAACGACGATAAGCTCTATCCCACGATGCGGGGCACCGTGAAGGGCCTAGATAAGAAGGGCTTGCTGTTGGAAGAAGATGCCGGTAACGATCTGCCGCTTAAGATTACGCGGAAGACTACGTTTTGGGATGGCGATAAGAAGCTGGAGCCGTCGGCGGTGCCAATGGGCGCGCTGGTGGCAGTCGATGTCCACCGCTTTCCCGACGGAAGTCTTGACGCATTGACGGTTCGGGTGCTGCCTACCCCGAAGCCGCGGGAATGATATTGTAGAGAAGGCCAACCGTGGCGAAGTGGCGGAATTGGCAGACGCACCAGACTCAAAATCTGGCGCACTTCACTGTGCGTGTGGGTTCGACCCCCACCTTCGCCACCATCTGAAATTTCAACTCCGCTCCATTTATTCGCTCCTCAACGTCACCATTGGGTCAACTTGCGCGGGGCGCGAATTCGCCGCGCCTCTGGACGCCGCGAGCGAGCAGAAGATTCGTCACGTTGACACAGGCGATGAGAAGCACGAGGGCGACGCCGCTAAGAACGGCAATTAACGCGGCTTTCACGCCCCTCGTGATTTCGTGCTGAAGCGGATTGACGACAGAGGCGCGCAGCCGCCCCACGGAGGCGGTCGCGTTCGGCGAGCCCGGTCATGGTGGGCTTCCAGACGTCCATCGCCGCGCCTTCGGCGAAGCTGTGGTTGCGAGCGGCCACCTCGCGATACGTATAGAAGGTGATGGCGGAGCGCACCTTTAAAGTAGTCCCAAATCATCATGCGGCAACCCCTTCCGAGTTACCTGACTGTTCCCCTTGCACTTGGCGAGTTTCGGATCGACGGGGTTCGCGGGAAGGCGTCCCAATCTGGAACCGAAATGGCGCGAAACCGGCCAGCTAAGTCGGACCGCTAAGCCGACTTGCGTTGACGGGTGGCTGAATGTTATTTTAATAGTGCAGTTTGAGAACGGCGATGGAGTTCGCCATTAACCGCCTTGGGCGAGCCCGCAAAGGCTGATGACTCCTACGAATAATCGTAGGATGTCTTCGCCTTAATGGTCTTAAACTTCAACCCTGACCGCCCGACCTCGCTGCACGAAAACCTTACAGAGCATTTTCGCGTGGCTCGGCATGTCTTCCTGGTGGCCGCGCCGGTTGGCGTGTTCGTCGGCGCCGCTATCGCTGGATACGACTATGTCGTAAACGTCCTGCTCTGGCAAAAATTCACACACTTTTTTTCTCCGATGGTCTTGTGCCTGTTCCCGATTGCGGGCATGTTTTTGACGGGTCTGATTCTCAGCCTCTTCCGCGTACCCTCCTCGTCCATGGCTGATGAAGTGGTTCTCGCCTATCACAGGCCCGGCGCAGGAATCGACTACAAGACAGCCATGCCCAAGTTAGTCGCGTCCGTGGCGACGATGGGCTTCGGCGCGAGCGCAGGAATGGAGGGCGCCAGCAAGTGGCTGGGTGCAACGATCAGCTCGTTTGTCCAACGGAGGCTGAACCATGTCCCGGCGCTGAGTTGGCTACAGGGCAGAGTGGAAACCACTCTCATCGCGGGCGCGGCGGCTGGAATCAGCGCCATCTTCCGTGCGCCTTTGACCGGCGCCATAATGGGGATCGAATCCCCGTACAAGCATGACATGGCTCATGAATCGCTGATCCATGGGCTGATCGCTGCGGCCACCAGTTATGCGACCTTCGTATTTTTCCGTCCGGCCGAGCCGTACTTTCCGATTCACTTCAGCTATCAGCTCAATGTGCGAGATCTCTTGATCTGCGTTCCGCTTGGACTGGCGGGAGGATTGGCGTCGCATCTCTTCCTCGCACTGCTCGGTCGACTGAAGCGGATTTGGGGACGCTGGCAAGCTCCGCGGGTGGTGAAGACTTCCGCCGGAGGAATGATTGTCAGCCTGATTGCGCTCGGGGCGTACGCGGCAGTTGGCACACCGGTGACACTGCATGCCGGCCTGCCCGTTGCAAATCAACTGCTCAATGGAGCATTTCCTCTGACGGCCGTGCTGGTGATCCTGGTTGCCAAGTTGCTGGCCACGTCGTTTACCTTCGGTACGGGCGGCGTGGGTGGCCTGTTTGTGCCTTCGGCCACGATAGGAGCGGCTCTTGGTGCGGTTTTCGATGCCATCTTTCACCCCAGCCAGCCGGGTGTTTTCACGTTGATCGGAATCGCTGCCTTTACCGGAGCCAGCTACAACAGTTTGCTCTTCGCGGCCGTCTTTGTCGCGGAGGCTAGCGGGAGTCCGGCGCTGGTGGTGCCGTCACTGATCGCATCCTGCACCGCGTTCTTGCTGTCGGCGGGGATTTCAAACTCGGAATCACAACATCACCGGCGGCCGAGCGATGAAGCGGTTCTGAGCAGTCTGCTGTGCCGTGATTGGATGACCAATCGTATTGTGGTGGCACACCCGGATCTCACGATTGCCAAATTCATGGAGCGCGCGCTATATGAGCACTCGTTTAAGGAACTGCCGGTCGTCGATTCGCAGGGGGGATTCCGCGGACTGGCTTCGCTGAAGTCCGTGAAGTCGATACCGAAGGACGAATGGCTAACGACCACAGTATCGGCGATCATGGACCGATCCGCGCACACGGTATGCGCGAACCATTCGATGGCGCGCGTCGAGCAGGAACTGGCGGTGGGGCGCCACGATTACCTGCCGGTAGTGGATCAAGGCACGGATCAACTGATTGGAATTCTGTCGTCCAGCGATGTGCTTCGAGCCAGGGAACAGGCCAGAGAGGCACTGCACCGTTCAGTGCCCAAAATTACGGTGATTCAGAGAGCAAAGGAAGGAAGAGCAAGAACGTCATGACCACGACTCCTTTTACCACGATCTCGGCCCTCAAGATCTACATGAAGCGTGGAGACAACAAGAAGGCACTCAAATGGTGGAAACGGGCTTTTGAAAAGCCGTTGTCTACTTATCTGGTGCGAGAAGCCCTGCGCGCAGGCATCACACATGCCGCGGTGAATCTCGGACACATCGGGTATGCCGCCAACGCCAAGAATGTATCCATTGATGCGGGGGAAGTCCCACTGACGACCCTGCCGGTCTGTGTCGAACTACTCGCCCCGAAGCGAATCCTGGAGCAATTTGTCCGGCAGCAGGCGAAACACCTGAAAGGTACCACGCTGGTGATTGTGGACGGTGTCCACATTTCGGACTTACATCTGTCGGCCATTGATGAGTCGGTGGAGCACCAGCCTCACACGGTGGAGTACATCACTGGCGGTGAGGTAAGCGTCGAGGTTGACCATGTGCAATTGGACGAGTCCGCCGACGAGGCGGTTGGCTAGTCAAAATCGCAATCGGCGGTGCCGACCGATGTTTCAGGAGCACAATAGGAGTAGAAGGACTTGTAACCTGATGATGACAATCGCATCAGTGACTGGCCGTGAGATCCTTGACTCCCGTGGAAATCCGACGGTTGAAGCCGAGGTGGTTCTGGATGATGGGACATTGGGAATGGCGCCCGTGCCTTCCGGTGCTTCCACCGGTGAGAAGGAAGCGGTAGAGCTCAGGGATGGCGACCACCAGCGCTACGGTGGCAAGGGCGTTCGCAGGGCTCGGCCATATCAACGGTGTACTCGCCAAGGCCGTTTTACCGGTATCTGGGGGGCGTGAATGCCGCTACGCTGCCAGTACCATGTCTGAACGTCCTGAATGGCGGCAAGCACGCAGACAACACGGTGGACTTCCAGGAGTTCATGATTGCTCCTCATAGTGCCCCTACCTTTACCGAGGCGATACGCATGGGAATCGAGACGTTCCATGCTCTGAAGAGTGTTCTCAAGAAGAAAGGCTACAGCACCGCGGTGGGCGACGAGGGAGGGTTTGCTCCCGACCTCAAATCGAAC
>JBDTMC010000473.1:0-6140 GCA_039934475.1 Bryobacteraceae bacterium | reverse complement strand
GGGCGGCCGATTCGAAACCGGACCGAGCGAGGTCTTCGAGAGGTTCTCCGGTTCCCTTCACTTCGACAAAAGACTAATTGAAGCCGACATTCAGGGTTCGCAGGCTTTCGCGTGCGCCTTGGAGAGAGTGGGCATACTGACGGCCGGCGAGCGGACACAACTGGTGGCTGCCTTCGACGCCATTCGCGACGACTCGCGCGCGCCTGGTTTCTACGACGGCGCGAGCGACGAAGACGTTCACACGCTGGTAATCCGCAAACTGAAGGAGCGCGTGGACGGCTTGGCCGACAAAATCCACACGGGCCGCAGCCGGAACGAGCAGGTGTCTTTGGATACGCGGCTGTGGCTGCGAGGGGCGATTGACCAGACAAGGGGCTTGCTGGTGGAGTTCCTCGATTCCCTGCTGCGGTTGGCACGGCAGTATCCGGATGCTGTGATTCCCGGATACACGCACATGCGGCGGGCGCAGGCGGTGTTGTGGCCGCACTACCTATTGGCTTACTTTGAGATGTTCGCGCGCGATTGCGAGCGGCTGGACGAGGCGCGGGCGCGGGTGAACGTTCTGCCGTTGGGATCGGGCGCGCTGGCGGGCAGCGGATTCCCCTTCGACCGCGAGGCGATGGCGCGGGATTTGGGGTTCGCCTCGATTACCCGGAACTCGATGGACGTTTCCGCCGATCGGGATTTCCTGCTCGATTTCCTATACGCTTCTTCCACTGTGATGCTGCACTTGAGCCGGCTGGCCGAGGACTGGATTCTATATTCCGGCGAGGAGTTCGGGTGGCTGGAGTTAGGCGACGGAGTGACCAGCGGTTCGAGTCTGATGCCGCAGAAGAAGAACCCGGATTCCCTGGAACTGATCCGCGGGAAGTGCGGGCGGGTATTTGGCGCCTTCAATGCCCTGTACATCACGATGAAGGGTTTGCCTCTCACCTACAATCGCGACATGCAGGAGGATAAGGAGCCGCTGTTTGAGGCGTTCGACCAAGTTACCGGTTGCCTGGAGATGGCGCGGGTGGTGGTGGATTCGGCGCGGTTAAAGCCGGAGAAGCCGGCAGCAGCCGCCGAGGAGAGTTGGGTGGTAGCGACGGACTTGGCGGAAGCGCTGGCACGGAACGGCACTCCGTTCCATCAGGCCCATCAGATTGCGGGGCGTTTGGTGCTACATAGCGTGCAGACAGGCAAGCTGCCGGCGCAGTGGACGGCGGAAGAATTAGTAGCCTTTGACGCGGCGTTCGCGCCGGAGATGATCCGGCTGATGAATCCATCGGAAGGGATGAAGACGCGCGTGGTTCCGGGCGGCACTTCGCCGCAATCAGTGGCGAAAGCACTGGAGGAGGCCGCGGTGCGGCTGGCGGCGATGCGTCCATGAACAAGAGCTACCGGCAGGGCCAGATCCTCAACGTAATCCGCGGGCGGCAGATCTTCACACAGGAAGAACTGGCTGAGGAGTTGGCCAAGCTGGGCGTGCCGGCGACGCAGGTGACCTTGTCGCGGGACATTCGCGAGTTGGGATTGGTGAAGACAGCCGAGGGGTACCGGCCGATACGAACCGAACCGGTGGAAACGCATGTCGGCGCAATCGTCGGCGAGTATTTGCGCGACATCCGGATGGCGCAGAATCTGCTGGTGCTGCGAACCCCACCGGGAACCGCGAACGCGCTGGCGGTGGCTCTGGATAACCAGAGCTGGCCGGAAGTGGTGGGTACCATTGCAGGCGATGATACAGTGCTGGTGATCACGCCGGATGCGGAGACGGCTCCCCTGCTACGTGCGCGGTTGTTGCGAATGGTGGAACGGTAAGAGCTACTTCTTCTTGTCCTCCTGGTTGGAATATGTGACCTGAACACTAGGAACGGCAGTGCCTGCGATCTTATGCTTCCGATCTTCTCTTTCTGCTCGCAGGTTGCTGTTTCCGGGTAGCGGCGTAATACGACGACTGCCGTACTCATCCGTTGTGGTCCGCCGATGCATTTTCGTCACACGCGGCCATTGCGGTTCAGCGGCCATTCGGCACCGGCGCCGCCCAATGGCAGAGACAGCGTGAGTTCACTTCACTTTACTCCATCCGGCGAGATCTGCCCCCTGGTCGAGAGCTGCCCTCGATCGTGACAAGTCTGGCAAACCAGCCTCATTTTTCCGACCTCGGCCGGCATGTCGACCCATTTCTTGGCGACCGTCGCGTATGGTGTGCCAGGCATTGTTTTGATAATCTTCTCTACAAACTTGGCCGACTCAGCCGCACGGCCTGATCTTTGCGCCGATTGGGCCATTCCGGCAAGCAGTTCGCCCTTGAAATGCACCGGCAACTCTTCCGCGTCAGTGCCTTGCACCTGCCAAAGACCGCGATAGGCGATGTACGAGGCTTCCCATGCATTGTTCCGGTCGCCCTCGGGGAGACGATCAGCAAACATAGCGAACCCTGCGCCTGTTATTGCCATGACACCAACGTCGTTCGGGGCCAGTCTCGCGGCCTCCGCATAAAGATCCACTGCCCTTCGGTATTCGCGCTCAAACTCGTCGGTGCGCTTTGCCTCGAAAGCATCAACCGCCCTCTTGAAAGCAATGCCACCTTTCCACGCTATTAGTCCCGGCCTGTTTTGCGGCCTCTCGGCGAGAAGGATCTCGAGGTTTCTTTCGCCTCGCAGGAACCGCTCGTTTTCGCCCCGGAGAAAGCCGGCGAACAGGTCCTCACGGATGAAAGCAGAGTACGGAATCCTCGGATCAAATCTTAAATTCTCCGGCGACTGGGCGGCGGCAAGAACAGCGAAGAGACAAAAAGACAGGCTCCTTGTGGAAATGCCGGTGGCAAATGCCGCTAATTGGATGTACATTTTGATTGAACCCCTCGTGATTTGACTCCAGGCCCATTTTGACTGGCCAACGAACAGCGTCCTCTGACGACCTGGGCGTAGCAGCATGATGCGGCCATGCCCGGCTTTAATCAAGGGACATCATCGGACATGGCACATGGCCGCTTTTGACCGAACCTGTCCGAACATGACCGGGATATACTCTGGTGAGATGCAGAGCCAGCGCTCTCGAATCGATGGCTGGAAGGAAATCTCAGCAAAGCTAGGTGTGTCCGAGCGAACAGCGCGCCGGTATGAAAGGCAGGAGGACCTGCCGGTTCACCGCCACATGCATGAGAGCGGTGGGACTGTCTATGCATGGTCGGACCAATTGGAGTCCTGGAAGCAGAGCCGGACTACGGCCGCAAGGCCGGCCTTGCCGGGACACTCTCCGGGCGACTCGCACCGCAGCAGAACCGAAGAGCTAGCCCACCTGGAGCGGAGCCCACTCAAAAACATTGCGGCCGCCCTGCAAACACGCGATGCACAAGATCCTCCCCTGATCGGCCGGGATCAGGAACGGGATCAAGTGTTACGCGCCGTCGATCGTGCTCGCTCCGGGCACGGTTCGGTGGTGTTGATCGGTGGAGAGCCGGGTATTGGTAAGTCTCATCTTGTGAGACTGACTCTGTCGGAAGCGACGAGGCGCGGTTGTGTCGGACTGGTGGGGCATTGCCGCGACATGGAGGGCGCGCCACCTTACGTGCCATTTGTCGAGATGCTCGAATGTTTATTGCGTTTCACACCTCGCGATGCCTTCCGGAAATTGCTCGGTGATTCCGCAGCTGAAGGCGCCAGACTAATGCCCGAATTGCGCCAGGCATTCGCAGATATCCCGGCGCCCGTCGAACTGCCTCCGGAACAGCAGCGCCGGTTCCTGTTCAATGCTTGCCGGGACTTCGTTGAGCGCGCTGCAAATTTGAACCCCATCGTGGCGGTATTCGAAGACCTTCACTGGGCCGATGAAGCAACACTGCTGCTTTTCAGTCACTTGGCACAGTCAGTGTGCTCCATTCCTTTGCTGCTTGTCGGAACTTATCGAAACGCAGAAATAGATATTTCTCCGCCGATGGCACGTCTGCTTGAAAGCTGCGTCCGGGACAAATCGGCAATGCGTTTCGTTCTTGGACGCCTGGCGGAGCCTGGCGTTGGTGCCTTGCTTGACCAGTTAAGCAGGCAAACCACACCTGCGCGAATTGTTAGCTTTGTTTTTGATAAAACTGAAGGCAATCCATTCTTTGTAGAAGAGTTATTTCTTGAACTCAAGGCTGAGGGCAGGCTGTTCGATGAGAACGGCTCGTGGCGTAATGTCCTTCAGAGTGAAGGTCTGAGCGTGCCCAACGGGGTACGGCTGGTCATTGGGCGTCGGCTCGACCGGCTCAAGGAGCACACACGACAAGTGTTGAGAGTGGCTGCGATTGTTGGACGCTCGTTCAGCGTTGGCGTGCTGGAAGCACTGGAGGGCGCCGAGGACGGGCGCGATTTTCCTCCAAGCGCTCACCCGGACAGAGTGCTTGAAGCTCTTGAAGAGGCAGAGCGCGCACAGCTGATAGGAGCTGACCAGACCGGACGCGAACCGGGGTATCGTTTTGTACACGAATTGGTCCGGCAAACGCTGGTCGAATCGCTATCGCTGCCGCGACGACAGCGACTTCACGCACAGGTCGCGAATGCGATCGAGCGCTTGTCTGTCGGAACAATCGAGAATCAGGCATCAGTACTTGCCCACCACTATTATCAGGCCGGTTCCACTGTGGACGTGGGCCACACGATCGCCTACTTTGTAATGGCGGCGCGAAGCGCGACAGCAAGTGCGGCACATGAGGACGCTCTCGCGCACGTTGAGAGAGCACTCGACCTGGCGCAAAGGGAGCGGCAACCCAACATTGCTGACCTTGTCGCGTCCAGAGCCGCTGCTCTACGCAGTTTGTCGCGTCCCCGTGAAGCCATCGCTGCCTACGAGCAGGCGATCGAAATGTTTAGCGCCGGTGGTCGACCGCTGGAAGCCGCCGAAGCCAGTCAAACGCTGGGTCACATTCATCTCTGGCGAGCCGATCCGGGTCGAGCATGCGCAGTGCTTGATCGAGCAGTAAAGGCGGTGGGCATGCAAGCACCTCTGGCTCGTTACCAGCTCGGTCTCCTGAATGCCCTCAGCCTCGGCGTGAACGGCGAAATGGAAGCTGCATTTGCGGCCCTTGCAGAGGCGAAGCAGATGGAATCTGCCTTGCCGGATCTCTCGTCGGATGCGGTCGGATATGCTCGCTTGTGCGAGGGCCATATCTGCTACTTTGCTGCCCGGCCCAAAGGAGCAGCGGAATCTGCACGTGCTGCTGTCACCGCGTTCCGTTTATCCGGCAATCTTTGGGCCGAAGTAGAAGCGTACGAGGTCATGAGCGAAGGCATGTGGGCCGTCAGACCTGAGGAGGAAACCGAAACAGCTCTTGCCGGCTTGCTCGCGCGGTCCGAGCGAGTGGGTCATCAGAATGCAGTTTGGACTTACCGCTTCATGTCCGCCGAACTGCTCATGCATCGGGGAGAACTGGAACAAGCTGAAACGGCCGCGCGGGAAATGCATGACTTTGCGACAGCAACTTCGGCGCCCTGGAGCTTTCTCGATCACGTTCTACTTGCAGCTATTGCGCATTATCGGGGTGACCTCGCGCAGGCGGCGCGATGGTCGCGTAGCGGCCTCGCTGCGGAACCAGAGTCCTATATGTCGGGACAACTGAGCGGCTGCCTGTTTTGGAACCTGGCCGCCAAGAGAGACCCAGAAGCTGAGCACGCGCTGGCGGCGGCTCGTGAGCATTTGCCCGTTCCAGGGCAGATCCCGACCATCGGTTCAAGTAGTTGCCTTGCATTTGTTGCCGAGGGGCTGGGAATTTTGGGCCGCATGGAGGAAGCCGCCGCACTCGAAGCTCGCGCCGAGTGGGTGGTGGCAAATGCGCCGCCATGGCTGTACACGCGGCATTTGTTCCGTACATCCGCTGGGATTGCTGCTGCGTCCGCGGGCAACTGGGCTCGATCGGAGGAGCACCATCGAACTGCGGTCCAGATTGCCGACTCGACTCAATGTCGTGTTGCGCAGCCGATTGTACGCTACTGGCACGCGGATATGCTCTGCTCTCGCGACATGCCGGGCGACCGGCAACGAGCTCGCGAATTGTTCAGCGACTCGCTGCAACTTGCCGACGCCATGGGAATGGTCTGGCACGCGCGACGAGCCGCCGATCGACTGGCCCTCCTGTTAAACCACCAGCGTTGACATGGGCTTACCACCGAGACCATAGA
>JBDTMC010000472.1:0-6148 GCA_039934475.1 Bryobacteraceae bacterium | reverse complement strand
CGTCCCACCCGTCTGCGTGTAGTTCACCGCGATACTGGTGTTCCCGCCGTTACCCACCGTGAAGATGCTGCCCGCCCCGATGCTCATGATCCCGCTGTTCAAGAAACTGCCGCCCGCGGTGGTCAGGTTCTGACCGCCTGAAAGCGTAAACCGGCCCGCCCCAGCGTTTGTCGTGAAGTTGTTCAGCGCGTTTACGCCGAACTGATTCGCCAGCAGGGAAGAGGCGCCGGTGAGAGTAATGTTCGCGGCGTTCGTAACAATGTTGGCGCCGTCAAACTTCAAGGTCCCGCCCACGACGTACGTTCCACCGGTTAGCGTCGTGCCCGCGAAATTACTGAATGGCCCGGTCACTTGAAGGGTGCTTCCGGCGTTTGACTGCAGCTTTCCAGGGTTATTGAAGCCGCCCGCCACGCTTGCGTTAATCAGCAGAGCCGTGGCTTGGTTCGCCAGAATGGTCCCCCCGTTCACCAGACCCATCGCATTGTTCCCGATCATGCCCGAGCCTTGAATCGTGCTCGTGTTGGTCAACACTTCCGTCCCTGCCGTACCAAAAATGAAGTTCTGGTTGTTGTTGGACATCGTCACGGTACCGGTCCCGCTCAGTGTCACGTTTCCATTCAGCAGAAGCCGCGTAATATTTCCACCGGAATTCAGTGCGATGTTGCCATTGTTGACGATGCTTCCCTTCAGATTGAGGAAGTTGTTATTGGCCACCTGCACAGAACCCGAGTTCGTTAACCCGCTCAGTGTTCCACCAGTCGAAGTCACTACCCCGGCATTCACTCCGCTTCCCAGCGTCGTCAGTGTTCCACCGGTTATCGTTCCGCCGTTCAAAGTCACCGTGCCGCCGGCTGCAGTGCCTGTACCGGCCAGCGCCTCGATGGTGCCCCCGGCGTTGTTCACCGTGTCTCTCAGTTCCAGCGTGCCGCCGCTACTCGCCTCCATGATCGACGTATTGACCGCCCCCGCGCTTCCCGAGGAAATAATCAGATGGTTGCCAACGGCTGAAGTCGCATTTATCGTACCTTTATTAGTAAACCCGGACGTGCTATTGCCGATGTTACCGGAACCCGTAATAGTGTCGTTCTGATTGACCAATGTTCCACCCGTCGCGCTCCAGATAAAGTTTTGCGAGTTGTCAGACAGATTCACGGCGCCGCCTCCCGCCAGTGTCACCGGTCCCGTGAGTAACAACTGGGTAATGTTCCCCCCCGAATTGAGGTTGATCGATCCCGTATTGTTGATTGTGCCCACCAGAGTCGCCGCTACATTGTTCGCCACCTGCAAGGACCCGGCGTTCGTCAGGCCGCTTAAAGTCGCGTTCGTTGACGTGAACGTCCCCGCGCCATTCAGCGTTCCTCCCGTAACCGTCGCTCCATTTATCAGTACCGTGGATCCCGCGCCAGCCGTGATCGTGGCGCCCGTGTTCGTCACTGAATTCTGAAGCTCCAATGTCCCGCCGCCGGTGGCCTCCATCAGTCCATGATTCGTAGCCCCGCCAGCGCCCGCCTGTATAGTGAGGTGAGTTCCGGCGGCTGAGTTGGCGTTGACGGTCCCATTGTTGGTAAATGAGATCAAGGTGTTGCCAATGTTCCCCGCGCCCGAGATAGTGCTGCTTTGGTTTGTGATCGAGCTCCCGGACGTACCCGATAAGTAGTTTTGCGCGTTATCGGACAGTGTTATCGCGCCGCCACCCGACAGAGTCACCGCCCCGCTCGCCAGAAGTTGCGTGATGTTCCCGCCGGAATTAAGCTGAATGGCGCCCGTGTTGTTGATCGTGCCGACGAGCGTAGTGGACGTGTTGTTGCCCACCTGCAACGTCGCCGCGCTCGTCAGGCCGCTCAACGTCGCATTCGTGGAAACTACGGTTCCTGTGCCGCTCAACGTTCCCCCTGTGACGGTGGCGCCGTTCAAAAGTACCGTCGAACCGGACCCCGCACTGATCGTGCCGCCCGTGTTCGTCACCGTGTTCTTCAAGTCAAGCGTCGCGCCACCCGTTGCCTGCATCGTTCCCGTGTTCGTCGCACCGCCGCTGCCCGCCTGGATCACCAGATGATTTCCTAATGTCGAGTTCGCCGTGATCGTTCCCTGGTTCGTCAGAGTCAATAGCCCGTTACCGATGTTTCCCGCGCCTTTGATGGTCTGTTGGTTGATCAGTTGCTCGGTTCCGGTGGAAGATCCCTGGATGAAGTTCTGCGAGTTGTCGGAGAGGACCACAGACCCGGCGCCCTGTAGCGTTACGGTTGGGCCAACAATCTTCAGAATCGTTGCGTTACCGGCCGACTTCAACGAAATGGTTCCGGAATTGGCGATCGGCCCCTTCAGCGAGAGGCTCTTGTTGTTGGCTACCTGGATCTTGCCGGAGTTCGTGATCAAGTTCGTCGATCCGTCTAGCGTTGCGCTTGTCGCCGTGATCACGCCGCTTCCTACGGTCGTCAACGTCCCGCCCGAAACTGTCGCTCCCGCCAGCGAGACAACGCCACCGGCCAGTGCTTCGATCAACCCGCTAGTAGTGCCGTTCGAATTGTTCACTCTGCCGTGGAGTTCCAGCGTACCCCCGCTGCTCGCTTCCATCGTGCCGAGATTCACAGACCCCGCCGTACCGGTGTTCACCACTAGGTGAGTCGAATGAGCCGAAACGGCGTTCACAGTCCCCTGGTTAGTGAACTTGGAAGTGCCATTGCCGATATTGCCTGCACCGGAAATCGTATTACCAGTCTGGTTCACCAGTGCCGTGCCTGCCGGGCCATAAATGAAGTTTTGCGAATTGTCGGACATGGTGACAGTGCCGCCCCCAGCCAATTGAACCGTTCCCGTCAGCAGCAGGCTCGTCGGGTTGCCCAGCGAGTTCAACTGGATCGTTCCCGTGTTGTTCATCGTTCCAGTCAGCGTGGCCGAAGTGTTGTTAGACACCTGCAAAGTTCCCGTATTGGACACGCCGCTGAATGTTCCGCCAAACGACTGTATCAATCCGCCATTCAACGTTGATAAGGTCCCTCCGGTGACGGTGGCGCCATTCACCAGCACTTTGGAACCAGCCCCGTTTGCAATGATATTCGCGCCCGTGTTGGTGATCGTCCTACGCAGATCCAGCGTGCCGCCCGCGGTTGCCTCCAGCGTGCCTGTATTGGTCGTACCGCCGCTCGGGGTGATGATGAGGGGCGTTACTACATTGGCGTTAATGATGCCCTGGTTGAGCAGCGTCAATTGGTCCGTCCCAATGCTGCCAATGGTGCCGCCTCCCTGAATGGTCTGCTGATTCGTGAGCGTATTGCCGCTCGCAGTGCCAATGATGTAGTTCTGGCTGTTGTTCGAAAGAGTCACCGTTCCGGCACCGCTCAAGGTGGCGGTCGGACTGCCGACGATCAGTTCGGTGGCATTGCCAACCGAGTTCAGTTGTAGATCGCCCGTGTTATTCAGCGTGCCGAGCAGCGTGGTCACGTTGTTATTCGGCACCTGCAGGGTGCCAGTGTTGGCCAGCCCGCTGATCGTGCCGCCCTGCGATTGAATGACTCCGCCGGACGAAGTGGAGAGCGTTCCTCCCGTTACGGTCGCCCCATCGATCAGCACGGTGGAACCGGCCCCCGAAGCTGTAATCGTACCGCCCGTATTCGTGATTGCGTTGTACAGATCCAGCGTCCCGGCCGCCGTGGCCTTCAGTGTCCCCGTGTTGGTCGTTCCTCCGCTCGGATTGACAATCAGCTTCGTCGAGACATTGGCGTTGATCGTCCCAGAGTTCACCAAGGTGAGTTGGTTATTGCCGATTATCCCTCCCCCTTGGATGATGCCCTGATTGGTCAGGATGTTCGCGCCCGCCGTCCCATAGATGTAATTCGCGGAGCTGTTGGACAACGTTACGGAGCCGCCGCCGCTCAACGTCATGCTCGGTCCGCCGATTATCAGTGCGGTCACATTCCCCGCGGAGTTCAACGTCAAGCCGCCGTTGTTCGTCAGATTCGTGCCGTTCAACGTCAATGACAGATTGTTTCCAATCGCCAGGCTGTCTCCGGCGCTGATCGTGAGATTGTTTACGCTGGCGTTGATATCGAGCGTTACCGGAGAAACCGTCGCGTTTCCACCGTCAATGAATGCGTTGAAGTTCCCGTTCGGTATGCCGCTTGTCCAATTTCCGATATTGTTCCAGTTGCCGGCCCCGCCCACCCAAGTCGTATTCGTCGGCGCCAGCGACGGTGAATCCATCCGGCTTAGCGCCCGCCGCACCGGAGTCGTCGCAAAACCGGCGATCCTATAGCTCCGCGGCTTCATAAAAAGCGGGCCTGCGGGGTTCAAGCGCAGGATACCGGCGCGAACGGCGCTCGGTGCATCGGCGACGGCTACCGCCGGTGCCAAGCAGAATCCAACTACCTGGCTGAAGGCAACCAGGACGAGAAACGCGAATATCTGAAACCAGGTTCGCCCATGGAGGATCGACGGGGATGAATGCATTGCTGAATCTCCTTACGGGCCGAACTCTGTGGTTCTCGCCCAGTGACGCAATGCGGCCAAGTATAAAGTCTTTCCCCGCGCCACTACAATAGTTTTGGGGTACTTACAGTTTGTGTGGGAGTACCGGACCTTTGGTTGCGCCGGTGGCGTCCGGGGCCGGACTACCTGCGGAAAACGGTGCCCGCGAAGCCGAAATCATTTCTCGCCTAGGATCAAGAACTTCGTTCGAATCGGTCCCATGTACCGCGAAACGCCGGCAGCTACTTGATCAGGGTTACTTCTTTGAACCACAGGGTCGATGCACCCCCGTGGTGTTGGATGGCAACGTAGCCCTCGTCCGGGCGCGGGCCCCGTTCGGGTTCATATTGGCCATTCTTGGCTGGCACCGCAGCAACACCGTCGTAGTCGGTCACTACCACCCCGTTGAGACGGACAGTTGTGCGCTTTCCGCGCATCTCGATCTCCAAGGTATTCCACTCGCCCACCGGCTTGTACGGGCGCGCCATGGCTTTGGTCATGGAGTAAAGAACACCCGTGCAGTGATACTCGTCGCCGGTCTCCTGGATCTGCACTTCAATGCCTTTGTTGATGGCATCGTCTTCGGACTTCGGCCGGTAGGGGATGCGGATGAAGATGCCGGAGTTTGCGTCAGGTGCGGAGACCTTGTAGACGATGCGCAGGGTAGCGTTGCCGATCTTGCCGAGGGTGTACCACAGGTCGTCCTCCGGAGCATCAACGACCGCGGCGAGTAGACCGCTTTCCACGATGAACCCGGGCTTCTGGTCAGCCGGCGCGCCCACGTGTCGAGGGATACTGGCCCAGCCGAAGAGGTCCTTTCCGTTGAACAGCTTCTTTTCGGCTGCGCAGGCGGGGACCGCCGCCAGCACCAGAATCGCAATCCATCTTTTCACGATGACTTGCCCCTCCGTTTCCGCGATGGCGCTACGATACCGATGGGTCAGCGCGGTCCGGGTCGAGCCCGAACTCGGCGATGGCGGCTTTCACTTTCTCCGGTTCGTACTTGCCTTCCTTCGCCAGACCGAAAAGCGCGGTGACGACCACCGACTCAGCGTCTACTTCGAAGAAGCGGCGCAGTTTGGGGCGGCTTTCGCTGCGTCCAAAACCGTCGGTGCCGAGAGAGTACAGGCGGTTGGGAAGCCAGGGCGAAAGCTGATCGAAGAGCACCTTCATGTAGTCAGATGAGCCGACAATGGGACCTTCGGTGCCGCCGAGCACCTGGAGCAGATAGGGGACCTTGGGGTCTTCGGCCGGGTGGAGGCGGTTCCAGCGTTCGGTGTGCAAGGCTTCGCGGCGCAGTTCGTTATAACTGGTGACGCTGTAGACATCGGCTGGGATGCCAAATTTGCTTTCGAGGATCGCCTGGGCACGGATCACTTCGTTCAGAATCGACCCAGCGCCCAGCAACTGGACCTTGGGCTCTCCGAGGGTCGACTTGTGGACCCGGTAGAGACCCTTCAGAATCCCTTCCTCAACGCCGGCAGGCATTTCGGGTTGCGGGTAGTTCTCGTTTTCAACGGTCAGATAGAAGAAGACATCCTCGCCGTCCTGATACATGCGCTTGATGCCGTTCTGGACGATGACGGCGATCTCGTAGGCATAGGCGGGATCGTACGCCACACAGGTGGGGACGGTGCTGGCAAGCAGGTGGCTGTGGCCGTCTTCATGCTGCAGGCCCTCGCCG
>JBDTMC010000471.1:0-6151 GCA_039934475.1 Bryobacteraceae bacterium | reverse complement strand
CTGGCCGTTAAGTTCCCCATTTCGCTGCAAGTCCTCACCGTGTCGGGGCTGGCAGTTTGTCTGGTGCGACGGCGCCAGGCGGACGCCAAGGCGGCTTTGGTGATTTGGGGTCTCGCGTTCTTCTTCCTCGCTTGCGGCGTACTCTCGAGTTTTCATATCGGCATCCGCCACATCCTGCCGGCGTACCCGTTCTTACTCCTCGGATCGGGGTTTGCACTCGATCGTCTTCGCTGGCCTGGGGTAGTCCTTGTCGCCTGGCTCGCGGTGAGTTCCGGCATGGCGTATCCCCACGGAATCTCCTATTTCAACGTGTGGATCGGCGGGCCGAACAAGGGTTGGAAGTATCTTGCGGACAGTAATATCGATTGGGGCCAGGACTTCCGCGCGCTTGGCGACTATGTGCGGCGGGAGAGAATCACTAACATTCACCTCAGCCTCTTCGGGCCGGAGGATCCCTCCGGCTATCTGCCATCCGGAACCTGGGAAGTGGAACCCACACCTTGGGAGCCTCAGTATGTCGCGGCCACCGTCCTGGTTCCTCGTCCGGGACTCTTCGCCATCAGCGTCAACAATCTGCTCGGCTTTCTCTTCCGGCCCGAGTACGAAGGCTACTTCAGCAGCTTCCAATCAATGAGACCAGTTGGCCGGGCCGGTTATTCGATTTTGATTTTCCGGGTTCCTCCGCCGTGAGCAAGAACGATCAAGTGCGGGCTCCAGGTAGGGCCGTATTCTTTCTTCAGTAGGCAACGTGAACGTAACGAGCAAAGCACTCTGGTACATCGAAAGCCACCTCAGCGGCGAGCTTTCTCTCGACACCGTGGCGGGCATTGCGGGCGTCTCGCGATTCCACCTCTCGCGCGCGTTTTCGGCATCGACGGGCATATCCCTGGTGGCGTATCTGCGCGGGCGGCGGTTGAGCGAGGCGGCGCGAATGCTGGCGGAGGGCGCGCCGGACATTCTCGCGGTGGCGCTGGACGCAGGCTACGGTTCCCATGAAGCGTTCACACGCGCCTTTCGCCAGCAGTTCGGTTTGACTCCGGAGCAAGTCCGGGGACAGGCCCATTGCGGCAAACTCAACCTACTGGAGCCACTTAGAATGAATCAATCTACCGTCACCACTCTGGCCGCCCTGCGACTGGTTCGCAGCGAGGCCCTTCTCATTTTCGGACTGGGCGAACGCTGTGAGTCCAACGCTGGAATCCCGGCGCAATGGAACAGATTCCTGCCGCATTTCGGCAATATCCCGGGGCAAGTGGGACGCGTCGCGTACGGCGTAATGTGCAACACTGACGACGCGGGCAGCTACGAATACATTTGCGGCGTAGAAGTAACTGAATTTCCTGCATACCCAGCCGAATTCACCCGCCTGCGGATCCCTCCGCAAACTTACACCGTGTTCGAGCATCGCGAGCACATCTCAGCCATCGGGGCGTCCTTCAAGACTATTTGGAACGATGCCCTGCCGGCATCAGGTTACAAAGTAGCGGACGGTCCCTTCTTTGAGCGCTATGGAGAGAACTTCGACGGCCGCACCGGCTTGGGCGGCGTCGAGATATGGATACCGGTAGTGGCGCAATGAGGAAACGGGCTTACTTCACAAACACGGTGATATCCGACTGGGTCTGACTCTCACCAATCTTAATAACGATGGTCGCGGGGCCGGTTGCGACGTCAGCCGGAAGCTGGACGTTGAATTGGTAGACGCCGAACAAGAGGCCCGGCGCGGTTCCCGCGTAGTAGACCCGGGCACTCACGCCGTTCACGGTGGCCGCGTACTCCAGCGTTACCCAGGAGAGAGTATTTGCGGCTATTCCGCCTTCGACCACGGCTGGGGCGACGATGCCGCCCCCCGTGCCGAACAACTGCACGACCTCTCCTTTGCCGGCAGGGTGCGTTTCCTTGTTCACCGAAAAATCCTGGTTGAGCGCCGCCGCCCGGCCCGTGCCCTGGGCGTTTGCCGTGAACAACTTCACCGCACTTGGAACCATGGGGAGGGGGAAGGCGGCTGATTTCCTGCCGTTGTATTCGACGACTACATCCGCGTTGCCAGCGGTCTTGGCGGAGAAGGGCATGATGGCGTTGAGTTGCTGTTTCCAGGAAAGCAGGACGATGGCGGGAACGCCGTCTACCGTTACATTCACACCGGCTAGAACGGGGTCTACACCCCCCGAGCCATTCAGTGCGAAGGTCACGTAAGGTTCCGGACCGAGGTTCGCGCCGAAGATCGAAATGGCATTGCCGGGCGCAAATCCGTCCGTTGCAAAGCCCGCGGCGTCAGTGATCCCGTGGATTACCGGATCGGTATCTGCCTTGATGTTGAGGGTTACTGGGATGGTGAGCGGATCACCAGTGGTTCCGGTTACCGTGATGTTCCCACTGTAGGGGTTTTCCGTCAATGAGCCCGGAGTCAGTGTGACGGTGAGGGTGGACGGGGTTGTCGCCGTTGCCGGCGTGACAGTCAGCCAGGATCCGCCCGCTGATGACACCGTAATAGCCATCCCCACTGTTTGGGTGCTGGCGATGGAAATAGTCCTGGTGACTGGGGCCGACCCGGGAGCTGCCGTTACGCTGAGAGATGCGGGTAACGCTGAAATGACTGTGCCTGGGGGTGCAACGGTAAGGGTAACTGGAACCTGGAACGGGCTATTGGAGACGCCGTCGGCAGTGACGACAATGTGACCACTATAAGTGCCCGCGGTGAGCGCACCTGGCACCGCTGTGACGATGGTGGATCCGCTGGTTGTACCGGACGTGGATGATAGTGAGAGCCAAGGCTGGTCGGAGGTCAGCGTGTAGTTGATATTCGAACCATCGGCGGCAATGGTGACCTGGAGGGGCGGGGGATTGGAGCCTCCGAATTCGGCGGTAAATAGAAGCGGGTTAGGCGATGCGGAGAGTGCGGGCTTGTCGATCACAGTGAGATTGATAACGACCGTCTTCGTGGTGGCACCGGGCGAGGCGATGGAAACTGTAGTGGTGTAGGTCCCCTGCGCAAGTCCGGCGGGAACAAGGGAGGCACTGAGGAAGCCGGGAATTGTACCTGTGGCCGAACTCAGGCTAAGCCAGGCCGCGACCGGCGACACCGAAGCAGTAAACCTGACGCCCTGGGTACCGGTGATCTGAATCGGTTGTGGAGGAGGAACGGATGTGCCGAGTCGATAGGAGAAGGTGATGCCCGCAGACACTGCGATCACCGGTTGCGTCACAGTGAGTGTTACCGGAATGGTGGCAGGGCTACCCGTCGCACCTGCGGAGGTGACCGTAACAACGCCGGTGTACTTACCGGCGGCCAGCCCTGCGGTGTTAACCGAAACAGCCATGTTTCCGGGAACCGTACCGTCAGTTGCCGAAAGCCAGGCTGCGGTTCCACCGGAAGCCGTGAAGGCAATGGCGGAGGTGCCTCCAATCGCCACCGTCTGTCGGGCTGGAGTTGTCCCGCCGATCACATAGGTGAAGGTTATGGGCGTGGCGGGCACAGCTAAAGTAGGAGGGTTTACCGTTAGGCTGACGGGAACGCTCGCCAGAAGGTTCGTACTATTTCTGAAATTGACAGTGCCCTTGTAGGTGGTGGGGGCTCCCGTCAGCCCGGTCGGATCGACGGTGATTGTGAGGCTGGGGCTGAGGGTGTTGCCGGGGCCGGTAAGACTGACGGCAAGCCAAGAACCACCGGCGGCAGCTACGGCGGTGTATGACACAGGCGCGCCGGCACTGGAGAGGGAGAGGGAATGCGTGATGGGTTCGGCGGATCCTTGTATGACAGCAGGCAGCGTCCACGAGGTAGGGTTGGGAGTCGCCACGGGAGGCGGGGCCCCGGTGGCAACAAGGGTGGCATTACTGAAGTTGAAAATAGCGGGGATCTGAGAGGCGGGCACAAACTGCGCCTGCCCGGCGATGGAGGTCGATGGGATATTCGACGGGGCCGCGGTGGTCATCACACCAGGGGGCACATTGACCCGGGCGAACATCATGTAAATCGGAAGCTGGCAATTGGAAACACCGATTGTGTCAACCGCGGTGGATGCGTTGTCGGTAATGGCGACAGTGGGCAGAGGCGAAGCGGCGCAATCGGCGCCAATGAGACCAACGATTTCCGCATGGATCTTTGTGCCGGGAGCGGCATTGTAGGTGCCCGAAGATGCCGATGGCGAACTCGACGATGGCGAGTTAGTGCTGTCCAAGAACACGGACAGCGTGAAGCTTTTCCCATCAAGATGCAAGGGATCGGTGGAGGGATCGCTCTGTAGCGCGAGGGTGCCGGTGAGAGTGTAGACGACATCAGCAGCGTGGGCAGAGAGAGCCAGAACGAAAAAGAGGATCAACACCAGTGGTGAGTTGAGCCTTGTTTTTGGTTTGCTCATTGGAGTTTGCCAATTCTATCATCACTTTTGGGAAAGTTACGAGGTCATATATTTATAGGAGTCGTGTTATGGGGACTGCCGAAGAGGAAGAGTGGGGAGAGGATTCGGGCAAAACTGCTTGCGGAGTCTTTGAGGAAAGGGCAGGCGGAAACCATGATGGTCCGCCTGCCCCGAGTAGCGGTTTACTTTACGAACACAGTGACACCAGGCTGAGTCTGGCTGTCACCGATGTGCACTACGATGTTCGCGCTACCGGTAGCCACGTCATCCGGAAGTTTGACGTTGAACTGATAGACACCGAACACTAAGCCGGGAGCGGTACCCGCGTAGAACAACGGGGATGTGACTCCGTTCACAGTAGCGGAGTACCCCAACGTTACCCAGGATAGGGTGCTGGAAGCGACACCGCCTTCGACGACCGCCGGCGCTACTATGCCGCCGCCGGTGCCGAACAACTGCACCACCGACCCCTTGTCGGCAGGGTGAGCCTGGTCGTTCACCGAGTAGTTCTGGTTGAGAGCCGCCGCGGGACCGATGCCCTGGGCGTTAGCCGCGAATAGCTTTGCAGCGGCGGGGACCATGGGGATCGGGAAAGCAACCGAAGTCTTGCCATTGTATTCCACGACCACATCAGCATTCCCCGATGTTTTGGCGGAGAACGGCAGGATGGCGTTGAGTTGCTGAGTCCAGGACATCAGGAGGATGGCTGGAGTGCCATCTACAGTGACCTTCACGCCGGCCAGGCCAGGATCGACGCCGCCCGCACCGTTAAGGGTGAAGGAGACGAAGGGATCCGGACCGAGGTTGACACCCCAGATGGAGATGATACTGCCGGGAGCGAAGCCCGCTGTGTCATAGGCAGCGCCGTCGGTGACGGCATTGATTGCCGGATCGCTGGTTAACTTCAGCGTCACGGGGATGGTAAGCGGAGTAGAACCGGTTGCTGCTACTGAGATGCTTCCAGTGTAGGTGCCCGAGGTTAACGTCCCAGGAGTCAACGTTACGGTGAGCGTGGCTGGCGACGCCGCGGTTGCCGGAGTGACGGCGAGCCACGATCCGCCAGTCGATGTTACGGTGAGAGCCGATCCCCCAGCCTGTGTACTGGTGACCGAAATCGTCTTGGTCATTGCGGCCGACCCAGTAGCGGCAGCCACAGTGAGCGAGTTCGGTGTGGCCGAGAGGGTGGTAGCCGGAGAGCTGATGGTTAAGGTAACCGGCACTTGCAGCGGGCTATTGCCAACACCGGCTGCGGTGACGATGATGTGGGCCGTATACGTGCCTGCAGGCAGAGTTCCTGGCACGACTGTGGCGATCGTCGAGCCATTGGTGGTACCTGCCAAGGACGATAAGGTGAGCCAAGGCTGGTCAGATGCCAGGGTGTAGTTGATGTTGACGCCAGCGCTGCTTATCGTGACCTGCTGTGGCGCGGGGTTTGTGCCAGCCAACTGGTAGGTGAACGAAACCGGGTTCGGCGCAACGGTTAATACAGGCTTGTCGCTCACCAGGAGGCTGATGGCGACGGTTCTGGCTGTGGCACCGGGAGCAGTGACTGAGACCGTGGCGTTGTAGGTCCCCAGGGCGAGGCCGGCCGGGTTCACGGATGCATTGATTGTGGCCGGAACCGTGCCGGTGGTCGAACTCAGGGTGAGCCAGGATGAGACCGGCGCCACCGAGGTTGTAAACGTGAGACCCTGCGTGCCGGTGATCTGAATCGCCTGTGGCGGCGGAGCGGAGCCATTGAGGTCAGCGGAGAAGCTGAGACTCGGGGTGACGCTCAGAGTGGGCTGTCCCAC